>NZ_SNWG01000001.1:930821-1241095 GCF_004362195.1 Microbacterium sp. BK668
GTCGTGGCGCCCGCCCCGGGCGCGAGCGACACGAAGCCCAGGCGGCGGGCTCCGGTGCCGGCGCCTCGGATCGAGGCATCCCATTCCGTCAGCCGGCTGCCCCGGCCCGCTGCGCTGCCCAAGAGTGCGGCCGGCAGGTCGCGAGGGTCGATTCCGGTCATGAGCCGCCGCCGAACATCCCGAGGAGCTCGGCGTAGATGCCGAGCGCGCCGAGGAGCAGGGGAAGCAGCGCCACCACGGCGAGCGTCTCGATCACGTTGCCCGCGCCGCGCAGGCGCGCGCGCTGATGCGGAGCGGGGCGTGCGAGCACCGCGGCGCCGAGAACGATGGCGGCGAGGGCGGCGATCGCGACGCCGACCCACGCGAGCGGCCCGGCGAGCTGAGTGAGGAGGGCGGTGGAAGCGATCGCCGCCGCGGCGGCGAGGAGCGACCACACCTGCGTACGCAGCGGGAAGGCGCGCACACGCAGCGCGGCGATGAGCGCGAACGCCACGGCGAGCAGCCCGCTCCACAGCTCCGAGGCGAGCACGAGGGCGACGCCGGTCACGGCCAGCACCGCCGACACGGTCACGACGCTCCAGGCGAGCGCCGAATAGGCGTCGGCGATCGACGCGAAGGCGCGCGGCCGCTCGACACGCTCGCCCGCTGCGACCCCCTGGTCGAGCCGCGTGACGCCCGATGCGGAGAGGGCGATCCAGGGGAGCGGGCCGGTCGCGAAGGCCGCGAGAGTTCCCGCCACGGCCGCGGCGGCGGCCGGCCCGACACCGAGAAGGAGGAGGGCGAGCAGGATCGACGCGAGGACCGCGCCGACGGCTCCGCCGGCGGCGGCGCCCGGTCGCCGCAGGGCCACTCCGAGCGCGAGCAGGACGACGGTCGAGCCCGTCGCGATCACGACGGCGGCGCCGAGCAGGGCTGCGCTCGCCGAGTCGTACCCTCCGGCGCCGGCGGCCGTCGCGCCGGCGAGCCCGAGAGGGAGGAGGAGCCCCGCGGCGGCCGCGCCGACGCATCCCGAGACTCCCGCAAGGCGCAGCAAGCCCAGCAGGGTGGCGATGCCCAGGAGCACGACGACGGCAAGAAGGAGGGTCCACGCGGCGGCGAGGGCGCTGCCATAGGGGGCGATGAGCCCCGCGGCAGCGGCGGCGAGCGCGATCCCCGTCGCCCCGGCGATCATGCGGGCGCGGTCGTCCCAGCGGTCCGGGCGCGCCTCGAGCGCATCGGCCGCGGCATCCGTCACGTCGATGACGACGGGAGGCGGCGGCGCGGCGTCGAGCGGGACGAGGCGCAGCAGCGCCCCGTCGCCCAGATCGAGCTGCTGCGGTGAGCGGCCGATGTCGAGCTGCTCGCCGTCGGCGGCCACCAGGGTCAGCGGCCGTGCGACCGTGCCGCCGGTCTCGCCCAGGAGGTCGAGGAGACGAGGGAGGACGGCGCCGAGGGGCTCGTCGCTCGAGACGACGACCTCGGCCCGGCGGGTGGTGCCGGCGACCGTCAGCCGGGTGTGGAGGCTCACGATGCTCCTGAGGGGATCGAGTCGAAGGGAGGTGCCGAGACGGAGGTGCTCGCCGGCGCAGGGCCGGCGGCGCGCTGCCCCGCGAGCAGCTGCACGACGAACGAGATGCCGACGCAGACGGCGCACACGACGGCCGCGAGGATGAGTGACCCGATCAGCCGCTTGAAGTGGTCGTTGACGGTGCGCCGCTCGTCGATCCGGCCGTACAGCAGGGCGGATCCGAGGCGCATGCGCTGGATCCTCGCCTGCTCGATGAGCACGGTGTCGCGCTGGTCCGGCATCAGCGGTCCCCTTCCGTCTGTGTGACGTCGCCGACACGCGCACGCAGGCGCGCGGCGACCTGAGGCGCTGCCGAGAGCAGACCCGCGACCCGATCCGGATCGAGCGTGCCGAGCACCTCGGCGAGGCGATTCCACCCGCCACCCGCGGGCGATCCCAGGCTGACCAGCACTCCGGGCAGTCGCGGGCTGCCCACGACGGCCGCGCCGAAGTCGGCGGCCCAGCGCCTCGCGTCGATGCCGGAGGCTCGCACGCCGGGCGGGCCGACGAGCATCGCGAGCGGCTCGGGCTGCATCCCGGCGGTCGATCGACGCGCGAGGTCGGGCGAGCCGAGGGCGGCGAAGGCGACGCCGAGCAGCGGCATCCCGATCCCGGCAGCCCGCGACAGGAACTCGCGCGCTGCGAGGGCCAGCCCGTCGGCGCCGTCGTCGCCCGGACCGGCGACATCGGCCCACACCCGGGTCGTCTCCTCGACCCCCTCCGACGTGCGAGCGAGGGCGATCGTCGCGATCACGGGGTGCTCGCCCGGCGTCACGGCGGCCCAGCGGCTGTCCAGGGGGAGTCGCCGGCGCGTGCGCTCGGTAAGGTCGTCGCGGTCCCACGGGCCCACGAGCGGCTCGGTGGGGCCCCAGGCCTCCGGCGCCCGCCGCGCGAACCGCTCGGATGCGGCCTCCAGCACGCCGCCGAGCCGGATGGGCCGGCTCGCCCGGTGCCGCGTCGATACGGTTGCGACGAGCTGCAGCCGGTTCGAGACCGCCGCGCGGAGGAAGGCCGGGTGGACGGCGTCCCGCGACGGATGCGGCGGGAGCTCGAGGACGGCCTGCGGGGCCGCCAGAGGCGCTCCGGTGCGGGTGTCGTAGCAGCCGTCCTCCGGTGTGCGGACGACCCAGTGCCCCCGCACCGCCGACAGGGCCTCGGCCAGGGGCCGGGTCATCCGCGAGTGCTCGCCCGAGACGACGATCGGCCGGTCGCCGCCCGACGCGACGCGGTGCAAGAAGTCGCTCATTCCGACCGTCAGCGCGACGACGTCCGCCCGAGTCTCGGTGGCGGCCCAGCCCGGTCCCGCTCCGTCCAGGAGCGGATGGTCGATCGTCCCGGCGCTCATGCCGGCACCCTCACAGTGACGACCCGATCGCCCAGTTCGAGCGCGGCGTCGGCGGGCAGCGGCGTGCGCTGGTGGGCGAGAAGCGGCTGCGCCCCGCTAGCGGTCCGCACGAACGTCCCGTTCGTCGAACCGAGGTCCGTCACCCAGACGACCCGTCCGTCCCACTCGAAGCGCGCGTGGGACTTCGAGAGGGTCCGCGACAGGTCCGCCCAGCGATACACCTCCGCGGGGGCGTCGGCCGGCGTCGAGGGATTGCGGCCGAGTACGAGCGGCCCATGGAGGGGGAACCGCTGCCCCGAGTCGAGCTCGACGACCGGCGACAGCGAGGTGCGCGCCGGCGTGACGGCGGCGGGCTGCCGGGCGGGGAAGGCGAACGGGGCGAGCGCGGGAGCGAACGGATCGCGGCCGCGGTGGATGTCGTAGGTGCCCAGGCGCCCGGACACGAGCTTCGCGAGGACGGATGCCCCGGCCGCCGCGCCGGTGGAGCGCTCGACCGTGCGCGTTCCCGCCGCCAGGCGCCCGGGCGTGCGGCCCGACCGGCCGAGCGCGGCGGTCGTGCCGAACACGAGAGCGAGGGTCAGCAGCGCGAGGATCCATCCCGCCGCCGGGACCCCCGTGCGGAAGAGGAGCGCGGCGACGGCGGCCACGGCGACGGGAACGAGGACGTCGACGGCGAGCGCGGCGACCCGCTGCCCGGCGCGCGCGGGCGCCGTGAGGATGAGCGGATCGACGGCGGCCGGTGTCGTGTGGTCCAGTGTCGTCATCACGAAGTGCTTCCCCCCGAGGGAACCTTCCGAGTCTAGACGGACGCCTTCCCGGGCCTGCGGGTCGGATCATCGGTCCCCTGCCGAGCGAGCGCGCCACTTTCCTGCGAGCGCTGCACCGATCGACGTAGCGCTCGCAGGAAACTGTGGCGCTCGCCCGCACTCCTCGGGCCGGGGCGGGGGGTCAGCCCGTGACGGTGATCTCTGCGTACTCGATCTCGCCCGACGTCAGCCGCTCGAGCGAGCGCTTCACGGCGCGGCGCAGGACGTCGAGATCGATGTCTGCGAGGTCCTTCAGGTAGAGGCACGATGCGCCGGTGGTGTGCGGGCCGAGCCCGGTCAGGTCGGGGCCACCGTCGTCGCGCGGATCGAGCAGATAGACCGTGGTGGCCTGACGACGCGGAGCGAAGCCGAGGAGGGGCGCGTCGCCCTCGGTCCCGGTGGGATACCGGTAGTGGTACGAGCCGAAGCCGACGATCGTCCCCCATAGGACGGGCTCGCGGCCCGAGACCTCCGACAGGAGCCGGACCATCGTCTCGGCGTCGCGCCGGCGGACGGCCGGCGTCACCGCGGCGAGGAACTCGTTCACGTCGCCGCCGGTGGGCTTCATCGCGCCGCCTCCTTGGCGGCTGCCTTCATCGCGCGCTTGTGCTCGCGCACCGCGGCGAGCGACTCGGCGCTCGTGATGTCGGCGACGCTGCGGAACGAGCCCTCCTCGCCGTAGGGGGTGGATGCCTCGCGCCACCCATCGCCGGCGAATCCGTACTGCTTCCCGAGCAGCGCGAGGAAGATCTTCGCCTTCTGCTCGCCGAATCCCGGCAGGGCTGTCAGGCGCCGCAGCACTTCCCGCCCGTCGGGCTCGTCTCGCCTCCAGAGCGCCGCGGCATCCCCTCCCCAGTCCCGCTCGATCGCCGCGCACAGCGACTGCACGCGCGCCGCCATGGACCCCGGGAAGCGGTGCACCGACGGCGGCCGCTTGAAGACCTCGACGAACGCCTCGGGGTCGTAGCCCGCGATCGTCGCGGCGTCGAGCGAGCCGAGGCGCTGCTGGAGCTTGAGCGGGCCGCCGAACGCCGTCTCCATGGGGATCTGCTGATCCAGCAGCATGCCCAGGAGGAGGGCGAGCGGATCGTCGGTGAGCAGGCGGTCCGCGTCGGGGTCACCCGTGATGTGGAGCGTCATGCCGCCAGTCTCGCACCGGCGCGGCTCGGCGGCCAGGATGCTCCGGCCACCGGGGTCGGAGACTGATCCTCCGGTCGCTCGCCTCGTCGAAGGGCCGGACGGCACCGGTGCGAGGATGGTGGGGGAGGCCGGGATGAGCGACAGTGCCGCGGACCGCGAGCTCGAAGAACTCGCGGAGGCTGCCCACGAGCGGCACGTCGTCGTCGTGGGCGGGGGCATCGCGGGCCTCGTGGCAGCGCTGGAGTGCGCCAAGGTCGGGCTCCGCGTGACGCTCGTCGAGGCATCCGATCGCCTCGGAGGCAACCTCCGCACCATCCAGGTCGCCGGCCTCGAGCTCGATGCGGCCGTCGAGGGCTGGTCGTCGCGCGGCGCCGCGGTGCGCGCGCTCGTGCGGGAACTCGGGCTCGAAGACCGGATCGTCCCTGCGCGCGACGCGCGCACGTGGATCGCCGGGCTGCCTTCGGGGGCCGCCCCGCTTCCGGACGGGACGATCGCGGGGATCCCGGAGAACCCCTGGGACGAGGACGTCCGGCGCATCATCGGCTGGAGCGGCACGTGGCGCGCGTACGTCGACCGCCTCCGTCCCCCGCTCACGATCGGCAAGGAGCGCAGCCTCGGCGCACTGGTGCGCTCGCGCATGGGGGCCGCGGTGCTCGACCGGCTCGTCGCTCCCCTGAGCCTCGGCGTCTACGGCATCCACCCCGACGACATCGACGTGGAAGGGGTTGCACCGGGCCTCAGCACAGCGCTCACGCGCACCGGCTCGCTGAGCGGAGCCGTCGCCGACCTTCTCGTCGACAGGCGCAAGGGCGGCGGCGGGCTGGAGGGGCTCGTCGGCGGGACGGCCGGCCTCGTCGACGCGCTGCGCCGGCGGCTCGAAGGGCTCGGAGCCGAGATCGTCCTCGGTCGCGCGGCCACGCGGATCGAGCGACGCGCGGACGGGCGGTGGACGGTGGCACACGCGCCGGCATCCGGCGACCTCCCGGCGCTCGACCCCGCGGACGACGTCATCGTCGCGCTCCCCGAGCACGGCGCCCGCCGCCTGCTCGCCCCCCTCGTCCCGGCACTCGATGCGCCGGCGGAGCCGAGTCCCGCCGTCGAGGTCGTCACCCTCGTGGTGAGAACGACGCGGATCGACGGCAGCCGCGGCGCCGTCCACCCCCTGCCCGGCACCGCGCGCGCTGTCGGTGTCGTCGACTCGACCGCGCGATGGCCGTGGCTTCCGATGCTCGCGGGGGAGGGGATCCGCATCCTCCGGGTGTCGTTCGGCACCGCGGGAGCCCCGCCCGTCACCGGCGGACTCGACGACGGCGACGCCTTCCGGCTCGCGGCGGACGAGGCATCCGCTCTTCTCGGCGTGTCTGTCGGAGAGGTCAGCGGCGCTGCGCGCGAGCGTTTCGCTCCGCCGACCCCGGCCTCGGCGCTCGGTCATGCCGACGCCGCGGCGGCCGCGCGAGCCGCCATCCGAGCCGTCCCCGGACTCGCGGCGGCGGGCGGATGGCTCGCAGGATCGGGACTCGCGCAGATCGTGCCCGACTCGATCGCGGAGGCGGAGCGGGTGCGCCGCCGCGCCCTCTTCGGCGGTTCGGCGGTCTGACCGCTCCCCACCCGGCGCCGATCTGTCAAGGGCGGATGCCGTGAGCGGCATGCCGCACTAACCTGGGATGACGCAGCACCCCCCGAGCGTGAGGAGACGCGCCATGAAAGGCAAAGTAGGACTCGTCATCGGTCTCGCAGCAGGCTACGTGCTCGGTTCGCGCGCAGGCCGCGAACGGTACGAGCAGATCAAGTCGCAGGCGCTCAAGGTCTGGAACATGGACCCGGTGCAGGATCAGGTCGACAAGGTCAAGGACTTCGCCAAGTCGAGCGCCATGGCGCTTCCGTCGACGCTGTGGGACAGCGCCGTCAAGGTGACGAAGGCGGCGACGTCCAAGGGCACCCCCGGCCAGAGACTGGATGCCTCGATCAAGGTCGGCAAGGAGTCCGCCGACGACATCGGCAGGGCCGCCGGCACCTCCGCCGCAGCTGCGCAGGACGCCGTCGACGACGTGATCGACGACAGCGCCGGCGCCGGCCGCGGCGGAGCGTGACATGACGACTCCGCGCGGATTCCGCGACCGCGCCGACGAGAGTCTGCTGACTCTCGTCGGCGATGTGCCCGACCTCATCCGCAACCTGGTGATGGCCGAGGTCGAGGCGGCCAAGGCCTGGATCCGGCGCACGTCGAAGGACGCCGGCATCGGGTCGGGCTGGATCATCGGAGCGCTCTTCCTGCTCTTCTGGTCGATCCCGCTCCTCTTGGCCTTCATCATCATCGGCCTCTCGTCGTGGATGCCGGTCTGGGTCGCGTCGCTCATCGTGCTCGTCGTGCTGATCCTCGGCGCAGCGCTCTGCGGCCTGCTCGGCTACCTGCGCTGGCGCAAGGTGGTCAAGAGCCAGAACCCCGCTCAGTCGATCGTCATGGATGTGGAGGCAGTGCGCGATGAGCTCTGAGGTCCCGGTGCCCCGCACCGCCGTCCCGCTCGGCATCACCGACCCGGTCGAGAAGGCCCGCGCCGAGCTCAAGGCGACCCTCGCCGCGATCGAGGTCAAGGCCAACGTCCCCCGCCGGCTCACCCGTGCGAGCACGCGGGCCCGTCGCACCGCTCGCGAGTTCAGCCGCGACAATCCCGTCGCCGCGACGGCGATCGTCGCGACGGCCGCCGGCGTCGTGGGGGCGATCGTGTGGGCGATCGTGCGCTCATACACGCGCTGATCCGCTTCCGCTCCGGTCGTGCCCCGGTCCCGCGCAGGACTGCTGCCCCGACACCCGTCGGGCGCCGGGGTATGCTCGGAGGCAGGCAGTGCGATGGCGCGGATGCTGCCGACGTCGCGAACCCCTCCTCGGGAGCGGGTTCCCGGTCGCACGTCGGCTGTCCGAACGTGGGGCGGCTGACCGAGTTGTACCCACGAGAGTCGACCCCATGAACGCTTCACCACAGCAGCCTGCGAAACCCCTCGCGGGGTGGCGCGTCCTCGTCCCCCGCGGCGGACCCTGGGGCGATGGCGTGGCCGCCTCCCTGCGCAAGCAGGGCGCCGTTCCCGTGATCGCTCCGCTGATCAACTTCGCCCCGTCGAACGATCAGGCGACGCTCGAGGAGGCCCTGCGCGACCTGGCCGACGGGGCGTTCGACTGGCTGACCCTCACGAGCGCGACGACGGTCGACGTGCTCTACGCCTATCGCGCCGTCATCCCCGCCTCGACCAAGGTCGCCGCGGTCGGCGAGACGACAGCGGCGGCCCTCCTCGCCGTCGGGTATCGCGTGGATCTCGTCCCGGAGCGCGACAACTCCGCCGCGGGCATGGCCGAGCAGCTCATCGCCCTCGAGCCCGAGCCGCGGGATGTGCTCACCCTGCGCAGTGAGATCGCCAAGCCCGTTCTGACACGGATGCTGTCGGAGGCCGGGCATCGCGTGCGCAGCGTCGTGGCGTACCGCACGGTCGGTGTGCCGGTCACCGAGAAGATCGCGCACGACGTGCGCAGCGGCCGCATCAACGCGATCCTCGTCACGAGTGGATCGGTCGCGGAGCAGGTGCAGTCGCAGTTCCCCGACATCCCGCCAGCCACCCTCATCGCCGCGATCGGACCGCGCACCGCGAAAGACGCGCGCCGCGCCGGTCTCTCGGTCGACGTCGTCGCCGACCGGCAGACGGTCGACGCGCTGATCGATGCGGTGGCGCAGTTCCCGCTCCCGCACGCGGCGGACGAGTTCGCCCCCTGACGCGCCGGTGCCCGCGTCGCCCGATCGTTGCCGTCCTGTGAGCAAACAGCTCCGTTCCGTCGCCAGGGCGCTGGCAGACTAGTCGCATGGTGACGCTTCTGCTGGACTCGACCCGTCTCGAGGTCGTGTTGTCGGGCACCGAGCGCCTCCTCGCATTCCACAAGGGGAATGTCGCGATCGAGCGATCCGCCATCTCCAAGGTGCAGCTCACAGACGATGCCTGGACGTGGCTTCGCGGGGTTCCCAGCCCCGGCACGCACGTGCGCGGCGTCGTGGCCATGGGCACGTGGAAGTCGGCGGGGAGCGAGGACTTCGCGATCATCCGCCGTCACCGCGCCGGCGTCGTCATCGACCTCGAGGGTCACCCCGAGTTCCAGCGCGTCGTGCTGACGACCCGGCACGGACTCGCGCTCGTCCAGGCTCTGCGACTCGACGTCGCCGCCGACGACGCGGCCGCCGACGTGGCCGACATCGCGGCGAAGGCGGCGCGCCGGCCGCGCAAGCGCCGGCCGGCCGTCCCGGTCCCCGCGCCCGGGGTCAGCTGATCCCCGTCAGCCCACCCGCGTGAGCGGGCTGCTCGAGAACAGGTAGACGTCGCTCTCCAGGCCCTCCATGGCGGTGAGCGTCAGCGCGTCGGCGTCAACCGCGTAGGTGGCGGAGAAGAACTCGCCGCCTGGCCCGCAGTCGCCGCCCGGCAGGTAATCGACGACCACCCGCGTGCCCTCCACCGCGTAGGACCCGACGCACCCGAAGACCTCGCCGCTGGCGTGGTCGGCGATCAGCTCGAACGCGCCGTCGTCGAACACCAGTGTGAAGAATCCGGCCGCGTTCCGCGCGTCGGTGGGCGTGAGGCCGGCTGCCAGCAGTCCCTCCACCGTGTACTCGGGCGTGCGATAGCGGCCGTTGAGCACGGATAGGTCGCCCGGATCCGCGGATCCTCCGGCATCGGTCGAGGCCGTGCCGGAGCATCCGGCCGGCACCGCGACCGTCTCGGCGGGAGTCGCCTCATGCACCGACCGGGCCGTTTCGAACAGGTCGCGGGTGGACGCCGACGCCGCGAGCTCCTCCCAGATCGGGGCCACGCGCGCCCGGAGCGCCTCAAGATCCGCGGCCGAGGCCTCGGCGAGACGCGCCCCGCTGGCGCACGACGATTCCGCAGCGGACTGATCGAGGGCGGCGAGCTCGCCCGCTCGTGCGAGCACAGCCGTCGCCGCCGTCCGCAGGATGCGCCTCACCCGTTCATCGCCCGCTGCGACGCCGTCGGGGCTCGCCACGAGCGCGGACACCCGTGGCCACAGACCGACGTTGGCGGTGGCGTACGGGAGGGTCTCCTCGCGGTCGCTGTCCTGCATCACGAGCGAGTTCTCCAGCACCGCGATAGAACCCTCGAAGATGCCGGTGTCTCGCTCTTCGAAGCTCACGTCGACGGGTGACGCGTCGAGAAGCTCGAAGCTCCGCGCGTTCTGCCCGGAGTGGAACGACGCGACGACCTGTCCGGACCAGTCGTCGGGGCCGACGATCGCCGACTGCGCCGCGAGCGGTCGGCGCACGGCTCCGGGCATCAGGGCGATACCGGTCACGCCGGCGGCATCGACGGCGGCGAGGGCCGCCTCAGCCTCCTCGGAGCCGAGAATCGCCTGCTGCTGCGCGTAGCCGTCGAGAAGGAAGGGAGCCGTGAGAGGAAGCAGGGCATCGACGCCCAGTCCCTCGAAGACGCGCGTCCCCACCCACCCGAGCTCCGCCTCGCCTGCCGCGACCTTGGCCACGAGCTCCTCCTCGATCGTGGGCCGATCCTCGCAGCAGCTTCGGACGACCTCGATCGTCACGACGCCGTCGCTCTCCTCGGAGACCGCTTCCGCGAACCAATCAACTCCCGGGTCGAGCTCTGCCCCGCCGTCGATGTGCAGCATTCTGAGCGTCGTCGGCTGCAGCGGCTCGGCCGCGGGTCCCGCGCAGGCCGTGAGGCCGAGCCCGGCGACCGCGACGACGGTCATGGCGAGTGCGAGCTGCGGCGTCCTGTTCATGGGGTCCTCCTCGGGCCGATGCGTTCCGCTTCCGGAACGCTATGACCGCCGGGGTGTCCGCCTCATCGTGGCGGCCGCGGGATCTCGCAGACGTTCGCCCGTCGCCAGCCGCGACGGACCGGGATGCCGGGTCGTGGCTGTCCACGAGGAGAGATCAGCGGATCCGGACCCAGTCCTGGCTGCCCCACAGCACTTCGGAGGACGCCTTCCCACTGGGTCCGTTCGCGCCGGGACCGACGTCGAGGAACCGGAGCACACCGTCCTCCAAATCCCATCGCGCGCTGAACAGCTCCTGCCCGGCGACCGAGCCGCACGCCGCCTCTCCGCGACCGAGAGTGACGACGACCCGATCCCCGACGACGGCGTACGTCGAGCCGGGACATCCGATGTCCCAGACCCGTCCGTCCCGGAACGTGAGCGTCCAGATCCCGTCATGATCGTGCGCGAACGACGCGTCGACGCCGGCCGAGGTGAAGTCCTCCACCGTCAGTTCGGCGCGGTAGGTGCCCTCTGGGAAGACGCCGGCGGTGTCCGGAGGCGCCGCCGCCGTCGTCGTCAGCTCGGGCTCGCACGGCGTCGCAACGCGCGGGGCGTCGGCGAGCTCGTCGCGCAGCGCGAGGACGTCCTCGAAGAGCGGTCCTGCCACGGGATCGGCGGTGACCTGGTCCACGATCGGCCGCACGCGGTCGAGCAGATCGCGCTGCGCCGCGCTCCCCGCGTGCACGACCCACCCGCCTTCGTCGCAGTAGACGGCGCCTTCCGCCGGATCCGTCCGGTGGGCGGCGAGGACTTCCTCCCGCGTCCGCTCGGCGGCTCTCTCGACCCACTCGCGCTCCTGCGGCGCGAGTGTCGCGAACCACGGTCCCGAGGCGACGACCACGTTGAACTTGGCGCCGAGGGTCACATCCGAGGTGAAGATGCCGGTCACCGGCAGGCTCGCGCGCTGCGCGAAGGCGCTCTCGGCGCCCTGCACCCTGCCGGAGAAGACCGCCTCGCCGAAGTCGCCCTCCAGCTGGACGGCGGTTGCGCCGAGTGCCTCCAACGTGCGGCCGACATACGGATCCACGACGCGGAGCGAGGCTCCTGCGAAGTCGGGAACGGACTCGAAGGGCGCCGAGAACCCGACCGGGTGACGGAGGGACTCCGGCAGCAGCGCGAGTCCCCGGGCGCCGAGCTCGTCGATGCCCTCCAACAGGCGGTCGGACAGCTGCTCGGCGACCCTCGTCATCAGGGCATCGCTGTCGACGGCGAAGGGGGCCTTCAGCGCCAGAAGACTGGCCGCGCCGGCTTCGGCCAGCGTGAAGTCGGGGACGACGGCCACCTCCCCGGCCCCGTCCAGCAGCATCCGCGTCACGTCCTCGTACGGTACGCCTTCGTACTCGTTCTCGGCGCCCGGCTCATCGGCCCGGTCGCCCAGATGCGCCCGGTGCTCGACCTCGACCATCAGAGCGCCCGAGGAAATGTCCTCGAGCGCGTCCGCGAAGATGCGTGCCGCGTCGGATGCGGGCCGGCCCTCTCCGTCTGCCAAGAGAAGGGTGACGGTCTCCGCCGTCACGCCGCCGCCGGATTTCGACGCGGAGACGCTGCCGCACCCGGCGAGCGCCGCGACTGCTCCGGTCGCGGCGATGATCCCGAGGCAGCGCCGTGCCAGCATCCGACACCTCCACCGTCAGTATGCTCGCGAGTCACGCGTGCCGCATCGTGGCTCGCACGGAGGCGGACGGCGCCGCCCGGTGGGAACATGGATCCGTGACGACCGCCGTCGCGGCCGCTCGCGCCGGCATCGTCGCGGCGGGGGCGATGTGGGGAGGCTGCACCGCCTCTGTGGCCTACGACGTCGATGCGCTATGGCTGTGGGCGACGGATGCCGTCGTCGTCATCGCCTTCGCACTCGTGAGCGCCGCCGCGCTTCCTCGCCATCCCGGTCTCGCGATCACGGCCGGTGCCTCCGCCCTCGCGTGGTCGCTCGGGTCGGTACTCCCCGCCGCGGTCTTCTGGCACCGGGGTGCCATCGTCCTGCTCCTCCTCGCCGCGCCGCGTGCGTGGCCGGCTTCGCCGCTCGCTCGGACCGCTGTGATCACAGCGATCGTCGTCTCGGTGCCGCCGACCGTGTGGGGACGGGATGCCGCGGCCCTCGTCCTGGCTGTCGCCCTCGTCGTCGTGCTGACCATCTGTCGCAGAGTCCTGGCGGAAGGCGCCCTGCCGGCGGGACTGCTGTTCGCGGCGGTGATCGCCGGCTCTGCCGTGTGGCACGTCGTCGCTCCCGACCCTGCGCTCCTCGGCGTTCGGGCGGTCGTCTATGCGCTGGGTGTGGCGGCCGTCGCCGCCCTGTTCCTCGTCGGGGAGCGCCGTACCTCGGCGGTTCGTACGGCCGACGAGTTGATCAGCCTCCCCGCCGGAGCCGAGGGGCTTTCGGAGCGTCTGGCGGCAGCCGTCGGGGACCCCGGGCTGCGTGTGGGCCGCTGGGACGGCGATCGCGCGGTGTTCGAGGATGCCGAGGGTCGGCCGCTCGACAACCCGCGCCCGGGGCGCACTGTGGTCCTCTTCGACGGGGCGGAGCGGATCGCGGTCGTCGCGGACGCCGGCCGCCTGTCCGATCCCGCTGTACGCGAAGGGATCCGGCGGGTGACCGCCCTCGCCCTCGAGCGAGATCGCCTGGACCGAGAGCTCGCGCTGCGACTCACTGAGGTCGCGCTGTCGAAAGCGCGTCTCATCGACGCCGCCGAAGAGGAACGTGAGCAGCTGCGTCACCGGCTCGACTGTGAGGTCGGTGAACCGCTGAGGCATCTGGTGGGGGCGATCGAGGACGCCGTGCGCGACAGCCAGCCGGCTCAGGCGGAACACCTCGAGCGCGCCCGGGCAAGCGCCGGCAGGGCGCTCGACGACCTGATCGCGCTGAAGGGAGGGCTCCCGCCCGCGACACTGGCGGAGGGACTGGCGCCCGCCCTGCGCGGTCTTGCGGAAGGCTCGCCTGTCCGGGTCGAGGTCACGAGCCCTGAGCGGATCGACGCCGGCATCGCGACGACGGTGTTCTTCGTCTGCGCGGAGGCGTTCGCGAATGCGATCAAGCACGCACGTGCGACCGTGGTGCGGATCCTGGTCGAGATCGACGCGGGTGTCTGTCGGGCGACGATCGAGGACGACGGCACCGGACGTGCGGAGGTCGTTGCCGGCGGAGGGCTTCACGGGCTGCGCGAGCGAGTGGAGGCACGGTCCGGTGCGCTTCGGCTGGAAACGTCGGGGGACGGCACGCGGGTCATCGCCGAGCTTCCGGTATCTGCAGCGGGAGTACCCGCATGAGCTCTCTGCCGACGAGCCGCGGGCCGATGGGCCGCTGGGCGGGCTGGGCGCTGATCGCCCTGGCCGCCGCAGGCGTGCTTGGTGCGGGGTCCATCGTGACGGCCGGTGAGACACGCGCGGGCCCGGGGCCCATCACCGGGTGGACGGGGGCGGATGCGGCCGTGGGCTGCATCGCCGCCGCCGCCGTCGTCGCGGCCGCGGCCCTCGTGGCGTTCGTCGGTGGTCCTGACGCACTCGCGCGCACGGTGGCGCTCGCGGTCGTCGGCCTCTGCGCCGTGGCGCCGGTCTACGTCGTCTGGTCGGCGGTTCCCCCGACTGTGGCCGTGATCGCCGCAGCCATCCCCGCCCTCGCCGTCCCCGCCCTCACCCGGCTGGCCGCGGTATCGGCGGACGGGAACGCCGGTGGGCAGGGTCGGCGCGATGGCTTCTCTCGCGCCGTCGCCGCGGCGTGGCTCGTGTGCGCGATCGCCGTGGTCGTCACCGTCGCCTTTCGCGATCCGTTCCTCGACCCGGAGTGCCGGGGACCGTGCGCGACGGGATCCACGCTCGTCGTGCCCGTTCCGGAGCTGGTCGCAGCGGCGCGGGTGGCGGTGGGAGCCGTCGCCGTCGGATGCACTGTCCTTGCGGTGGGAAGACTGGTCCGGAGCCGGGCAGCGTCGTACGCCGTGCTGATCGGGTGGGCAGCGGTGCCGGCCCTCGCCCTGCTGACGTGGTCGATGGTCGACGCCGCAGCGCCCGAACTGTGGAGCGGGCTGGACGCGGCTGACGCCGCGCTGGCGGCGATGGCGCTCGCCATCCTCGCGATCGCCCATCTCACGCAGGCGACGGGCGTCCTCCGGCGCCGCCAGGCGATGGAGCGACTCGCCGATGAGCTCACGGCCGAGCTCGGCGACGATGCGCTCGAGGCGCGCCTTCGCAGCGCGCTGCGCGATCCGGCCGCCCGAGTCGCCTTCCCCACGCCGACGGGCGGTCTCGTCGCCATGGACGGGACCCCCACGCCGGGCGACCACGGTGCTGCGGCAACCGCGCTGCGCCGCGGCGCGGAAGTCGTGGCCATCCTGCTCCACGCTCCCGACGTCCGCGCGGAGGAGCTCGCCTCGGCGATGGGACCGGCAGCGCTCGCGGCGATCGCGAATGCCGGCCTCCGGGCGCGGATCCGCGCGGTGCTCGACGAGCGGCTCCGGTCACGCCTGCGGGTGGTCGAGGCGGCCGACGAGGCGCGCCGCCTGCTCGAGAGGGATCTGCACGACGGACTGCAGCAGGACCTCCTCGTCCTGCGCTACGACCTCGCGCTGGCCGCGGGCGCCGGCAGCCGAGAGGCGAGCACGTTCGGCGCGGAGGCGGCCGACCTCCTCGAGCGCACGCGCGCGATCGCGCACGGCGTCTTCCCGGCCGTCGTCGACGACCTCGGCGTCGAGGCCTCACTCGATCGGCTCGCGGAGGACTCGCCGATCGTGCTCGAGACGGACGTCGACGTGCCGGCCCGGCCGCCGCCGGCCATCGAGCGCACCATCTACCTCTTGGCACGCCACGCCGTCGGGGCGGCGGATCCGTTCCGGCCGCTCTCGTTCACGGTGCGGGCCGGCCCGGAGTCCGTCACGGTCCACGCCAGACCGTCTCGGGCCGCCGTCGTGGCCCCGCTGGAGGATCGCGTCAGTGCTCTGGGAGGTTCTGTGGAGGAGTGGGAAGACGCCTGGCAGGTGGTGCTGCCGTGCGCGTAGTGGTCGCGGATGACTCCCTGCTCACTCGGGAGGGAATCGTCAGGATGCTGCGCGAGGCCGGGGTCGATGTCGTCGGACAGGCCGCTGACGCCGTCGCGTTGACGCCTCTCGTGGAAGACGTGAAGCCGGAGGTCGCCGTCATCGACATCCGGATGCCGCCGAGCTTCACCGATGAGGGATTGCGTGCGGCCGCCGACCTGCGCGAGCGGAACCCGGCGCTCGGCATCCTCGTGCTCTCGCAGTATCTCGAGTCGTCGTACGCCATGCGGCTCATCGAGGACGTCCCCGAGCGGACCGGCTACCTGCTGAAGGACCGGCTCGCCGACATCGGCATGCTTGTCGACGCCCTGCGCCGCATCGACGAGGGCGAGACCGTCATCGACCCCACGATCGTGACGCGCCTGCTCGGCCGGCGCCGCGCCGCCGATCCGCTGGACGCCCTCTCGGCGCGCGAGCGGGACGTTCTCGCCCTGGTCGCGGAAGGGCTGTCGAATAGTGCGATCGCCGCGCGTCTGCACATCGCCGACCGCACCGTCGAGACCCACGTCACAAGCATCTTCCTGAAGCTCGGCCTCGTCGACGAGCCGACCTCGCACCGGCGGGTGCTGGCGGTGCTCACCTTCCTTCGGGCGCCCGGGGTCAGCTGACGTCGCGGCGCCAGCTCGTCAGATACCCGACCGCGACGAGCACGGCCGCGTACCCGAGCAGCACGAGCCCTCCGGCCCACCACTCGAGTCCCTCGGTCGCGGCGCCGGTCTGAGGCATGCTGACGGAGAAGACGCTCGCGCCGACGAGGGCATCGCTCGCCGCGCCGGGCAGATACTGCGTCACGTCGTCCAGCCCGTCGACGAAGGAGGCCGCCGCTCGCGCGACCGGCTCCAGGAACTGGGTGAAGACGAGCACGCCCACGATGGCGCCGACCTGATTGCGCACGAGCGCGCCGATCCCGATGCCGATGAACACCCAAAGGACGTAGGCCAGCAGCATCCGCCCCAGCATCGCCCAGGTCTCGGACGACGCGAAGCCGGTCTCGACTCCGTACCCCGCGAGGAACGCCGCCGACGGGACGACCGCCGCCACGACCCCCACGACGCCGTACAGCAGTCCGAGGAGGACGCCGACGACGAGCTTCGCCCACAGGACCGTTCCGCGCCGCGGGGTCGCCAGGAAGGTCGGAGTGAGGGTCTTGTGCCGGAACTCGCTCGTGACCATGAGCGTGCCGATCAGGAGCGGGAAGACGTAGCCGACCGAGGTCGCGGTGCTGTAGAGGACCGGCGGCAGGCTCTCCTCCGGGATCTGCGGAGCGCCGGCCCCTCCGATGGCGCCGGTCGCCGACGCCGAGAACACGAACCCGAGCACGGCCGCCGTGAATCCGACATAGGCGAGCAGCACGATCGCGAGGATCCACCACATCGCCGTGGTGAACTGCTTGGTGGTCTCGGAGCGCGTCGTCGTGGCGAGGGTCATCGGGGCTCGTCTCCTTCACTCTGCTCGTGGTGCCACTCGTCGCGCCGCTCGTCCTCGTCTTGGGCCGGCCGGTCAGCCGGCTCCTCCGGCTCCGAGTCTGCCTCGACCGCCTCCTCAGCCGTCAGCGGCTCCGGCTGGGCGTGCCAGTCGGGTGGCGGGGCGCCGAGCTCGTCGGGCTCGGGCGTCTCCAGCTCAGTGACGAACGGTCCGTCCTGTGCAGCTTCGGCAGATGCCGCGCTCGCGGTGTGCTCGTCGAACGCGGCGAAGAAGCGGTCGGCCTCGCGGTCCGCGTCGGTCTTCACATACCGCTCCCACGGCCGGTCGGAGGACTCCGGCGCGGGCTCCTCGGCCTCCGTCCCGGTCTCCCGCGCCGAGTCCTCGCCATCCGCCTCGACCGGTGCGACCGACGCCCACTCGGCGGAGGCCGTGTCTCCAAGCTCGGCTTCGTGCTCATCCGGCTCCGCCTCGGCGGGCTCCGCGGGCTCGGCCTCCCGCTCGTCGGCCGGTGCGACCGAGTCCCACTCCTCGGTCGCGGTGGCCGGCTCTGCGCGCAGAGTCTCGTCCGGCCCGGCATCGGCGGCGGCCTCGTCGTCGTCGACGGTGAAGATCTCCTCGGTGACTCCGCGGTCGGCAGCCGCGTCCGGCTGCTCGACTGCCTCGTCGCGGACCTCTTCGCGCGCGGGCTCGCCCGCACGCACGGCGTCGCCGGAAGCCGTGGCCGGGATGATGTCGATCACGCCGGTGCTCGCCACGGCGAACCCGGCGGGCGCGGCGGCATCGGCATCCGCTGCGGTCCCACCATCCTCCGTGACGGCCGCGGGCCCTCGGCCGGCGGCCTCCGCCTCCACGACAGGGGAGAGGTCGTCCGCGGCGTGCGTCTCGGCGACCAGGGGGAGGTCGTCCCCGGCGTGCGTCTCGGCGATGTCGGCGGGGTGGTCCGTCGCCGGCGCCGGGGACGTGACCGGCACGCCGGCGACGGCTGCCGCGGCGCGTGGACCGTCGGCGGGCGTGTGCGACCACCCGCCCGCGCTGGAGTGGACGCGCGTCCCGTTGACCAGGTCGAGGAACACCTCCTCGAGGGCGGGTCCGCGACGGTGCAGAGATGTCAGCGCGATGCCGGCATCGGCGGCCAGCTGTCCGACGTCGGCGGGGTCGAGGCCGCGTACCGTGAGGCCCGAGCGCAGCACCTCGACCTCGACGTGCGCGTCGCGCAGCGCGGCCGTCAGCGCCGCACGGTCGCGGGAGTCGACGACGGTCGCCGACTCGGACGGGTCCGACAGCTCGTCCAGGCCGCCCTCGAACACCAGCCGACCGCCCGCGATGATGAGGAGCGCATCGACGGTCTGCTGGACCTCGGCGAGGAGGTGCGACGAGACGAGCACCGTCCGGCCCTGGCGTGCGAGTTCGCGCAGCAGGCCGCGCATCCACCTGATCCCCTCGGGATCGAGGCCGTTGGCCGGCTCGTCGAGCACGAGCACACCCGGATCGCCGACCAGGGCGTACGCGAGGCCGAGCCGCTGGCGCATGCCCAGCGAGTAGCCCCCCACCTTGCGCCCGGCGACGTCGCCCAGACCGACGAGCCCGAGGGCCTCGTCGATGCGCGCCTGCGGAAGGCCCGCCGCCTGCGCGTACACCTTGAGGTGGTTCGCCGCGGTGCGACCGGGGTGGAAGCTGGATGCCTCGAGCACGGCGCCCACCGACTGCAGCGGATTCCTCAGCTTCGCGTAGGGCACGCCCCCGATCGTCGCCGACCCCTCGGTCGCGCGTACGAGGCCGAGGAGGATGCGCAGCGTCGTCGTCTTGCCGGCTCCGTTCGGGCCGAGGAACCCGGTGACCCGCCCGGGCTCGACACGTGCCGTGAATCCGTCGACGGCGGTGACGGCGCCGAAGCGCTTCGTGACCGCGGAGAATTCCAGCACCTGTCCCTCGGGCATGCGAGAACCCTCTCGTCGTCGGAAGCCGTTCTCCCTATCTTTGCGGAAAGTCCCCCGTGGCGCGAAGGTACGGCGGGACCCCCGGCGGGGCGGTGCGACCGCTTCCTTCCGAGGATTCCGGGGAACGGTAACGTGTCCGGAGTGAGCGAACCGGTGGGCGGCCCCGAAGACAACGTGCTCGTGCACACGAACGGATCGCTCGCCCGGCTGACGCTCAACCGGCCGCGCGCGATCAATGCGCTCGACCTCGACATGATCCGGGCCGCCTCCGCCGCGCTGGACGCGTGGGAGCACGACCGCGACGTCGACATCGTGCTGCTCGACGGAGCGGGGGAGCGCGGCCTCTGTGCGGGCGGAGACGTCCGCGGACTGTACGAGCGCACGGTCGCGGGGGATGCCGCGTCATCCGCCGTCTTCTTCCGCGAGGAGTACGCGCTCAACGCCCGCATCGCGGAGTACCCCAAGCCCTTCGTCGCGTTCGCCGACGGCATCACGATGGGCGGCGGGATCGGCCTCGCCGGCCACGCCGCGTTCCGGGTGGTCACCGAGCGGTCTCAGCTGGCCATGCCCGAGACGCGGATCGGCTTCACCCCCGACGTCGGCGGCTCGTGGCTGCTCGCCCGGGCGCCGGGGCGGCTCGGCGAGTACCTGGGGCTGACCGGACGGACGATGGATGCCTCGGACGCCATCTACGCGGGGTTCGCCGACCACTTCGTGCCGTCCGAGAGTCTCGACGGCCTGCGGGACGCACTGCAGACGCGGGCCGACCCGTCCGGACCCGCCGAACTCGTCCTCCTCTTCGATGAGACCCCGGACCCGCCGAGCCTGCGCGCCGCCCGGGGCTGGATCGACGACGCCTTCGCCGCGGACTCCGTGCCGGAGATCATCGACCGCCTGCGCGCCCGGCCGGAGGAGGAGCCGAGCGCGACGGCGGGGCTCCTCGAGCAGCTCTCGCCGACGGGTCTGGCGGTTACCCTCGCGGCCATCCGCCGGGCCCGGGAGCTGCCGGGCCTGCGGGCCGCCCTCGCGCAGGAGTACGGCCTGGTCATGTGGTTCGCGACGACGCAGCCCGACCTCGCGGAGGGCATCCGCGCGCAGGTCGTCGACAAGGACCGCTCGCCCCGATGGCAGCCCGCGACCCTGGCGGATCTTCCGGCGGATGCCGCGGCATCCGCCCTCTCGTTCACCCCCGCGGTTCCGCTCTGGGACTGACGCGATGGCACGCGAGTCGGGACCCCGGGACGGATCGGACCGCCGTGCGCGCAGCTGGTCGCTCGGGATCGCGCTGGACTGGTTCTTCTTCGTCTTCGCCGGACTCGCCGCCATCTGGCTCGCCTACCTCAGCCTCACCGAAACCTTCAGCACGGGCTGGTGGGGCATCCTTCTCGCCGTCGTCTTCTGGGGGCTGCTGGCGTACCTGGTGCTTCCCCGCCTCCACCGCATCCTCACGACGATCTACGTGCCGGACTACTTCATCGGCCGCACGCGGACGAGCGACGGTCTGCTCGGCGACCCGGTCAACCTGGCGCTGATGGGCACGGGCGAGCAGATCGAGGCGGCGATGTCGGCGGCAGGCTGGACCAAGGCCGACCCCATCACGCTGACCTCGACCTGGCGGATCATCGCGTCGACGCTCGCGGGCCGCAGCTACCCCGAGGCGCCGGTGAGCCCGCTCTTCCTGTTCGGACGGCAGCAGGACTTCGCCTACCAGCAGGACGTCGACGACAGCCCGGCGCAGCGGCACCACGTGCGGTTCTGGCAGTGCCCGGACGGCTGGCTCCTCCCCGGCGGACGACGCGTGGACTGGCTGGCCGCCGGCACGTTCGACCGGCGCGTAGGCCTGTCGCTCTTCACGCTGCAGGTCACCCACAAGATCGACGCCGAGACCGACATCGAGCGCGACCACATCATCGCGACCTTGACGCTCGCCGACCCGCGCATCGACGTGCGGATCATCGAGGACTTCTCGACCGGCTACCACGCGCGGAACGGGGGCGGCGACTCGATCTCCACCGACGGCGACCTGCCGATCGTCGACGTGCGCGACGTCACGGTGCCCGCCGGGGACGGCGACGAGGCGGCGGCCCTGTGACGAGCCCCGCGAAGCGCCCGTCCTACGAGCCCGCCCGGCGGCTGCTGAAGCCGACGGGCTACGACCCCGACATGAAGCGCCCCGTGACGACGGTCGCGGGTGCCGTGCTGGTGTTCCTGCGCGCGGTGGTGGGGCTGCTCTTCCTCGCCGAGCTCGGACTCAACTGGAACCTCGTCGCCACCCAGAGCGCGATCGCGATCGACGGGCTGACCGATGCCGAGGCGATCGGGTTCGGGCTCACGGTCATCCTCGTCGCGGCGGCGGTGGTCATCCTCGCCGACGTGGCCTTCGCGATCCTCATCCTTCGCGGGCACAACTGGGCCCGTGTCGTCGTCATGTTCGTGGCCGTCCTGTCGATCTCCGTCGCATTCATCTCGTGGTGGCTGGAAGACCTGGAAATCACCCTCAAGACGAGCCTGCTCTCGACGGCGCTCGATACGCTGATCCTCCTCGCGCTGTCCAGCCGGAGCGCGGCCGCCTACGCTCGGCGCAACGAGCGGCGCTGAGAGGATCCCGCATGTTCGATTCCCCCCTGTCCGCTTCGGCGTATCAGGTGCTGGGCGTCGAGCCGACGGTCGACGAGGAACAGCTGCGCAGGGCCTACCGGCTGCGGCTGCGTCAGACCCACCCCGACACGGGGGGCGAGGCATCCGTCTTCATCCAGGTGCAGCGCGCGTGGGAGCTCGTCGGCACGCCCGACGCCCGGGCGGCCTACGACCGCGGACACGGATTCGGCGCGCAGAAGGGGCCCTCGTTCAGTCCGGATGCCCCGGCGTGGCGCCCTCCCTCTCGGCCCGCCGACACCCGGCCCCGCGCACGGTCCTACGGCCAGCCCGGCGGCTGGCGCCGCGAGCGGTATCTCGACCTCATGCGGGAGTGGGTCGGTCGCGGAGTCGAGCTGCCCGATCCGTACGACCCGGCGCTCGTGCGGTCGGCGCCGCGCCTGCTGCGCCGCCTCCTCGCCGACGCGCTCGCCGAGGAGGCGACCGCGCGGGTCGTCGCCGACCTCGGCATGGGGTACACCGTCTGGCACGACGTCGCGGCGGGCCGGGCGTCGGATGAGAAGCTCGACCACGTCGTGCTCGGACCGAGCGGGCTCTACGGCATCCTCTCGGAGGACTTCGGAGGACCCGTGCGGGTGCGTCGCGGCGAGCTCGCGGGCGACGGCATCGAGGGTGCGCCGGTCGCCACGCTCGTGGCGCACGTGCGCGCCGTCGCGCGCGCGGCGCGCGTGAAGTTCAGCGGAGCGATCGTCGTGCTGCCCGACGAAGACCTCGAGCAGCCGATCGAGGAGATCGGCAGGGTGCGCGGCGTGCCGGTCGCGGTGGTGTCGCGCAGCGCGCTGTCGACCATCCTCCGCCGGGGGGTGACGGGCGCCCGCGAGATCGGCGGGAACGAAGTGTTCGACGTGCGCACCCGGCTGCAGCACGCCGTCCGCCACGTCTAGGCGCTTCTCGCGGGTCCGGGGCGTCTCGTCGCGCTTCGCTCGCTCGTCGACCGGGAGCGGCACATCCCGGTCGTGGCGCGAGGGAGCGCTGCGACCGAGACGGAACGCGCCGAGCCGGCGATGGACCGCGAGCCTCAGCCGGCGAGACCGAACAGCTCGAGCGGGTGGGTGAGCCGCCACCACGCCGACGGCGGCTCGATGTCGCCGTCCAGCGAGACCTCGACCGTCGCGGTGTTGAGCGGTCCCGTCACGCTCAGCGAGCCCACGACGTCGCCCGCGTCGCGGAGATCGCCGAGCTCGAGATCCGTCGTCGTGGTTCCCGCCGCGCCGTTCCACAGCACCACGGAGGCATCGGCATCCGTCACGACATCCGCGCGGTCTCCCCATGCTGTGTCCACGGTTCCGACCGTGGTGCCGACCGGCACCGACGGCTCGACCTGCAGCTCGCTCTCCAGCTGCGCGAACAGCGCGCGCGTGGCCTCGACGCGACGCGGGTCGTCGGGCTGGCCGAGCACCGACGCGTACAGGCGCACCGGGGTGTCGCCGACGGTGATGTTCTTCGCGGCGAGGAGGTTGAAGTCGTCCAGCGACCCGGTCTTGACGCCGATGACGCCCGGGTCGGCCAGCAGTCCGTTGGTGTTGGTCACGCGGCCGGCGCCGGGGAGGTCGACTTCGCGCTTGGCGACGATCTCGGCGATCACCGGGTTCGCGAGGGCCTTCTGCGCCAGCGGGATGAGCGCAGCGGCGCTCGCGGTGTTGCGCCTGTCGAAGCCCGTCGGCTCGGCGATCGTGATGCCCGGCACCCCGTGCGCCTCGAGCCAGTCGTCGGCGGCGCGGGCGAAGACGGCGTCGTTCGGCCAGAGGTTGCTCGCCAGGCGGTCGGCGTAGTTGTTCGCCGAGCCGATGAGCATGCCCTCGAGCAGCTGGTACTCCGTGAGCGTCCCGCCGGCCGGCACGTCGAGCGCGGACTCCCCGCGGCTGCGATAGCCCCAGTACGCCGACCGGTCGTTGGAGGTGAAGCGGTACTCCGGGCCCTGCTCGCCGAGGGCGAGCGGCATCTCCTCCAGCACGAGCAGAGCCGTCACGACCTTCGTGATGCTCGCGATCGGGGCGGCATCCTGGGTCGAGGCGACGGTCCCGTCGAAGCCCTGCACGGCGACGGCGCCGGATCCCTCGACGGGCCAGGCCGGCGTCGTGACGGCGGAGGGGACCGCCTGCACGGCGACGGCTTCGATGGTCGGGGTGACGGCAGTGAGGGGCCAGAGCAGCGTCGTCGCGGCGTAGCCGGCGAAGAGGAAGACGATGATCGCGAACGGCACGAGGACGCCGGCCCTCCAGGGCGAGCGTCGCAGCGCCTTGGCGAGGAGATCCGGGCCCAGGACGGCGGCCGTTCCGCCGGCCGCAGAGGTCTCCCGCGGTGAGAGGGCGGTCTGTGCGACGGATTCCTCGTCCACCCACGAGAACGCGACCTTCGCGGCCGCCGGCGTCGGGCTGAGCCGGGCGTCCGACGGGTCGACCGGCTGTTCCGGAGAAGGTGCCGGCTCGCCGAGCACGACACCGCCGGTGTCGGCGCGCACGGCGCGCCGCGACGGCGGTCCGGTGTCGGCGAGAGTCACCCGCTAAAGGTACCTCGGCCGTCCGCGCGATATAATCAACGCCACAACCACGGGAGTCCGGTGTGCCGGGCTGAGAGGGAGCGAACACGCTCCGACCGTCGAACCTGATCTGGATCATGCCAGCGCAGGGAGGAGAGAGATGCACGTTTCCACGTCTTCCCCCACCACCACCTCGGGTGCTCGGCACCGGCTTCGGTGGCGGGTCGTCGACATCGTCGTCGCGAGCGTCATCGGCGTCGCGTCGGGCTTGATCTTCCTGTTCTGGAACATCGGCTACCTCGGCCCCAAGGCGCTGCTGGAGCCGCTGCTTCCCGGCCTCCAGGGACTGCTCGACGGGCCGTGGCTCTTCGCCGGCGTGCTGGGCGCGTTGATCATCCGCAAACCCGGTGCGGCCGTCTACACCGAGACGCTCGCGGCCGTTGTCTCGGCCCTCGTCGGCAACCAGTGGGGCGGCTTCCTGACGCTCGAGGCCGGGCTCGTGCAGGGCCTCGGCGCGGAGCTGGTGTTCCTCGCGTTCTTCTACCGCGTGTGGAGCCTTCCGGTGGCGATGCTCGCCGGCGCCGGCGCCGCGCTCGCGGGGGGCGTCAACAACCTCCTCCTCTGGTACACCGGGTCGGGCGCGACCTTCACGGTCGTCTACCTCATATCGACCGTCGTCTCGGGCGCGCTCCTCGCGGGGGCGCTGCCCTGGGCGCTCACGCGAGGTCTCGCCCGCACCGGCGCCCTCGACCGCTTCGCCTCGGGCCGCGAAGCGCGCGTGCGCGTCTAGCGTGCCTGGCCGGACGCCGGGTCCCGCCGCGGTCGAGGCCCGAGGCTGGGGCTGGCGACATGCCAGCCGGCAGGCGTGGGCGATCCGGGATGCCTCGTTCCGGATCGAGCCCGGTGAGCGGGTGCTGCTCCTCGGCGCCTCGGGGTCGGGCAAGTCGACGCTCCTGCACGGGCTCGCCGGGGTGCTCGGCGGTGACGACGAGGGCGAAGCGGAGGGCGAGCTGCGCGTCGGCGGCCGGCCCGCGGCATCCATGCGGGGCGCAGCGGGGCTCGTGCTGCAGGATCCCGACGCGCAGGTCGTCCTCGCCCGCGTGGGCGACGACGTCGCCTTCGGCTGCGAGAACCTCGGCGTCCCGCGCCAGCGGATCTGGCCGCGCGTCCGCGATGCGCTCGACGCCGTCGGGCTCGACGTGCCGCTGGACCGGCCTACCAAGGCGCTCTCCGGCGGGCAGAAGCAGCGCCTCGCGCTGGCCGGCGCGCTCGCGATGCAGCCGGGCCTCCTGCTGCTCGACGAGCCGACCGCGAACCTCGACCCGGCCGGCGTCGTCGAGGTGCGCTCCGCGGTCGAGCGCCTGCTGGAGCGGCACCCGGCCACGCTCGTGGTCGTCGAGCACCGCGTCGAGGTGTGGCTGCCGGTCGTCACGAGGGTCGTCGTGCTCGGAGGCGGGGGAGTCGTCGCCGACGGCGCGCCCGACGACGTGCTGGGCAGGGAGGGGAGGCGCTTGGCCTCCGAAGGGGTGTGGGTCCCCGGCATCCCGCCCGCGGTGCCCGGGCCGCCCGTCGCCCCGCCGGGGGCGGATCTGCTCACTGCCCGCGACCTCGCGGTCGAGAGGGTGAAGGGCCGTCCCGTCGCGAGCGGGATCGAGGTAGAGGTCCGGGAGGGGGCGGTGCTCGCGGTCACGGGGCCCAACGGTGCGGGCAAGTCCACGCTGGGGCTCACCCTTGCGGGTCTCCTGCCCCCTGACCGCGGCGACCTGGCGGCGACGGACGCGCTGGCCGGCGGCGCCGGTCCTGCGCCGATCCGCTGGACCTCTCGTCAGCTGCTGACCCGCATCGGCACGGTGTTCCAGGACCCCGAGCACCAGCTGCTCGCCCGGACGGTGCGCGACGAGCTCGAGGTCGGTCCGCGCGCGCTCGGGCTCGACGAGCGCCGGATGTCGCCTCGCGTCGACGAGCTCCTCGCCCGGCTGCGACTCGACCGGCTCGCCGCGGCGAATCCCTTCACGCTCTCCGGCGGTGAGAAGCGCCGGTTGACCGTCGCCGCGGCGCTCGCCACCGCGCCCCGCGTGCTGGTGCTCGACGAGCCGACGTTCGGGCAGGACGCGAGGACCTGGGCCGAGCTGGTCGACCTCCTCGCCCGGCTCCGCGACGGGCGGGCCGGCGACGAACGCTCGGCCATCGTCGCCATCACGCACGACCTCGACGTCGTGCGGGCGCTTCACGCCGACGTCCTCGAGCTCGGGGCGGCGCCGTGACGGGGCGTCGGGCGGGGCTCCCGTCGCGTTGTGCCGATCAGCGGAGGGGATTCCGCGGGGGGAGGGCGCGACCCCCGCTCGGGGTCCTCCTCCGGCTCGATCCCCTCCGCTCCCCTCGCGGAGGGGAGGAGATGGCATGACGCTCCTCGAGACGCACGCGCGGACCGGCGTCGTGGCGCGCATCAACCCCGTGGCCAAGCTCGGCGCGAGCGCCCTCATCGCCCTGCCGCTCGTGCTCACGCTCGACTGGGTGTCGGCGTCCGTCGCACTGCTGCTGGAGTGCCTGCTCTTCCCGTTCGCGGGGATCGGCTGGCGCGAGTTCTGGGCGCGCACGTGGCCCGTCTGGCTCGCCGCGCCCCTCACCGCCCTGACGATCGCGCTCTACGGCGAGACGTCCGGGGAGGTGTACGTCGACTGGTTCCTCGTGCGGATCAGCGAGGGGTCGCTGGAGCTCGCCGTCGCGACCTTCTTCCGCGTGCTCGCGATCGCCCTGCCGTCGGTTGTGCTGTTCGTGACGGTCGACCCCACCGACCTCGCCGACGGCCTCGCCCAGGTGCTGCGCCTGCCGGCGCGGTTCGTTCTCGGGGCGCTCGCCGGGCTGCGCATGGTCGGCCTCTTCATCGACGACTGGCGCGCGCTCGAGCTCGCCCGCAGGGCGCGGGGCGTCGCGGACCGCGGGCGCACGCGGCGCTTCGTCGGGATGGCGTTCGCACTCCTCGTGCTCTCGATCCGCCGCGGGTCGAAGCTCGCCACCTCGATGGAGGCTCGCGGGTTCGGCGCGCCCGTGCAGCGCACGTGGGCGCGCGAGTCGCGCTTCGGCGGACGGGAGTGGGCGCTCCTGGCGATCGGGGCGGCCGTCTCGGCGGTCGCCGTGGCGGCCGCCGTGCTCGCCGGCACATGGAACTTCATCCTCGGCCCGGGCTCGATCGGTGCCTGACTCGCGGGGCCCGCGGACCGCGAGGGGGATCAGGGCGCGAGGGCGGCGTACTCGTCGCGCAGACCGGGGTAGTAGTCGTCCCACACGATGGCCGAAACATCCTGACCCTCGTGGGCGGCCATGGCGCGGTCGAGGTAGTACTCCCAGCCCGGCCCGATCGACCCGACATCCGCGCCCGGCGACAGGCGCTGTCCGAAGGTCAGCGTCGTGACCCCCGCCGTCTCGTCGAGCTCGAACCACAGATGCCAGCCGGCGCCCGTGCCCTCGGCATCCGTGTTGCCCGCGAAACGGCGGGGACGATCGCACTCCAGGATGGTGTACTGCGACGGCTCCGGGTCGTCTGCCTCGGCGGTCATGAAGAACGAGACCCGGCCCATGGTCGGGTCGCCCTCCCAGTAGCCGATCCAGTCGCGGAGCCGATCGGACTCCGTGAACGTCTGCCACACGGCCTCGGCGGGCGAGCCGAACGTGCGGGTCAGGACGAGGTTCGGCACGTCGTCGATCATGGTGACGGTGCCGGTGCGGGTGGCGGTCATGTCGCGTTCCAGAGCTCCCGGTAGTAGTCGGTGCGCTCGGCGTCGGGTTGGATCCCGTACGCCGCGAGGAGAGCGCCGTCCCATCCGGGTCCATAGTTCCACTCGGTGCTCATCGATGCCACGGCCAGATCCGCCCAGCGGTCGCCGACCCCCAGCGCCCCGAGGTCCACGTGCGCCGTCCACCGCCCGCGGGCGTCGAGGAGGGTGTTCGGCGAGCACGCGTCGCCGTGGCACACGACGAGCGCGTCGACGGCGGGCGGCTCGCGCAGGCGATCGGGAAGACGGATGCCTCGGACCGCCGCCTTCGCGATGCGCGAGGCCGCGCTCCGCTCGAAGGGGCAGTCGGCCACCGGGAGGGCATCGTGCAGGGCCCGCAGACCTTCCCCGATCGCCCGCACCGCCGTCGCGGGCTCGGCGATCCAGCGCGGCGCCACGGCGGACTCTCCCGGCACCGTCTCGGTCACCATCCACTCGTGCGTCTCGTCACCTCCGAACTCGACCACGCGCGGCACGTCGGTGTAGCGACCCGCCCAGTCCAGCCGTTCGGCCTCGGCGGCGAACGACGTCTCGAGGTTCCGTGGGGAGTGCTTGATGTGGCGACCGTCCGACGTGCGGAAGGTCAGTCCGCCGAGCTCGTTGACCCACACCGGCCGCAGCCTCGCGCCCCGCGCGAGCGCTCGCACGCGCTCAGGCACCTCGATGGCTGCCAGCGGGATGGACATGACCTCATTCTCGGCGGATGCCGCGACATCCGCTCGCGCCGACGACGAGCGCCGCACTTCCCTGCGAGCGCGACACCGATCGAGGCAGCCGTCGCAGGGAAGTGTCGCGCGCGGCCGCGCTCCCGTGACGGTGCCCTCCCCGCTAGCCTGGTGGCGTCCTCCGTCGCCGACACGGCCGCCGATACGGCTGAGACGCAGTCCCGCCTATGCTGGGACTGGATGCCACCACACGAGTTCGAAGGAGAACGCATGGACATCTCGGGTGCAGCGGCTCTCGTGACCGGCGGCGCGAGCGGCCTGGGCCTGGCCACGGCGCGCCGGCTCGCCGGCGCGGGCGCGTCCGTCACCATCGTGGACCTGCCCTCGTCGGCCGGGGCCTCCGTCGCCTCGGAGTTCGGCGGGTCGTTCTCACCGGCCGACGTCACCGACCCGGCGCAGGTGGCCGAGGCCGTCGCGCAGGCCGCAGCATCCGGTCCCCTCCGCGTCGTGGTGAACTGCGCCGGCATCGCGCCGCCCGCGAAGGTGCTCGACCGCGAGGGCAACCCCTCGCCGCTCGCCGACTTCGAGCGCATCGTGCGCATCAACCTCGTCGGCACGTACAACGTCATCGCCCAGGCCTCCGCCGTCATGTCCAAGACCGAGGCGACCGCCGACGGAGATCGCGGGGTGATCGTCAACACGGCGAGCGTGGCGGCCTTCGACGGGCAGATCGGGCAGCCGGCCTACTCGGCGAGCAAGGGCGGCGTCCACGCCATGACGCTGCCGATCGCGCGCGAGCTCGCGCGCTACGGCATCCGCGTCCTGACGATCGCGCCCGGCATCATGGAGACCCCGATGCTCAAGGGCCTGCCCGAGGCGGCCCAGGAGTCGCTCGGGCAGCAGGTCCCGTATCCGCAGCGACTCGGCCGCCCCGACGAGTACGCGAAGCTCGTGCTGGCGATCGTCGACAACGGCTACCTCAACGGCGAGACCATCCGTCTCGACGGCGCGATCCGCATGGCGCCGAAGTGATCGTGCGGCCTATCGCAGCAGCTACTTCGGAAAGGATGTCCCGATGAGCGACTCGATCCTCGTCGCGCGCGAGGGGGCTCTCGCGCGCGTCACCTTCAACCGTCCGGCCTACCTCAACGCGATGGACTTCGAGATGGGGCGGCTCTGGCGCGACATCGCGCACGACCTCACCTCCGACGACTCCGTCGGAGCCGTGATCCTGGATGCCGCGGGCCCCGCCTTCTGCGCCGGAGGCGACGTCCTCGCGATGGCGACCTCGCAGGCGACGGGCGCGGAGGTGACCGAGACCGCGCACATCATCCACGACGGGATCCGCACGTTCGCCCTCTCCCACACGCCGATCGTCGCGGCGGTCCAGGGCGCCGTCGCCGGCGGCGGGCTGGGCCTCATGCTCACCGCCGACTACATCGTCGCGTCGCAGTCGGCGAAGTTCGTCAGCAAGTACGCCAACATCGGCCTGACGCCCGACCTCGGCGTCTCGACCCTGCTCCCGGCCGCGATCGGCCAGCGCCGGGCTCTCCAGCTGCTGCTCCAGGACCGCACCATCGACGCGGCCACCGCCCTCGACTGGGGTCTGGTGGCCGAGGTCGTCCCCGCCGCAGACGTGGCCGCTCGCGCCCAGGCGATCGCCGACTTCTGGCTGGCCGGCGCCACAGCGGCGTTCGGCCACGCCAAGCGCCTCGTCCGGGTCGGCGCCGCCCGCAGCTTCGAGGAGAACCTCGACGACGAGGCCGCGACGATCGGAGCCCGCTTCGAGACCCCCGAGTCGCGCACGCGGGTCGCCGCGTTCGCCGCGGCATCCGCCAAGCGCTCTTCCTGACCACCCCTCCCGCCTGCCCCGCCGCGGCGGCTCAGCATGCCCCGATCTCCGTCGCTCCGGGCCTCCGGAACGGGCGGGATCGGGAGAGCATGACACCGAAACCCAAGGAGACGAGATGACCGACCCCTCGACCGGCTCGGCGCCCCTCGCCGGCAAGACGATCCTCATGTCGGGCGGGAGCCGCGGCATAGGCCTCGCGATCGCCCTGCGCGCGGCGCGCGACGGCGCGAACATCGCCCTGCTGGCCAAGACCGACACGCCCCACCCCAAGCTGGAGGGCACGGTGCACTCGGCGGCGGATCAGATCCGGGATGCCGGTGGCCGCGCTCTCCCGATCGTCGGCGACGTCCGCAGCGACGACGACATCACTCGCGCCGTGCTGGAGACCCAGGGCGAGTTCGGGGGCATCGACATCGTCGTCAACAACGCGAGCGTCATCGACCTCTCGGGATCCCTCGATCTCGCGGCCAAGAAGTACGACCTCATGCAGGACGTCAACGTCCGCGGGACCTTCCTGCTCTCGCGCACGGCGGTGCCGATCCTGCGCGAGAGTGCGAATCCGCACATCCTGTCGCTGTCGCCGCCGCTCAACCTCTCCCCGAAGTGGCTCGGCGCGCACACCGGGTACACGCTCGCCAAGTACGGCATGACGATGGCGACGCTCGGTCTCGCGGCCGAGTTCGGGAAGGACGGGATCGCGGCGAACACGCTCTGGCCGCGCACGACGATCGCGACGGCCGCCGTGCAGTTCGCGCTCGGCGGCGACATGATGATGAAGGCGAGCCGTACGCCCGAGATCTACGCCGACGCCGCGTACGAGGTGCTGACCCGGCCGGCGCGCGAGCACACCGGCCAGACGCTCCTCGTCGAGGACGTGCTCCAAGAGGCGGGCGTGACGGACTTCTCGGGATACGCCGCCGTTCCCGGAACGCCCGACGACCGGCTCTTCCCCGACATCTTCCTGGACTGACGGGACGCCGCCGCGCGGCGTAGCGTGGCGGCATGGCGGTGCGGAGTCTGTTCCCCATCCTGCTGACACGTGACCTTCCGCGGCTGGTGGCCTTCTACGAGCGCGCGCTCCACGCCGTCGTCGACTACCGCTTCGGCTCCGCCGATGAAGACGACTACGTCTCGCTGCGGATCGGCGCTGCGGCGCTCGGCGTGGGGCGCGACCCTGACGCGCCCGCCTCGGGCGATCGCATCGCACTCTGGTTCTACGTCGACGATGTCGACGCGACCTTCTCCCGGTGGATCGCGAGCGGCGGATCCGCGCGACAGCCCCCCGACGACATGCCCTGGGGTGAGCGAGTCGCGCAGGTGCGCGACCCCGACGGCAATCTCGTCAACCTCGGCGCCGCGCCCGCGTGATCGTCCGGGCCGATCCCGGCGCGTTCCGTGTCGCTTCGCTCGTTCAGCGACCGGGATGCCTCGGCGGGTTTCATCTCCCCTCGCTCGTCGCGAGAGCGAGCCACCCGCTCAGTGCCGGTCGCCCGTGAACAGCAGGATGCCGCCGAGCCCGATCATGAGCCCGCCGCCCGTCGCAGTCAGGCGCGCGATGCGGCGCGGAGAGCGGCCGAACCAGTCGCGCGCCCCCGCCGCGACAAGGGCCCAGACGGCGTCGGACAGCAGCGCGATGACGAAGAACACCAGCCCGAGCTCGATCATCTGCAGCGGCACCATCCCCGCGTCGAGGTCGACGAACTGGGGCAGGACCGCGACGAAGAAGGCGATCGTCTTGGGGTTCGTGACGCCGACCACGAACCCCTCGGCGAGCTGACGCCAGTGCGACCGCGGGAGCGCGCCGCCCGCCGCCGCCTCCGCCGCGCGGTTGCGGTGGCGGATGGCCTGTACGCCGAGGTAGGCGAGATACAGCGCGCCGGCCACCTTGACGATCGTGAACAGCACGACCGAGCCGGCGACGATGCCGCCGACGCCGAGGGCCACGGCGATGATGACCGGCAGCAGCCCGAGGGCGTTTCCCAGCACGCTGAGCAGCCCGCCGACGCGGCCGAGCGCGAGCGCGCGTCCGATCGTGAACAGGACGCTCGGGCCCGGGATCACGATGAGGACCAGGGCCGCGAGCGCGAAGGCGAGGAGATTCTCGAGCGGCACCACGCAGAAACCCTAGTCCGTCCGGCGCCGCGCGTCAGCGATCGGAGGGGACCGCGCCGAGGAGGACCCGGACCACGGGCTCGTCGGTCCACCAGAACCCGATCCGCGTGCCGGGCACGAGCCCCGGGGGCCGCTTCGCCGGCTCGATGACGGTGTACGGCAGCGAGACGACCAGGGCGCTCTGCGGTCGCAGCGACGCGACGACGCAGCGGCCCTTGGCGTCGCCGCCCCGCACGACGAGGATGCACTGCTCGTCTCGGAAGGCGCCCTTCGCGCCGGCGATCCAGAGGTCCCAGCCGTAGTACTCGCCGAGGGGCGTCGCCCACTCGACGGGTCCGCTCGACGGGAAGGCAGGGATCTCGTCGGCCGCGAGCGGAGGTGCCGCGGCCAGGGCGTTGTCGAGCGGGATCTGCAGCAGCGTCGTCGCTTCGCGATCCCGGGCCAGCGTGTACGCCTCCCGCGTCGTCTCCTGCGTCACGGGGACGCTGCTCACCGACGGCGGTCCGACTGCGCTGAAGGCGGCCACGGCCGCGGCGACGAGCGCCGCGGCGAGCGCGATGCCCGACCCGTCGTGCCGGCTCCACCGCGACGCCCGTGCGGGACGAGTGCCGGCCTGCTCGTCCGAGGGAGACGGGGGCGGAGGCATCCCCCCTCCCTCAGGCGGCAGAGCGGCGATGTGATGGGAGAACACGGCGTCTGCGAACCCGTCCTCCTCCTCGGCCGCCATCCGAGAGGCCGACGGATCGACGGAGCCCGTCGTCGCGAGGGTCAGCGGCTGGACGCCCGCGAAGGCGGCGGCGTGCTCCTGCACCACGAGGGCTTCGAGGGCGACGAGGCGATCCACCGCCGCCGGATCGTCGGCGATGTCGGGGTCGGGGCCGAAGGCCCGGCGCCTCAGCTCCGCGAGTTCGGCCCGAGTCGCGTCATCCATCGCTCCCGCCTCATCACGGCACCAGCGCCTTGCGCATGAACACCTGCGCCGTCCCGTCGTCTCCCGGCACGCGCTGCGACTCGGCGTACCCCTCCCGCTCGTAGAGGCGGAGATTCGCCTCGCTGAGCGATCCGGTGAACAGCTCGGACTGCGTCGCGCCCGCCTCGCGCCCGCGTCGCTCGACCTCCGCGAGCAGGAGGGTCCCGATCCCCTTGCCCTGCGCGTCCGGAGCGATCGAGATGCGGCCGACGAGCAGAAGAGCGCCGTCCATCCGCGCCCGCACGGCGCCGATCATCCGCGTGCCTTCGAGAGCGACGCATCCGAGATTCTCGTGCAGCTCGTGCTCGAGCTCCTCGAGGGTCTGCGTGAGCGGCGGCATCTCGGCGCTGCCGTAGATGAGCGCCTCCTGCACGAAGGCGGCGCGCTGCAGCGTCAGGACTTCGCCGGCATCCTCGACCCGGATGTCGCGTACGGAGACGTCGAGTTCGCTCACGCCTCCACGGTAACGCCGTGGCGGTCCCGCCGGGCGGCTCTTGCGCCGGCCCGGATCACCGCACCCCGAATGCGACGGGGAAGGCCGTGCCGTCGGCGAGCTCGATGCGGTAGGTGTAGGTCCGCCCGGCCTCCAGGCCGGCGGTCGGGATCGACCCGAGCCAGAGGTCCGCGGCATCGGAGTAGACGAACGGGAAGGGAAGCACGTAGGGCTCCGTCACCGTCGAGCCCTCGGCGAGCGCCTGCGAGAGCACGGGCACGACGTCCGTCACGAAGCCGCTCGCACCGATCGCGAGTCCGTCGGCGCCGTACGCGCGGAACACGATGGGCACGCCCGAACCGCGCGCGAAGACGGCCGACCCGTCGGCCAGGGGACCCAGCGGCTGCCGGTCGGGGAGGAGCACCCCGACGGGCACGCGCGGGCCCGGGGCCGGCCGGGGGTCCGCGCCGGAGGCGGGGCCCCGGGTCGGTGTCCGACCAGGGTCGGGAGCGGCGCCCGAGTCCGGGACGGCACCCGGGTCCGGGGCGACGCCCGCGTCCGGGGCGGCACCCGGGTCCGCGGCTCCGGCCCCGTCCCCGCCTGGCGCCGCGACGACCGTGTAGTACACCTGCACCTCGGCGGCGTTGCCGGCGACGTCGGTCGCTCGGCAGATGACGGATGCCGGGCCCGCCGTCGCCGTGCTCGCGACGTCGCACGACTGCGTGGCCACGCCGGACGAGGCATCCGTCGCCCCGGCCTCGGCCGTCGCCGGCTCGCCCAGCAGGACCTTCCGCGGCTCGACGCTCGGCGCGAGGGTCGGGGGCGTGCCGTCGACTCGGATCAGCACCGACGCCGACGCCGTACGCCCGAGGAGGTCGGTGACGGTGCCCGAGACCGTTCGGCCCGCCGCGGCCGTGTCGGCGACGACGTCGTCGTCGGGGCAGGCCACGACGGGTGCGCCGGAGGTGCAGGCGAACGAGACCGTCACCGCGGTGCGGCTCCACCCGCCCTCGGCGTACACCCCGTCGGCCGTGATCGCCGCGGCGGTGATCTGCGGTCCGGGAGGGGGCACGACGCTCTCGCCCACGAGGACCTCGGCCGACGAGGCGTGGCCGCCCGTCGTGCCGTCGTGGGGTGTCGCCGTCACCCGGATGACGTCGCCCGTCGCGGCGATCCCGGTGAGGGCGAGCGTCGATCCCGCCTGTCCCGCGATCGGGACGCCGTTGCGGGACCACGCGTACGAGACGGACACGGGGTCGCCGTCGGGATCGGCCGCCGTCCCCGAGGCCGTGAGCAGGCCCGTCGGCTCCACGGGACTGCTGTCGGCATCGAGGGATACCGTCGCCGTCGGCGCCGCGTTGAGGGCCGGTGTCGTCGCCTTGAAGGACGACGATGCGCAGGCGCCGCCGCGGCAGACCTCGAGCGTCACCGTGACGGAGCCCGAGTTCGAGCCCGATCCCGACCCCGAGAACGGAGCGGGTTGGTCGACGAGGGCCTGCGTCGTGCCGTCCGGGCCCGTCTCGACCGCAGCCGGCGCCAGGGAGACGATGGTGCCCGCGGCATCGGTCACCGTCGTGGAGGCCGTGAGCCGTTCGCCCGGGCGCGCGTCCGTGACCGCGACCGCGCGAAGGATCCGGTCCCCGGCCCCGATGGCCGCCTCGGGCCCGGGGTCCGCGAGCGTCGGGGCCGGCGCGTTCGCGACGTCGAGGTGACCGCGCGAGGTGTCGACGGCGACGTTGCCCGAGGCATCCACCACCTGCACCATCCAGCGGAACGCGCCGTCGGGAGCCGGCGCGCGCCAGTGCCCGTCGGGCGGGGTGCCCCCGTCGGGCGTCGCCTCGGGTGCGGCATCCACTCGCTCCCACGTGCTCGAACCCTGCCGCTGCACGAGCACGATCACCGCGGCGATGTCGCCCTCGCCGTCGGACGCGCGGACGTCGATGCCGTCGAGCCGGCCGGACGGCAGCTCGATCGATTCGATGAGGGGCGGCGTGATGTCGGTGGAGGTGTCCGGACCGTAGGTCACCTCGGCAGTGACGTCGGTGAAGAGCTCCGTCGACCCACCGCCCGCCTCCGTCACCTCGACGCGCGCCGGAGTCATGGTGAGGAGGTCCACGGGGCCGGCCGGCGTCTGCTGCCGCGTGATCGTCGCGAACGCGGAGGGGAAGGCCGAATCGGGCGGAACGGTCTGCGCTTCGCGTACGCCGACCGTCGTCCGCGCGACAGCGGGAGGATCCGCGTGCTGCTGCGTCGTCATCCCGGCCAGGACGACGCCCCGCGGCACGAGACCGGGTTGCGGCGCCAGCACCCGCGAGACGGCGGGCAGGATCGCCTGCCCCGACGGCACCGCGATCGCGCCGCCGTCGGCCGAGTAGTACGTCCGGCCCCCGTCATCCTGCTGCCGCTCGAACCGCGGCTTCAACGACAGCGACGCGGCGGTCAGGCCGTTCGTCGACACGGGCGAGACGTCGGCGACCGGCGGGAGGGGCAGCTCGCTCTTCAGCGGAGTCGTGAGGGTGTACATGGGGATGCCGTAGTAGACCGCTCCCTGAAGCGCCTTCTCGTCGTATCCCGACGACAGCCCGAGGGTCCCGAGATAGGACTGCTTCGCGTAGCTCAGCGCGCCGCCCACCGAGACCTGCGTCTCACCGACCCGCACTCCCAGCCAGCCCGCATACAGGCTCAGCAGCCGCTCGCCGAGCGCCGTCGTCGCCTCGTCGGCAAGCCCGTACCCCGTGTTGCCGATATAGCCTCCCGCCTGCGAGAACACGTCGACCCAGTCGGTGACGCCGCCGTAGTAGGCGCTCGGAAGGTTGTTGCCGGCGTGCGAGCCGAGGCCGAAGACCAGGGACCCGGCGAGCGCCGCGACCTCCTCGTGGCCCCCGGCGAGGAACGGAGCGCCGTCGCCGAGGGCCGGGGACCCGGCGGCTCCCGGCAGCATCCGCGTCTCATCGCCGAGCGCGTTGATCGAGACGACCTTCGGCGGGTCGCCGTCGGCGGGCAGGAGGCGGCGCTCGAGGTCGGCGGCGCTCCACCGTTCGGGCATCCGCTGGTTGACCGCGGAGCGCCAGGCGAGCGCCCCGGTCACGGCGTCGGGCAGCTCGCTCCACGCTCCCTGTCCGCTCACGAGCGCCGTGTCCGCGGCGAGCGTGCCGTCGGCGGCGAGGAACCGGTCGATCGCCGCGATGATCTGATCGGGGCTCTCGACCAGGCGCCCGACCGCGGCGCCGGGCAGATAGAGATGTCCGCCGAGCGACCGGTACGCCGTCGCGAGCCCGTACGGGTCGTCCGTCAGGATGTGGGCCGTGCGCGCCGCGGCCGACAGCGGTGTCTCGCAGGGGTCGACGGCCGCACCCTGCGGGCAGGGCTGTCCGTCGGGCAGCGCGGTTCGGCGCAGCACGTCCGCGCGGCCCCTCTCCGAGAACAGGGGCGTCCGCTCCGCGACGGGCGCGAGCGGGATGATGTCGTCAGCGCCGACGATGACCACGGACTCGACATGGGTCCCGTCGTCGCCGAGTTCGCGCAGGACGAAGCGGTTGATCGCGGCGGTCAGGCCGGCCCGTTGCTGCATCGAGCACGGGTCGGCGTCGAGGGCCGCCCGCGCCTCCCGCACGTCGTCGTCCGAGTCGATCGAGAGGACCGCGCCGTCGACGGACCCGCCGCCGACATGGCCGTCGCCCGTCAGCGACACGAGAGCCTCGCGCACGCGCGTCGCCTCGGCGGCCCCGTACGTGTCGCCGAATCGCTTCTGGTCGAACAGGTAGACGGTGTTCGTGGTCGGGGTGATCGGGTCGCTCACCCCCTCGACCCCCGGATCGTCCGTCTCTGCGGCCGCCCACGGCGTGCACGACACCGCCGGCTCCTCGTCGAGGTATCGCACGCGGAGGGCGTAGAGCGCGCTGCTCGGCCGGCGGTCGCCGCTCGTGACGCGAACCACCATCGGCTGACCGGCCGAGGCATCCGTCGACGCGGTCTCGACCTGCGCGACGCCGTCGCCTCCCGCGACCGTCTGCTCGACGAGAGTCAGTCCCGCCAGCGGTGTGCCCGCGTCCGCGCCGGACGGGGACGGCTCACCGGCGGGACCGTGCTGCTCGGTCACCGCCATGCCCGGGGCGGGACCTGCGACGGGGATCCCGAGGGGCGTCTCCGCGGTCGCGCGGCCGTACAGCGCGAGCGACAGCCGGCCGCCCGACGCATCGGTCGAGACGACCAGCCTCTTCCCGGGTGGCGGCGGGTCGACGAGGTAGTAGTCCTCGTCCTGCGCGGGCCCCTCCATCGGGCGGCCCTCTGCGTCGAGATCGCGCCACCGCGGCGAGAGCCACCCGTAGGTGACACGGCCCTCCGCGAGCGTGGCGGCGGGAGGCTCGCCGGCGACGCCGGCGCTTCCTCCCTCCGCGTCGTCGAAGGCGTCGAGAGGGGCAGCGCCTCGCAGGTCGGCGGCCGCGGCGAGGCTGCCGCTCGACAGCTCGCCGACGGCGCGGGTCTCACCGGGCCGCGTCGTCGCGGTGAACGACGCGCGGATCTCGAGGACCGTGCCGCCCGCCGTGTCGGGGAGCGGCACCCGCGTGCGCGCGCCGTCGATCTGCAGCGGACCCGCGTACGGCGAACCCGGCACGAGCGTCGCCTGCGGTCCCGACCCCGCCACGACGATCGAGACGGGCGCGGTCCCCGCGGGCGTCGTGAGGGTCGCCGTGGGTGCGGCGAAGCGCGCCGGCTCGCCCGGCCCGGGATCGAACGCGTACCGGAACGCCGCCACCCTGCCGCAGGTCGGCTGCTCGCCGCAGCCGGTCGGAGCGGTGGATGCCTCGGCGAGCCGCGGGTCGAGCGACATCGCCGCGATCTGCTCCCACGGATAGCTGTCCCGGTCGAGCAGGGACATCAGCAGCATCCCCAACGTCACCGACTCCGGCGCCCCCGACGCCAGCTCGGCCACCGTGGCGCCTGGCAGGAAGGCGCCGGAGAACGACCAGAGGGGGCCGGTCGCCGCGCCGTCGCCGACGAGGGCGAGGCGCGCGGATTCGTCGAACGTCGAGAGGTCGACGTCGCCGAGGGGCGTACCGGAGAGGAAGAGCTCGCTGGGCATCAGGTAGCTCAGCAGCGTCGAGTCCGCCGGGAGGAGGCGGAGGGGGACGTCCGCGACGCCGGAGCGCTCGATGTCCAGTCCCGCGGCGTCGAGGTCGGCGAGCGCGGTCTCGCCATCCACCCGCGCGTCCAGGCCCTGCGCGTCGACCGTGGTGCGCCAGCGCTCGAGCGCAGGGCCGTCTCCGGGCACCGGCACGCGCGCCAGCGGCGCGGAGCCGAGCACGGCTGACGCGACGCTGAGCGCGTCGGGTCCGCTCCCGTCGAAGTCGACGTCGCCCAGCGTGAGGCTCCGGATGGTCTGGGCGGCCGCCCTCTCAGCCTCGCTCGCCGTCGAGCCGGGGGCGAGCGCGTCGGCGGCCCAGCCGAGCACCCTCTCGAGGTCGACGTTCTGGATGAGCTCGGCAGCGAAGGGCGAGCCGGCGAGGACCTGCGGCCAGCCGCCCGGAAGGTCGGGCCGCTGGAGGATCACTCGGTGGAGGGGGAGGCGGTGGGCGCTCGTCCCGTCGCCCGGCGGATCGGCCGGGGTGACGGGGTCGAGCGGCAGCCGATCGAGCGGCACGCGGCGGAGGGGCAGGCGATCGACCGGAAGACCCTCGAGCGGCGCCTGCGCGATCGCGGACGCGTAGCCGTGCAGGCTCGACAGCGGGACGGTCGCGATGTCGACCGTCCTCAGGAACCCCGGGGATCCCAGCCGTCCCTGCGTGCTCGACACGGAGAGCCCGCCATGGCGGCGCGTGTCGAGAGCGAACACCGTCGATCCCGCCGTCGACGGTGCGCTGAACGCGACGGTCCGCGCGGACGCCGAGACGGCCGGCTCACCGCCCTGCGCGAGATCGATCGAGGCAGGCGTGGGGCCGTCGCACGTCACAGCGTTCTGCGACTGCGCCCACCCGATCTCCTGGGTGCGCACGACGGGAACGGCCAGCGCGGCCGGGGACGCGTCGGCGCCGGAGCGGGGGACCGTCGTCGTCCACGTGACCCGCGCGCCGTCGGGCGAGATGACGGGGTCGGCGACCGTGCCCGCGCGCCGGTCCGTGCCGGTGATCCCGGAGACGGCGAACGAGTAGGAGGCGGCGTCGCGAGTGGCGGCGATGACGGTCGGGATGCCGCCGCAGTCGTCCTCGTCGATGTAGGCGAACGCGTCTCCGGTCGCATCGATCGTCGGGTGGTGCGCGTTGCGGCCGACGAGGACCGGGGCGCCGCCGATCGTCTCGGGGCCCGTGCCGTCGGCGCCGTCCCCACCGGCCTCCGTGCCGCCGGGACCCGCGCCGGCTTGCGTGCCGCCGGCTCCGGGGCGGGAGGCGTGATAGACGTAGTCCCCGCTCTCGCTCCCCGGGGATCGCGGGTCGAGGGTGTCGGTGTGGGCGACGAAGACGACGGCCGCGCCGTTGCCGCTGATGCGCGCCTGGCCGGTCCCTCCCGTGAGGCTCGCCTCGGGGATGAACCGCGTGATGGCGATGTCGCCCAGGCTGCCGTCGCCGTTCGCATCGAGCTCCGCCGCGAACGCGTCGGGGGCGCCGTTGACGTCGTCCGGGGCCAGATCGGTGGCCTCGGAGGTGAAGACGAGGTGGCGTCCGTCGTCGCTGAGGTCGGGGTCGTAGGACGATCCGTCGGGCTCCGCCCCGCCCTGCACGCGGAAGGTGGTCCCGCGCAGAGTGTCGCGCACGTAGATGCTCGTGCGCCCCGCCGTGCCGCCCTCGGCGACGAGGTTCGTCGCGGCGCTCGTGAAGGCGACGTACCTCCCGTCGGCGCTGGCGGCCGGCTGCGTGCTCGGGCCGTTCCCGGACGGCGCGGCGAGGGCGCCGTCCGGAACGCTCACGCGACTGGGGGCGCCCGCGAACGGGTCAGGGCTTCCCTGCGCGGCCACAGAGACGAAGACGTCCGCGACGCCGTTGTCGTCTCCCTCGACGAGGCCGGCCGTGGACGTGAAGAAGACGCGCTGGCCGTCGGACGTGAGGAACGGCTCCGTCGCCGCGCCGCGGTCGCTCGGCGAGACCCGGTACGGCTGCGGCTCGTCGCCGGTCTGGACGGCCGCGGCGGGACCCGCGGAAGGCGCGGCGGCGGTGAACCCCGACGCGATCAGCGCGCCGAGAGCCGCGACACGGACGAATCGACCCACGTCGCCGTGGAGTCCGCGGCGAAGGCGCGGACCCGACGTCGAAGGTGCGACGTGCGCGTTCAGCGGAACCCTCCTTCGCGAGACGCCCGCGCTCGGTCCGACCCCAGTACCCGGACCGACCCCAGCACCCAGACCGACCGACGAGATGCCGCGACGCGGGGCCCGATGTCGAGAACCCTCTCACGGATCGGGATCACGCGCCACGCCCAGTCATCACCGATGTTTCGGCCGCCTGGGTCATATACTCCGCGCCACCGTGCGGCCAGCCTTTGCGCAGGTGCGTCGCCTAACCTGGGGGGATGACTTCGACGCGTCCCCCCGCCCGTCCGGCGCGTCCCGAGACGCCCGTCTCCACTCCGGGGCCCGTGCTGCAGGTCCGCCCCAAGACGGAGGGCTGGACGCAGAAGAAGGATGCCGAGGGCCGGCCGCTCCTGCAGTTCGCGTCGCCCAAGCGCGGCAAGCCGCCTGTGCATCTCGCCGACCTCACGCCCGAGCAGCGCGTCGAGAAGGTCAAGGAGCTCGGGATGCCGGGCTTCCGCGCCAGGCAGCTCGAGAAGCACTACTTCACGCACTGGACGCATGACCCGGGCGAGATGAGCGACCTCCCCGCGGCGGGACGCGCGGAGCTCGTCCACGGCATGCTTCCGCCGCTGCTGACCGAGGTGCGCCGGCTCGAGACCGACAAGGGCGACACGATCAAGTTCCTGTGGAAGCTGCACGACGGCGCACTCGTCGAGTCCGTGCTCATGCGCTACCCCGGCCGCATCACCCTGTGCGTCTCGTCGCAGGCCGGCTGCGGCATGAACTGCCCGTTCTGCGCAACGGGCCAGGCCGGCCTCACGCGCAACATGTCGGCGGCCGAGATCATCGAGCAGGTCGTCCGCGCGAACCGCCTGATCCGCGAGGGCGGGCTCGGGCCGGCGGAGCACCCCGGCGAGCGCGTCACCAACATCGTCTTCATGGGCATGGGCGAGCCGCTCGCGAACTACGCGCGGCTCATTCAGGCCGTGCGCGTCATGACCGACAAGAAGCACGGTCTCGGAATGAGCGCCCGAGGGGTGACGGTCTCCACCGTCGGCCTCGTGCCGGCGATCCACAAGCTCGCGAACGAGGACATCCCGGTCACCTTCGCGCTGTCGCTGCACGCTCCCGACGACGAGCTGCGCGACGAGCTGATCCCGGTCAATTCCCGGTGGAAGGTGGACGAGGCGCTCGACGCCGCGCGCGGGTACTTCGAGCGCACCGGCCGCCGGGTCTCGATCGAGTACGCGCTCATCAAGGACATGAACGACCACCCGTGGCGCGCCGACCTCCTCGCCGAGAAGCTCAACGCCCGCGGCCGGGGCTGGGTGCACGTCAACCCGATCCCGCTCAACCCGACGCCGGGGTCGATCTGGACGTCCTCGACGAAGGCCGCGCAGAACGAGTTCGTGCGCCGCCTCAACGACGCGGGGATCCCCACGACCCTCCGCGACACGCGCGGCAAGGAGATCGACGGCGCGTGCGGGCAGCTCGTCGCGACCGAGGACGACCAGCGCGTCGCCGCGGTCACCCCGCTCGAGGACTGACCCTCCGCCGCGCCGGCCGGCCGCCCGGTCGTTGAGCGAGCGCAGCGAGACGAAACGCGTCCGGCCTCGGGAACTCGATGCCGCGAACTCACCTGGCGCACAGGTTGTGTTTCCTAGGCTGTGCGGATGTCTTTCTCCGTGCACCGGCCGGGCCGGTTCGGCTCCGATGGCCGCATCGAGTTCGAGGTCGACGGCGCAACGGCCGACGATCTCTACCTCGATGACGTGCGCGCAGCACAGGCCGCCGACCAGCGCCACGACCGCGCGGCCGCCGACGACGAGGGTCCCGAGGATCCCTTCCCCGCGACGCGCGACCTCCTCGAGGACGCCCTCGCGATGAATCCGACCCGGCCGGTCGCGACGACATCCGACCAGGAGGCGGATGACTCGCCCCCGGCGATCGGCGAATGGGGCGCGGTCGACGAGCCCGCCAGGACCGGGGAAGAGGACACCGGCCCGGCCGGCCCTGAGACCGCCGAGCCGGCCGCCGAAGCGGCTGCCGCGGCATCCGTCCCTCCCCTCCGCCAGACGCGCGCGGCGCGCCGCCGCGAGCGTGGCTCGGGATGGCGGCGCCTCGCGATCCTCGGCGGCGCCGACGGATCGGTGCTCGACCAGGTGCCCACCGAGACGCCGCGCTTCGTCCAGATGTTCTTCGTCATCGCGGGCACGGCGCTCATCTCGGCGATCTCGATGTACTTTGCGCTCACGACCGGTGTCCGGATCGTGGCGTGGGGAGCCGTGCCCCTTGCGCTCGTGTGGGCGCTGATCATCTTCAATCTCGACCGCTTCCTCACCTCGACGATGCGCTCGACGCACAGCATCGGCAGGCTCCTCGGCCTCGCGATCCCGCGCGTGATCATGGCGGCGGTCATCGGCGTCGTCGTGGCCGAGCCCCTCGTCCTGCAGATCTTCCACAACGACATCGCTCGCGAGGTGACCACCACGAACCTCGTGCAGGCGCAGTCGGATCAGGACGCCGTGACGAGCGGGCCCGAGAAGCAGGCGCTGGATGCCGCGGGCGAACGCGTCGCGGCCCTGGAGAGCCAGGCTGCGAGCGGCGTCGTGGCGGGGGCCGAGACGACCTCCGCCTCGGCGGCCTCGGCGCAGGCGACGGTCGACGATCTCACCGCGAAGCTCGCGGCGCAGCAGCAGGTGATCGATCAGGCGCGCGCGATCTATCAGTGCGAGCTGACGGGGCAGGGCGCGGGCGACGTCGCCGGGTGCAGCGGCGTGGCGGGTGAGGGGGCGAGTTCGACGGCCGCGAACGACCAGCTGACCCAGGCGCAGGCGTCGTACGACGACCTGGCCTCGCAGCTCGCGGCCGCTCAGGCCGATCTCGCTGCGGCGCAGGCCGCCGGCACCGCCGACGCGGCGGCCTCCGAGGAGCAGAACAAGAAGCAGGCGCGCGACGAGCTGCCGGCCGCGCGCCAGCAGTACGAGGCGGCGCTCGCCGCGTACGACGCCCGCGCCTCGGAGGTCGCCACCGGCAATGCCGCTGCGGTGGGCCTGCTCAGCCAGATCAGCGGGCTCGAGCGGCTGTCGGCCCGCGAGCCGATCCTCGCGTGGGCCCACTGGCTCATCGCGGGGCTGTTCTTCATGATCGAGCTCCTGCCGGTGCTGGTGAAGGTGATGACGAGCTGGGGTCAGCCGTCTCTCTACGAGCAGGCCGACGCCCTGCGCCGCCAGGTGGCGCTCGATCGCGTCACGGCTCGCAGCTGGCGCGAGCGGGCCGACATCGCCCGCGGCGCGGAGGCCTGACCCCCGGGGTTCCGCTCGACGCGGTCCCGGTGCCGGTCGTTTCGTCTGCGGCGCTGCGCGCCCTCGCTCGACGACCGGGGATCGGTGTGGTGTTCCGGTCGGACTCGGCGGCTTCTACAACGCTGTAGATGGAAGTTGTCAAGCGGAGCCCGAGGATCACCGAAGCGGCGAGAATCGAGGAATGGTTCAGTATCGCTACCTCGGCAACAGCGGCTTCAAGGTCTCGGAGATCACCTACGGCAATTGGGTGACGCATGGTTCGCAGGTCGACGACAGCGCCGCCATCGCGACGGTGCACGCCGCGCTGGATGCCGGTATCACGACGTTCGACACCGCCGACGCGTACGCGAACACGGCGGCCGAGGTCGTGCTCGGCAAGGCCATCGAAGGGCAGCGGCGGGAGTCGCTCGAGATCCTGACGAAGGTCTACTGGCCGACCGGACCCAAGGGCCCCAACGACCAGGGGCTCTCGCGCAAGCACATCATGGACAGCATCCACGGCTCGCTCACGCGGCTCGGCGTCGATTACGTCGACCTCTACCAGGCGCACCGGTACGACTACGAGACACCGCTGGAGGAGACGATGCAGGCATTCGCCGACATCGTGCGCCAGGGCAAAGCGCTTTACATCGGCGTCTCGGAGTGGACCGCGGAGCAGCTGCGCGAGGGCGCGGCGCTGGCGAAGGAGCTGAGATTCCAGCTCGTCTCGAACCAGCCGCAGTACTCGGCGCTCTGGCGCGTCATCGAGGAGAAGGTCATCCCGACCTCGGAAGAGCTCGGGATCTCGCAGATCGTCTGGTCGCCGATGGCGCAGGGCGTGCTCTCGGGCAAGTACCTGCCTGGTCAGCCCGTGCCCGAGGGCTCGCGGGCGACGGATGAGAAGAGCGGTGCGGAGTTCATCTCGCGCTTCCTCCGCGACGAGGTCCTCGAGGCCGTGCAGAAGCTCAAGCCGATCGCGGCCGACGCAGGTCTGTCGATGCCGCAGCTGGCGATCGCGTGGGTGCTGCAGAACCCCAACGTCTCTGCGGCGCTCGTCGGAGCATCCCGCCCCGACCAGATCGCCGACAACGTCAAGGCCTCGGGCGTGACGCTCGACGCGGACACGATGTCCGCGATCGAGACGGCTCTCGGAGGCGTCGCGGAGCGCGACCCCGAGAAGACCTACGAGGTCTCGCCGAAGGGCCGCCCGGCCTGACCCGGCGCACAACTGAGGAGATCTGCGTAACCTCGGATCCGATCGGGCCGATCGGTCCGCAGAAGCGCGGATCTCCTCAGTTCTGCCGGAAGGAGCTCGCATGCCCGTCCACAGCGCGGGGCTCCTGCTCTATCGAGTGCAGGATGCCGCGGCCGAGGTGCTCATCGCCCACATGGGCGGGCCCTACTGGGCGGCGAAGGACGACGGCGCCTGGTCGATCCCGAAGGGCGAGTACCGGCCCGAGTCCGAGTCGCCCCTGGACGCGGCGCTGCGGGAGTTCGAGGAGGAGCTCGGACTGAAGCCCCCGCCCGGGCCGTACGCGGAGCTCGGGACGTGGGCGTACTCGTCGGGCAAGCGCATCTCGGTGTTCGTCGCCGACGGCGCGGGATTCGCGCTCGACGGCCTCGCCTTCGGCGAGTTCGAGCTGGAGTGGCCGCCGCGATCCGGTCGCAGGCAATCGTTCCCGGAGGTGGATCGCGTGGAGTGGATGCCGCTGGCCCGCGCTCGCGATCGGCTCGTGAAGGGTCAGCGTCCCGCTGTGGATGCCCTCGCCACGCGGCTCGCGGACGTCTGACTCACCGAGGTCCGTGCCACGGCGCGGCCGTCCGCCCGGGCGTGCCGGCGTGTGCCTCGGCGGGGTCGATACCGGGGGTCGCGACCACAGCGCCGTCGGCGCTCAGCGTGTATCCGATGTAGGCGGGCTCACCCCGCGAGAAGGCCGCGGAATCCGCGAGCGGGAAGACGACGGTGACGGGCGAGGCCCACGGCGTCGAGAGGCACACGACCCGCGCGGTCGGCGCGTCCTCGATGATCATGCAGAGACGGTCGTCGAGGGTGCGCCCCACGCCGACGAGCCGGCCGTACAGCGTGCCGTGGGGCCGGAAGTCGCTGCGGAGGATGCGGGCGGCCACCGCCTCCGCGCCCGGGAGGCCGAGCACCTCATCGCGCTTGCCCTCGATGTACTGCAGGTAGGCGCTCGTGCGCGAGGCGGCCTCGGTGGTGTTGACGGAGGTGCGCGGGATGCCGGACCCGGCGTCCGCGGGAGTCTTCGTCGCCGGGGGGCTGACCGCGAGCGCCGCCGCGACGGCGGTGGCAGCGGCGGTCGCAGCGGCGATGCCCGCGAGCGTCCACGCGACCCGCCGGCGCGCCGCGGGACGACGCCGCGCCGCGGGGCGTCGTGGAGCGGTGTCCCTGCCTCCGGATGCGGTGCCGCCGGGGTCCGTCGCGACGGCCCTCGACCGTGCGTCGCGGTCCGTCGCGACGGCCCTCGACCGCGCGTCGCGCCGAGCCTCGGCATCCGCCGCGCGCTCGCCGCTTCGTCCGTGCGCCGGCGTGGTCGCGTCCTCTCCGACACCTTCGGCGTGGAACCGCCGATGCGCGAAGGCCTGCTCGAGCTCCTGCAGTCTCGCCACGGCGGCGGGATCGGCATGGATGTCGGCATCCGGCCCATAGGCGCGGACCTGCAGCGCCTGCAGCTCGGCGCGGAGCGGATCGGGCTGCTCTGCCACCCTTCCAGGCTAGATCTGCTTCGAGGGGTCAGCGCCCGTTCTTCGGGGCGACCGACACGTCGAGCTTGGGGTGCGAACCGAGCGATGACCAGGCGGACTCGATGCCCTTGGCGGCGTGCTCCGACGCGCGCACCGCCCGCTCGTCGGCCCATGCGTTGAGCACGTGCCCGGAGTGTCCGCGGACGTGCTCCAGCACGACGTCGGGCAGGCCCGCGGCACGCCGCTCGTCGCGCGCCGCGATGAGCTGCTCGAGCAGGTCGCGGTTCTTCGTCGGGGATCCCGCCGACGTCTTCCAGCCGCGCCGCTTGTGCCCGTCCATCCACCGCTCGTAGGTGTCGATGGCGTATCTCGAGTCCGCCTGGACGACGAGATTGCGGACATCGCGGTGGTCCTCGATCGCCTTGAGCAGGCCGAGAAGCTCGCCGATGTTGTTCGTCCCCACCGGAAGCGAGCCGGCGGCCCAGTTGCCGTCCTCGCCCACCCACGCCCATCCCGCAGGTCCCGGATTCCCCTTGCAGGCGCCGTCGGTGGCCACGGTGTAGCTGTCGTCGGAGGTCACTCGCGCAAGGCTACCCGGCGCCGGGATCGGGTCGCTGCGCCCGCCACTCGTCGACGAGCTGAGGCATCCGGGTGGAGAGGAAGCGGAGGAAGTCGGCCACGTCGCGCGCGCGAGCGGCCGACAGCGGGGCGTCGCCGTTGTCCGCAGCGATCTGGTCCATGAACGCCGCCAGACGCGCGTACAGCGGCGCGTTGGCGGTCATCATGCCGTGCCAGGCGTCGTCGGCGATGTCGTAGCGGTCGCGGCGGTCGCCCGGGCGCGAGATGCGGTGGATGAACCGCATCGACGTGAGGTAGCGCACGGCGCCCGAGACGGCCGCTGCCGACACCCCGAGGCGCTGGCCGAGCTCCGCCGCCGTGTACCCCTCGTCCGGCGAGCCGACGAGGGCCATCATGACGCGCGCCGGCATGCGCGCCATCCCCGCCGCCGTGAGCATCGCCGCGGCCTGCTCGGCGGCTTCGACGCCCGGATGCTCTTCCCCCAACACGTCTCCTATCCGCCGGGCGCCAGTTCGCGACGGCGCATGAGGGCGAGGGATGCCGCGGCCCCGCCGAGCGCCGCCAGCCCCAGCCACACCGCACCTCGCGGGTCGACCTCGCCTCCTGAGACGAAGGGCGTGACGGCGAAGGGAGACAGGTTCGTCGTCCACTCGGGCGCGCCGAGCAGCGGACCGAAGAGGCCGAGGACCGTCGCGAGCACCACCAGCGTCCAGCCGAGACCGATCGTCAGGCGCGGCACGAGCACGAAGACGACCGCGGTCACGACGAGGAACACGGCACCCGCGAGGGCCTGTCCCGCGCCCGCGACGATCACATCGGTCAGCAGGTCGGTGTTCCCGTCCGCTCCCACGAGGCCCAGCCACGCGAAGACGACGGCCGTCGCGGCGATGACGATGACGGCGAGAAGTCCCACGAGGAGGAACCCGCCCAGCCAGCGCACGCGCGAGACCGGAGTCGCCAGGACCGCTTCCGCCGTGCCGTGGGTCTCCTCCTGGCGGGCGCGCACGACGGTCTGCACCGCGCAGCACGCCGCGAAGATGCCGACCATGATGAAGAAGGTCGTGATGACGGCCTCATCGAGGGACCCGCCTCCCGAGAGCTGCTTCAGAACGGCCGCGATCGCCTCGTTCTCCGATCCGAGCTGGTCGACGACCGAGCCGAGACTCGTCGCGAGCAGTCCCGTCAAGGCTGCGCCGATCGCCCAGCCGATGATCGCGGGATAGGTGAGGCGCCACACCAGCGCGGTGTTCGAGGAGAGGGCCGGGCGTGCGTCGCGACGACCCCGGCGTTCGGGCACGAAGGCGGCCCCGACATCGCGCACCGACTGCAGCGCGATCGCGACGGCGATGAGCACGACCGCGGTCCCCAGCAGCAGTGCGGTCGGCCACCACAGGTTCTCGTCGTAAGCCCTGGTGTTCTCCGCCCACCCGAAAGGTGAGAGCCACGTGAGCCACGTGCTCTCCATGCGTGTCAGGTCGTCGCTCGGCGTGCCGAGCGCGTTTCCGAGACCGCCGAGAAGGAACGTGGCGATGAGCACCGTGGTGGCCGCCGAGTTCGCGCCGCGGGAGGTGCGCATGAGCTGCGAGGCGACGAGGCCGACGCCGAGGAACACGATGCCTACCGCTGCGGCCGAGAGCCCCACGAGGACCGATCCGTCCGCCGGCAGACCGACGCTCAAAAAGACCAGCGCGATGAGAATCCCGAGCGCCGCGTTCGCGAGCACGCCGTGGACGACGGTCGCCAGCGTCGGAAGAGCGCGTCCCGCGGCCGTCGCCGACACCGCTTCGGCCCTGCCCGTCTCCTCGTCCGCGCGCGTGTGACGCACGGCGAGGAACGACGACATGAGCGCGGCCATGATGCACAGGAAGGGAACGATGAGGAAGGCGATGAACGCGCCGTCCCCGGCCCCCGACGGCAGGCCGCGGAACAGCAGGATGACGGGGTTGGCGAGCGCAGCGGCGAGGATCGAGCGGCGCTGCTGCTCGGTGCCATAGGTATCTTGGACCCCCGCGTACGACGCGTACGCGAGGAGGGCCGTGCTGCCGATCCACAGGACCAGCTGCACCCAGTCGCGGCGCAGCCGCTGCCGCAGGAGCGCGGCGAACCGGCTCATCGGGCCTCCGCCTCTTCGAGGACGGTGGGGTCGTCGCCGTAGTGGCGGAGGAAGAGCTCCTCGAGCGAGGGGGGCTCGATCCGCAGTCCTTCGACACCGAGCGCGCCGAGCGTCGGAAGGGCTGCCGCGACGGCGTCGCTGTCGAGCGTGAAGCGCACCCGCCCCTCGTCGATCACGACGTCGTGGGCGCCCGGCACCTGAGGCACTCCGCCGCCGTTCGCGGCGAACGAGACCTCCGTCCGGGTCAGGTGCCGGAGCTCCGCGAGCGTGCCGGACTCGACGATGCGTCCGGACCGGATGATCGAGACCCGGTCGCAGAGCTGCTCGACCTCGCTGAGGATGTGGCTGGAGAGCAGCACGGTGGCCCCGGCATCCCGCACGCGAGCCAGCTCACGGCGGAACACCACCTCCATGAGGGGGTCCAGTCCGCTCGTCGGCTCGTCGAGGACGTAGAGCTCGGCGGGCACCGAGAGGGCCGCGATCAGTGCCACCTTCTGCCGATTGCCCTTCGAGTAGGCGCGTCCCTTCTTGCGCGGGTCGAACTGGAACTCCTGCATCAGACGCGCCTTGCTCTCGCGATACGCGGCGTCGCGCCGGTCGGCGCCGCGCAGCCGAGCGAGCAGGTCGATCGCTTCGCCGCCCGAGAGATTCGGCCAGACGCTGACGTCCCCGGGGACGTAGCCGATCCTGCGGTGCAGGGCGACCGCGCCGTGCCAGGGATCCTCGCCGAAGACGGTCGCCTCACCCGTCGTAGGCCGCGCGAGCCCGAGCAGGACGCGGATCGTGGTCGACTTCCCCGCCCCATTCGGGCCGAGGAACCCGTGGATCTCGCCCGCCGACACCTCGAGGTCGAGTCCGTCGAGAGCGTTGTGGCGGCCGTAGCGCTTGATGAGGCCGCTCGTGCGGATGACTGGTGCCATACAGCGCACGGTATGCGCTTTTCACAACTTTGTGAATATTGCTAACGCTATCCTCACGGCGGCCGTTCGATATCCGCGGCGAATCGACAAGTCTGTATACGAAAGCAACCATAGAATCCGCCATCGGAGCGAAAGCGCCGTCTTTTGTATACACTGAGGTGTGCTTTCGAGGGAGAGGAGCGGCCATGCGCGCCAGTGACCGCGCCTACCGGACCCTCCTGGACGAGATCCAGTCCGGGCGGCTCGCCCCCGGCTCCGTCCTGGGCGAGGTCGAGCAGGCCGCCCGCCTCGGCGTGAGCCGCACTCCGCTGCGCGAGGCCCTCGGACGCCTCGCCGCGGACGGGCTCGTCGTCCAGCAGTCTCCGCGCGTCACGGTCGTCAGCGACGTCGATGCGGGCGACATCCGCGAGCTGTTCGAGGTGCGGCGCGCGCTCGAGGAGACGGCGGCCCGTCGCGCGGCGGAGCGGGGGGATGCCTCGACCTTCCGCGACCTCGCCGACCGGTTCGCCGCGGCATCCGTCGACGGAAGCGCCGCGACCGATGACTACTACGCGCTCATCGAGCGCTTCGACGAGGCGCTGGATGCCGCGGTCGGCAACGGCTATCTCCACGCGGCGCTGCGCACCGTGCGCACGCATCTGGTGCGCGTCCGGCGCCTCGCGCGCGACAACCCGCCCCGGCTCGCCGAGTCGGTCGCCGAGCACCGGCTGATCGCCTCGGCCATCGCAGAGCGCGACGGCGACCTCGCGGCGGCCGCGACGCACGTGCACCTGCACAACGCCCTCCGAAGCATCCTCGACTCGATCGGGGCGAACGACCATCACGAACAGGGAGCAGCATGACCCTCACGCACCACGTCCGCGTCTATCGGAGCGAAGAGCCGCTGCCGCGCGAGGAGCAGCTCGCGTGGAAGATCGCGGAAGTCGCCGCCGACCCCGTCGAGGTCGACTCCGAGGTCGTGGACATGATCATCAACCGGGTGATCGACAATGCCGCCGTCGCCGCGGCATCCCTCACCCGTGCGCCCGTCAGCGCAGCGCGCCAGCAGGCGCTCGACCACGCCGTCTCGATCGGCGGCGACGGCGCCACGGTGTTCGGCTGCGCGCTCGAGCGCCGCACCTCGCCGGAATGGGCGGCGTGGGCCAACGGCGTCGCGGTGCGCGAGCTCGACTATCACGACACCTTCCTCGCGGCCGACTACTCGCATCCGGGCGACAACATCCCGCCGATCCTCGCGGTCGCCCAGCACGTCGGAGCCGATGGCGCCGCGCTCGTCCGGGGAATCGCGACGGGGTACGAGGTCCAGATCGACCTCGTCCGCGCCATCTGCCTGCACAAGCACAAGATCGATCACGTGGCGCACCTCGGTCCCTCGGCCGCGGCCGGGATCGGCACGCTGCTCGACCTGCCCGTCGAGACGATCTATCAGGCGGTGGGCCAGGCGCTCCACACGACGACGGCGACGCGCCAGAGCCGCAAGGGCGAGATCTCGACGTGGAAGGCGCACGCCCCCGCCTTCGCGGGGAAGATGGCGGTCGAGGCCGTCGACCGAGCGATGCGCGGGGAGACGTCGCCGTCCCCCATCTACGAAGGGGAGGACGGCGTCATCGCCTGGATGCTCGACGGACCGGATGCCTCGTACTACGTCCCGCTCCCGGGTCCCGGCGAGGCGAAGCGCGGCATCCTGGACTCCTACACCAAGGAGCACTCGGCCGAGTACCAGGCGCAGGCGTGGATCGACCTCGCACGCAAGCTCCACCGCGAGCACCCCGACGCGTTCGCGCCCGACAACGTCGCCTCGATCGTGCTGCACACGAGCCACCACACCCACTACGTCATCGGCTCGGGGGCGAACGACCCGCAGAAGTACGACCCGACGGCGTCGCGCGAGACGCTCGACCACTCGATCCCCTACATCTTCGCCGTCGCCCTGCAGGACGGCGGCTGGCACCACGTCGACTCGTACACGCCGGAGCGCGCGGGCCGGCCCGACACGGTGGCGCTGTGGAACAAGATCACGACGGCCGAGGACGGGGAGTGGACGCGCCGGTACCACTCCGACGACCCGGGCGAGAAGGCGTTCGGCGGCCGCGTGGTCATCACCTTCGCCGACGGCGGGGAGATCGTGGAGGAGATCGCCGTCGCCGACGCGCACCCCCTCGGAGCCCGGCCGTTCGTCCGCGAGGACTACGTCCGCAAGTTCCGGCTCCTCGCCGAGCCCGTGCTGGCGCCCGCCGAGATCGAGCGGTTCCTCGATCTCGCCGAGCGCCTCCCCGAGCTCACCCCGGCCGAGGTGCAGCAGCTGACGATCGTCGCGAAGCTGGGCGTCCTCGCGATGGCCCCGGCGCCGAAGGGTCTCTTCTGATGTGCGGCGCGGCCCACCGGACCGCACGAACCTCGGAGAATCGCGTCGGCTTCGGAGCCATCGGCCCGATGCGTCCGGAATTCGTCACCTTCTCCGGACTTCGAGGCGGGGGGATGGACTGATGCTCTACTCCACCGTGCCCGCGGCCGAGAAGCGGCGGCTGTTCCGCGAGCGGCTCTCCTCGGGAGAGCTCCTGCGCTTCCCCGGCGCCTTCAACCCGCTCTCGGCTCGCCTCATCGAGCAGAAGGGGTTCGAGGGGGTCTACATCTCCGGCGCGGTCCTCTCGGCCGACCTCGGCCTGCCCGACATCGGGCTCACGACCCTTCCCGAGGTCGCCGGCCGCGGCCAGCAGATCGCGCGGATGACCGACCTTCCGGCGCTCATCGACGCCGACACCGGCTTCGGCGAGCCGATGAACGTCGCGCGCACGATCCAGACCCTCGAGGACGCCGGCGTCGCGGGCACGCACATCGAGGACCAGATCAATCCCAAGCGGTGCGGCCACCTCGACGGCAAGGCCGTCGTCGACGAGGACACCGCGATCAAGCGCATCCGCGCGGCCGCCGACGCGCGTCGCGACCCGAACTTCCTCCTCATGGCGCGCACCGACATCCGCGCGGTGGAGGGGATGGATGCCGCGATCGACCGCGCGAAGGCGCTGGTGGATGCCGGGGCCGATGCGATCTTCCCCGAGGCGATGCGCTCGCTCGAGGAGTTCGAGGCGGTGCGGCGGGCGATCGACGTGCCGATCCTCGCGAACATGACGGAGTTCGGGAAGTCCGACCTCTTCAGTGTGGATCAGCTGCGCGATGTCGGGGTCAACATCGTGATCTGGCCCGTCTCGCTCCTGCGGATCGCGATGGGCGCGGCATCCCGTGCCCTCGATACGCTCACGGACGAGGGGCATCTCACCTCCAAGCTCGGCGAGATGCAGCACCGCGCCGACCTGTACGACCTCATCGACTACGAGGCCTACAACCACTTCGACCAGGACGTCTTCAAGTTCCAGATCAGCCGCTGAGAGCGGGCGAAGGAGCCACACATGACCGAAGAGATCGACATCAAGAAGGGCCTCGCCGGGGTCACCGTCGACTACACGGCCGTCTCGAAGGTCAATCCCGAGACCAACTCCCTCCTGTACCGCGGGTATCCCGTGCAGGAGCTCGCCGCGACGCAGCCCGTGGAGGCCGTCGCCTACCTGCTCTGGTACGGCGAGCTGCCGACCGACGAGCAGCTCGCATCGTTCCGTGCGCGGGAGCGCGCCAACCGTGCGCTCGACGAGAACGTCAAGCAGACGATCGACCTGCTGCCCCTCGAGGCGCACCCGATGGATGTCGTGCGCAGCGCGGTCTCGGTGTACGGGGCATCCGATCCCGCCGCGTTCGACAGCTCCCAGCTCTCCGACCTCGAGAAGGCCGAGCGCCTCTTCGCCAAGCTCCCCGCGATCGTCGCCTACGACCAGCGCCGCCGCCGCGGACAGGCGCTCGTCGAGCCGCGCGACGACCTGGACTACTCCCGCAACTTCCTGTGGATGACCTTCGGCGAGGAGCCCGACCCCACCGTGGCCGCGGCGTTCAACGTGTCGATGATCCTGTACGCCGAGCACTCGTTCAACGCGTCGACCTTCACGGCGCGCGTCATCACGAGCACGATGGCCGACCTGTACTCGGCCGTCGTCGGTGCGATCGGAGCCCTGAAGGGCCCGCTGCACGGCGGCGCGAACGAGGCCGTCATGCACATCCTCGACGAGATCGGATCGGCCGAGAACGTCGGGCCCTGGCTCGACGAGGCGCTCGCCGAGAAGCGCAAGATCATGGGATTCGGCCACCGCGTCTACAAGAAGGGTGACTCCCGCGTCCCGACGATGAAGGCGGCCCTCGACACACTGGTCGAGCACTACGACGCCGCCGAGCTGGCGGCGCTGTACGACGAGCTCGAGAGCGAGTTCGTCGGGCGCAAGGGGATCTACCCGAACCTCGACTACCCCTCGGGCCCCGCGTACCACCTCATGGGGTTCGACACCCTCACCTTCACGCCGCTGTTCGTGGCCGCGCGCGTCGTGGGCTGGACGGCGCACACGATCGAGCAGGCGGCGTCCAACGCCCTCATCCGGCCGCTGTCGGCCTACAACGGCCCGGACGAGAGGCACATCGAGGGCTATGTCGCCGACGCCGCCCAGGTCGAGGCGGCCGAGCGCGCCGAAGAGGCGGCGGTGTGAGCATCTGGCACGCTCAGCCTTCCGCCGCCGAGCTCGACGCGATGGCGGGCCGCACGCTCATCGAGAACCTCGGCATCGAGATCCTCGAAGTCCGCGACGATGCGCTGGTGGCGCGCATGCCGGTCGACCATCGCACGGTGCAGCCGGCGGGAGTGCTGCACGGCGGTGCCTCCGTCGCCCTGGCCGAGACTCTCGCGTCGTGGGCGGGATTCCTGACGGTCGACCGCGAGAAGTTCCACGTCGTCGGCCAGGAGATCAACGCCAACCACATACGGCCGGTCTTCTCGGGGTGGGTCACCGCCACGGCGACGCCGGCCGCGCTCGGCCGGCGCAGTCAGGTGTGGGAGATCCGCATCGTCGACGAGGCCGGCAAGCTCGTCTGCATCTCGCGCTGCACCCTCGCCGTCATCGAGCAGAGGAGCACCTACGCGACGGCCGACGGGCGCAGGGCCGGTTAGCGCGGCGGGCCGCTCACCACGGCTGGTGTGCAGCGAAGTCCCATCCGCGGGTCACCGGCTCCTCGGCGCCGCCGTGCGCGTCGGCCTGCGTCACGGACAGGCGCGCTCGTTTCGCCACGAGCTCGAACAGGTCGGTGAAGCCCGGCTGCGCGCCCGAGATGTCGAGCCGCATCAGCCGGACGTCGGCGAAGTCCCACCGGATCACGACGGCGCTGCCGCCGTCCGACGGGCGCACCACATCCAGCCGCGCGGTGGCGACGTTCGTCCCCTTCGCGATCGCCTCGAAGATCAGGGGCGATGCGATCGACGTCGGTGCGGTGACCACGAGCGGATGCTGCGTCGCCCTGCCCGATCGTCCGGCCCCGCCACCCGGCCCCGCGCCGGGCGCGCCGGCCTGCTCCAGACCCCACGTCACGCCCGCGACCTCGATCCAGTCCCGGTGATCGCGCTCGACGGAGCTTCCCGGGATGCCGGGCAGCTGCAGGTAGATGTCCACGGCCACACTGTCCTCCGATCGACGCGCATGAGCCGGCTTCCGGTCCCGGCGCCAGCCTCCCACGCCCGCCCCCTCGCGCGCCAGGGTCCGACCCCCCCGCACCCGGCCATCGGGTCGATGATGGATGCATGACCCGCACCGCCGTCATCGTCGACGCCGTCCGCACCCCTTCCGGCAAGGGCAAGCCGGGGGGCGCGCTGTCGTCCCAGCATCCCGTCGACCTGGCGGCCTTCGTCATCTCGTCACTCCTCGACCGCAGCGGCCTCGACTCACGGCAGATCGACGACGTGCTCCTCGGCTGCGTGAGCCAGATCGGCGACCAGGCCATGAACATCGCGCGCCAGGCGGTGCTCGCTGCGGGCTTCGACGAGCGCGTGCCCGCGACCACGATCGACCGGCAGTGCGGCTCGAGCCAGCAGGCCGCGCACTTCGCGGCGCAGGGCGTTCTCGCGGGCGCCTACGACGTCGTCATCGCGGGCGGGGTCGAATCGATGAGCCGCGTGCCGCTCGGCTCGTCGCGTCAGGGTGGCTCCACGTCGGCGGGGATCCGTCGGCGGTACCCGGCCGGCCTGGTCAACCAGGGCGTCTCGGCCGAGCTCATCGCGCAGCGGTGGCACCTCGGCCGCGAAGAGCTCGACGCCTACTCGGCGCGGAGTCACCAGCGGGCGGCGGATGCCTGGGCCGAGCGCCGCTTCGACAGCCAGGTGCTCCCCGTCCCGATCTCGGAGGCCGCCCTCGTCACGGAAGACGAGACCGTCCGTCCCGGAACGACGGCCGAGACCCTCGCCGGGCTCGGCCCCGCCTTCCGCACCGACGACCTCGCCGCGCGCTTTCCGGAGCTCGACTGGCGCATCACCCCCGGCAATTCGTCGCCGCTGACGGACGCGGCATCCGCCGTCCTCATCATGAGCGAGGACAAGGCGGCGTCGCTCGGGCTGACGCCGCGCGCGCGCTTCCACTCCTTCGCGGTGGTGGGGGATGACCCGCTCCTGATGCTGACGGGGCCGATTCCGGCGACCGAGCGCATACTCGAGCGATCGGGGCTCACGATCGACGACCTCGACGCGTACGAGGTGAACGAGGCGTTCGCCTCGGTGCCGCTCGCGTGGCTCCGCGAGACCGGCGCCGATCCCGCCAAGCTCAACCCGTGGGGCGGTGCCATCGCGCTCGGCCACGCGGTCGGCGCGTCGGGCACGCGCCTGCTCGGCACCCTCGTCGCGCACCTCGAGGCGACCGGCGGCCGGTACGGGCTGCAGACGATGTGCGAAGGCGGCGGCATGGCGAACGCCACGATCATCGAACGCCTCTGACGCCGAGGCCGGTGGGCCGGGTCAGGCCGCCTCGACGTCGTTCTGGCACTCGATGCACGTCTCCGCGTGCGGGATCACCTCCAGACGACCTGCGACGATCGCCGCCCCGCAGCGGACGCAGCGACCGTAGGTGCCCTCGGCGATGCGATCCAGAGCCGCGTCGATCTGGTCCATGACGCGCCGCGTCGCGGCGGCGGTCAGGTATGCGACGGGGTCGATCGTGGGAATCGCGCGCGGCTCGAGTTCGCGGATGATGTCTTGGCGGCGGTCCAACTCGGCTTCCAGCAGTCGCCGGGCCTGCGCGAGCTCGCCGGCCGACATCGTGGTTCCAGCGGGTCTGTCGGTGCGCATGTCAGACTCCTGGCGCGGTCGCGCCGGAGATCGCGGTGACCAGGACGCGGTGCCGCACCGGCGCGCCGAGTCCGCTCGCCCGAGCGTGCAGCAGCTGCCAGTCCCTGGGACCCCGCTGCGATTGCTCCACCGCCCGATGCTCGCTCAGCCGGGCCGTCAGTTCGCGCAGCTCTGCGATCGCCGAGTGCTGCTCGATCTCGCGGCGGTTGACCTGCGACACGATCCGGCCGAGCGTGCTGCGCGCTCGTGCCGCAACGCCTGTCGAGCGCCGGGGGAGCGCCTCGAGCGCCCGCTGTGCGTCGAGTCGAGCGTTCAGCGCGACCGGCGACCACGTGACGGGCGCAGGCTCGCCGCGCCACTCGACACGCGGGGCGCCCCCATCGTCGAGCCACCTCGCGATCTGCTTCTCGGGGACGGGCGCGAGATCTCCTCGTCGTCGCGGGGTTCGGAACAGATCGGTGCGCATGGCAACCTCCTCGGGGTGAAAAGCAGAAGCGCGCCGCAGATGCGACGCGCTGGGTAGCCGGACGGGTCCGTGAGGTCACGGATTCACGGCGGCGAAGCGCGGGTCACGAGTCGGTAGAGCTCATCAGCCCCCGACCCGCGCTCGAGCGGCTGCGGCCCTTCGTGGCGCGTGCCGGCACGTCCCGCCAGCCGCGCGGCGGCGTCAGCAGGACGCTCCGCGGCGAGGCCAAGGCTGAGGTGGGACATGCCCTCACCATAGCCCCGGAAAGAAAAAAGGCAAGTCACGGGCACTTTTCCGAACGTCGGGCCCCCGCAGCAGGAACGTCCGCTCCCACAGCGAGGGCGAGGAAGAGACGGATGCCTCGGGGCACCTCCTCGTTGAAGAAGTCGATGTTGCCGCACACGTCGAAGACTTTCGGCCAGCGGTCCCGGACGAAGTCGAAGTTCCCCACGAATGGCTCCCTCGTGGCAGTTCCGGCCCCGCTCCGGTCTTGCTGGCGAAGACCCCCGTCTCCTCCCCGAGCGCCTGCGGGATCGGCGGTGCACAGGACTGAGTTTCCGCGGCTGATCTGCATGTTCTTCGAGCGGGAATGTCGGTGGCCATCGGCAGAATGGGGTCATGACAAGCCTCGCCGCCGCTCTCTGCGACGTGGAACGCGCGCTCGGCGAAGCTCTCGATTCCGCCTTCGGCGCATCTGACCTGCGTCGTATGAACCCGGACGAGATCATGGCAGTCCTGGCCGCCGCTGCCGGCGTCGTGCGTTGCGCCGAGGCCGTTCTCGTCGCCACCGTCGCCGAGGTGCAGGAGCGCGACGACACCGCGCCGTACGACGACCGGCCGACCCGGCGGCACGGGTGCCGCTCGATGAAGGAGCTCGTGCAGCGCGCGACGCGTGTCTCCGGTCGCCGGGTGGGCGAGCTGCTGTGCGCGTCCCGCGCGGTCCGGCAGCCGGTGTCGCCGGCGACGGGAGAGGTACTGGGGGCGGCCTATCCCGCGATGCGATCGGCTTTGGCAGACGGCGAGATCGGGGTCGACGCCGTCGTGACCGTGGCGGAGGCCCTGAACTCCGCCCGCTGCGCGGCCGACGCGCGTCTCGCGGCGGACGCCGAGCTCGCGGCATCCGCCGTCGGCTCCGGCGAGGATCGCGCGCCCGCGCCGTGCGCCGACGACCTCCGACTCCAGGCACGAGTCTGGGCGATGTATCTCGATCAGGACGGCACCGAGCCGCGCGAATCGCGCGCACTCCGCAAGCGTGGCTTCACGATAGGCGTCTGCCGCGACGGTGTCGTGCCCGCGCGCGGCGATCTGCTGCCCGAGGTCGCCGCGCAGCTGCAGCGACTGCTCGACAGCGTGAACAACCCCAAGGGCGATGGGCCAGACGTCCCGGCCGGGCCGTACTTCGTCGAAGACGACGACTCGCTCGCGGCGGCCGTCGATTCCCGCACGCGCGCCATGAAGCAGCACGACGCGCTCGCCGCGATCCTCGCCATGGCCGCGCGGTCAGGTCAGCTGCCGACGATCGGCGGCGCGGCGCCGACCCTCGTCGTCCCGGTCGACGGTCGTGACCTCGCTGAGGGTCGGGGACACGCGCACATCGACGGGTGCGACGAGCCGGTCTCCCTCGCGGTCGCTCGGCAGGTCGCGTGCACGGGAGCCGTGCAGCGGGTCACGACCGACGCTCGCGGCCGCATCCTTTCCATCGACATCAGCGACCGCGTCTTCGCGGCCCACCAGCGCAAGGCGATCACGCTGCGCGATGGCGGATGCATCATCCCCGGATGCCACGTGCCGGCGGCGTGGTGCGAGATCCACCATGTCCTCGAACACTCGGTCGGGGGTCCGACCCATACCGATAACGGCGTCCTGCTGTGCTGGTACCACCACCGCACCATCGACTCGAGCGGGTGGAAGGTGCGGATGAGGGGCGGCGTCCCCGAGGTGCGCGGTCCGACTTGGTGGGATGCCACGGGGCGATGGCGCCCCGTCACGAAGTCGCCGACGCGCCTCAGCCGCGCTCTGCGCGCGAGGGCGCCGTCCTCCGGTCGTTGAGCGGAGCGGCGCAGCCGCGCAGGCGAAACGCGCCGTCGACGCGATGTCGGAGGTCTGGTGCGTCCTGGTCGACTGGCCATCGACATGGACGCGCACTGCAAGCGTTTTCGGCCGGATCGTGCTGCAGCCGAAGATGAGTCGGTTCTCATGATGTAAGCGCTTGCAATCCTGGGAGAACGCTTATAACCTCAACAGGACCGCCTGTGGGCACGTCGCCGTGCCCCCGCATCCTGGGAGCTCCATCTCGTGTCGAAGACGACCACTGCACGCGGCCGCCGCGTGCTCGCATCCCTCGCCGCTGCCGCGCTCGTCCTGACCGGCGGCGTCACCTTCCTCGCCGCTCCCGCGGCGGCGGCCGAACGCAGCGTCGCCCTCGTCGGCTCGCTGCAGAATGAGCTGGGGTGTGCCGACGACTGGCTGCCGGACTGCGCTGCCACCGAGCTCGCGCAGACGGAGGCGGACCCCAACCTCTACTCCGCCGAGTTCGACGTGCCCGCCGGCACGTACAACTACAAGGTCGCCCTCGACGACAAGTGGGACGAGAACTACGGCGCGGATGGAGTCAAGGGCGGCGGCGACATCCCCCTCACCGTCGGCGGCCCGTCCACGCTGCGGTTCACCTACGACGACACCTCCCACCTCATCGGCATCGAGGTCGTGTCGATCCGGCAGGGCTACTCCGCCGACGACGACGCCCTCGTCGCGGCGCCCGTGCGCCAGCCGGGCGACGGCGAGCAGTTCTACTTCGTCATGACCGACCGCTTCGCCAACGGAGACCCGTCGAACGACCAGGGCGGCCTGAGCGGCGACCGTCTGTCCACAGGGTTCGACCCGACGAGCACGGGCTTCTACAACGGCGGCGACATCGCCGGGCTCCGCGCGAACCTCGACTACATCGAGGGTCTCGGCACCTCCGCCATCTGGCTGACGCCGAGCTTCAAGAACAAGCCCGTGCAGGGCACCGGCGACAACGTCTCGGCCGGATACCACGGCTACTGGATCACCGACTTCACCCAGATCGACCCGCACCTCGGCACCAACGAGGAGCTCGAGGCCTTCATCGACGACGCCAACGCGCGCGGGATCAAGGTCTACTTCGACATCATCACCAACCACACCGCCGACGTCATCGACTACGCCGAGGGACAGTACAGCTACATCCCGAAGGGTACCGAGCCCTACCGCGACGAGAACGGCAACGTGTTCGACCCCGACGACTACGCCGGCACCGACACCTTCCCCGCGCTCGACCCCGCGACCTCCTTCCCGTACACGCCGGTCATCGCCGACGCCGAGAAGGACGTCAAGGTCCCGGCGTGGCTGAACGACCCGACGCTCTACCACAACCGCGGCGACTCGACGTGGTCGGGGGAGTCCGTCACCTACGGCGACTTCATCGGACTCGACGACCTGATGACGGAGCACCCGACCGTCGTCGACGGCTTCATCGACGTCTACCAGAGCTGGATCGACCTCGGCATCGACGGCTTCCGCATCGACACCGCCAAGCACGTCAACTTCGAGTTCTGGGAGAAGTGGTCCAGCGAAGTGCTCGACTACGCATACGACCAGGGCAAGACGGAGTTCTTCATGTTCGGCGAGGTCTTCGACGCCGACCCATCGAAGCTCGCCCCCTACGTGCGCGACTCGGACATGAACTCGGTGCTCGATTTCGCCTTCCAGTCGCGCGCGCAGGCCTTCGTGCGCGGCGGTGCCGCCAAGGACCTCGGCGCTCTGTACGCGGAGGACGACCGCTACACGACCCCCACGTCGTCTGCGACGGCTCTTCCGACCTTCGTCGGCAACCACGACATGGGCCGCATCGGCTTCCTGCTCGACGGGCGGGACCAGAAGCTCGAGCGCAGCCTCCTCGCGCACGACCTGATGTTCCTCGGGCGCGGCCAGCCCGTCGTCTACTACGGCGACGAGCAGGGCTTCGCCGGCAACGGCGGCGATCGCGCCGCCCGCCAGACCCTCTTCGCCTCGCAGGTGCCCGAGTACGTCGACCAGACGCTCATCACGGGCGAGACCGCGGGCTCGCAGGACCGCTATGCGACGGATGCGCCCGTCTACGAGCACATCGCCGGGCTGGCGCAGCTGCGCGCAGACCACCCGACGCTGGTCGACGGCGCCCAGATCGAGCGGTACGCCGCCGCGGGGGCGGGCGTCTACGCCTTCTCGCGCGTCGACCGGGACGACAAGGTGGAGTACCTCGTCGCGGTCAACAACGCCACGACGGCGCAGACTGTGTCGCTCACGACGCTCACCGCGGGAGCGACGCTCACGCCGGTGTACGGCGGCGGCGACGCCGTGACGACGGATGCCGCGGCTGCAGCATCCGTCACCGTCCCGGCTCTGTCCGCCCGCGTGTACAAGGCCGACCGGCCCGTCTCGGCCCCCGCCGCGGCCGCCCCGATCGAGGTCCAGGCCCCGGCCGAAGGGGCCGGCCTGTCCGGCTCGGTGGCCGTCACCGCCGACGCCGACGAGTCGTGGCGCGAGACGAGCTTCGCGTGGCGCGTCGCCGGATCCGACGAGTGGAACGCCCTCGGCACGGCCGAGGACACCACGCCGGGCGTCTTCCACGACATCCGGGGACTCGAGCCCGGCACGCTGGTGGAGTACCGCGCGGTGTCGACGGATGCCGCGGGCAACCGCTCCGCCGACTCGACGTACGCCTCGGTGGGCAACAAGGTCGACCTCACGGTGCCGCCGGAGGAGCCGGAGGAGCCCGAGCAGCCGGTGGAGCCGGAGCCGCAGGACGGGCCGACCGAGCCCTACGAGGCTGTGAGCGTTCCCGGCAGCTTCAACTCCGAGGTCGGGTGCCCCGGCGACTGGCAGCCGGGGTGCGACGGCATCCAGATGACGAAGCAGGCCGGTGATGTCTGGTCGCTCAAGATCGCGAACCTCCCGGCGAGCGAGACGCCCTACGAGTACAAGATCGCGGTCAACAGGAGCTGGGACGAGAACTACGGCCCCGAGGGGGTTCCGGGCAGTCCGAACAACATCACCTTCGAGTGGAAGACGGGCGGCGAGATCGAGTTCTTCTTCAACGAGCGCACGAAGTACGCCTACACGACCGCGAACGGTCCGGTCATCACGCTGCCCGGCAGTCTGCAGAGCGAGCTCGGCTGCACCGGTGGCGCGAACAACGGAGACTGGCTGCCCGACTGCCTCGCGACCATGATGTTCGACAAGAACTTCGACGGCGTCTACCAGTTCACGACCGATGACCTGCCCACGGGATCGTACGAGGTCAAGGTCGCGCACAACCGCAGCTGGGATGAGAACTACGGCGTGGGCGGAGCACGCAACGGCGGGAACATCGCGTTCTCGGCCACGGCCGGCAAGGTCACGACGTTCCGCTACGACATCGAGACCCACATCCTGACGGTGACCTCCGAGGATCCGCCGCTCGCAGGCACCGGGCAGCTCGCCGCGCACTGGATCGACGCCGACACGATCGCGGTGCCGAACGAGGGCTTCGGTACGACCGCCGATTCGACGTGGGAGCTCTACTCGTCCCAGACGGCTGCGCTCGTGCTCACACCCGAGCGGGAGGTGACCGGCGGGGACGGAGAGCCGATCGAGCTCACGCGCGTCGACGGCGGCCTCACCGCCGAGCAGAAGGCCCGCTTCCCGGCGCTCTCGTCCTACCTCGCACTCCGCGTCGAGGGTCAGGATCGCGAGGACGTGGCCGAGCTCCTGCGGGGTCAGCTGATGGTCGCCCAGCGCAACGCCGCCGGCGGTCTCACGGCCTTCACGGGGGTGCAGATCCCGGGCGTCCTCGACGACCTCTACGCCGACGCCGTCGCCGATCTCGACCTCGGCGTGACGTTCGCGAAGAACAACAAGCCGACGTTCCGCCTGTGGGCGCCGACGGCGCAGAGCGCCGCACTCCTCACGTGGGCGCCGGATGCCACCGACCCCGTCCGCCACGAGGCGACGTGGGACGCGGCATCCGGAACCTGGACCGTCGTCGGCGGCAACGCCGGGCTCAAGGGAGACGAGTACCTCTGGGAGGTCGTGGTGTACGCCCCGACCGAGACGTCGATCGTCACCAACCAGGTGACCGACCCCTACTCGGTCGCTCTCACCGAGAACTCGGAGCGGTCGGTCGCTATCGACCTCTCCGACAAGAAGTGGAAGCCGAAGCAGTGGGAGAAGACGGCCGCGCCGGTCGTCGACCGCCCCGTCGACCGCGCGATCTACGAGCTGCACATCCGCGACTTCTCGGCGACCGACGAGTCGGTGCCCGAGGACCTCCGCGGGACGTACCTCGCATTCACCCAGAAGAGCGCGGGAACGACTCAGCTGAAGCAGCTCGCGGACGCGGGCATCAACACGGTCCACCTCCTGCCGTCGTTCGACATCGCGTCGATCGAGGAGGACCCGGCCGCTCAGCTCGAGCCGGCGTGCGACCTCGCGTCGCTGCCCGCCGACTCGGAGCAGCAGCAGGTGTGCGTCGACGCGGTCGCGGATCAGGATGCCTTCAACTGGGGCTACGACCCGTACCACTACTCGGTTCCGGAGGGGTCGTACGCGACGAACCCCGAGGGCGGCGCACGCGTCGGCGAGTTCCGCTCGATGGTCGGCGCGCTCCACGGACTGGGCCTCCAGGTCGTCCTCGACGAGGTCTACAACCACACGGCGCAGTCCGGCCAGGACGAGAAGTCGGTGCTCGACAAGGTCGTTCCCGGCTACTACCACCGCCTCAACGCGACGGGCGGAGTCGAGACCTCGACGTGCTGCCAGAACATCGCGACGGAGCACGAGGTGGCCGAGAAGCTCATGGTCGACTCGGTCGTCACGTGGGCGCGGGACTACAAGGTCGACGGATTCCGGTTCGACCTGATGGGCCACCACTCGAAGGACAACATGCTCGCCATCCGCGACGCCCTCGATGAGCTGACGCTCAAGAAGGACGGCGTCGACGGCGAGGCGATCTATCTGTACGGCGAGGGCTGGAACTTCGGCGAAGTGCAGAACGACCGGCTCTTCGAGCAGGCACGTCAGGGGAACCTGGGCGGGACCGGCATCGGCACCTTCAACGATCGGCTCCGCGACGGCGTGCACGGCGGAAGCCCGGTCGTCGACTCGACCTTCGAGCAGGGCTTCGGCACCGGGCTCGAGACCGACCCCAACGGCAAGCCGGTCCGTCCCGACGCGAGGAACCTCGACCAGCAGACCGACCTCGTGAAGATCGGACTCGCCGGCAACCTGCGCGACTTCGAGTTCACCGCCGCGGACGGGACGGTGAAGTCGGGGGAGGAGATCGACTACGGCGGGGCGGGCGCGGGCTACGCCGACCAGCCCGACGAAGTCATCAACTACGTCGACGCCCACGACAACCACACGCTGTACGACCTCGGTGTGCTGAAGCTCCCGACCGACACGTCGATGGCCGACCGCATCCGGATGAACACCCTGTCGCTCGCCACGGTGACGTTGTCGCAGTCGCCCTCGTTCTGGCACGCCGGAACCGAACTCCTGCGCTCGAAGTCGCTCGACGACAACAGCTACAACTCGGGCGACTGGTTCAACCGGATCGACTGGACGGGCCAGGAGTCGACGTTCGGCTCGGGTCTTCCCCGCGCGGCGGACAACGCCGACAAGTGGGACGTCTACCGCCCGCTGCTGGCCGACCCGGCGCTCAAGCCCGGCGCGTCCGACATCGCCGCGGCCGAGGCATCCGCTCTCGACCTGCTGCGCGTGCGCAACGAGGTGGGACTGCTGCGCCTCGGCAAGGCGGAGCTCATCGAGCAGAAGGTGAGCTTCCCGAGCAGCGGGACGGATGCCACGCCCGGCGTCATCGTGATGCTCATCGACGACCTGCTGGGCAAGGACGTCGACCCGGCTCTCAAGGGAGCGCTCGTCGTCTTCAACGCCTCGCCCGACGCGACGACGCAGACGATCCCGGCTCTGGCCGGACGTGGCTTCGCGCTGACGCCCGCTCTCGCGAAGGGGACGGACGCCGTGGTGAAGACGACGACGTGGAACGCCACTACCGGCGCGGTCACGGTCCCCGCCCGGTCGGTCGCCGTGCTCGTCGAGAAGCAGCCGCTGAAGACGTCGATCGTCGCGGCGCCCAGCAAGCTGGTCGCCTCGGCGGGCACGCCGGTCAAGGTGGTCGGCAAGGTCGTCTCCGACGGAGCCCCCGAGGGAACCGTCACGGTGACCGACGGCGGCAAGGTCATCGCGACCGCCCCGCTCGCCGCGGCGGCGAAGGGCAAGTTCGACATCGCGCTGCCGAGCCTCGGCCGAGGCATCCACCTGCTGCGGGTGTCGTTCACGGGTGCCGCCGGATGGGCCGACTCGCGCTTCGCGGTTCCCCTCCCCGTGCTCATCCACTGAGCTCTTGGAACAGGGAAGGCCCCGGACGACGTTCGTCGCCCGGGGCCTTCTCCATCGGATCAGCGGGTGACGGCGACCTCGAAGAGAGTCGTCGAGCCCGAGACCTCGTTGGCAACCGCGACGAGAGGCGTGCCCGTCGGCGACTCGCCGGCGGGGATGAACGACAGCCCCTCCGGACCCAGATCCCCGCTGTTGTCCGAGAAGTCGCGGTTGTTCAGGTAGGTCACGAAGAACGACTCCGCCGGCACGGTGATGTCGTAGACCAGCACGCCCCCCACGCGCTCGAGGCCGACGAAGGCGTAGGTGCGGCCGTCCACAGCGCCGATCGTCAGGTTCTCGGGCTCGGGGCCCTTGTCGTCGCTGCGCCCGTCGCGGTTCGCCTCGGTGTGGTTGGAGTTCACGAAGTCGGGGTTCGCGGCGTAGGTGATCTCCTCGAACTCCGAGCCGGAGTCGAACACCTGCACGCCGCCGGTCGTCCAGATCGAGAACGACCGCGCGCCGAAGGCGTACAGGTGGGAGTAGCAGCCCTTCGCTGCATCGAAGCCCAGTTCCTTCGTGACGTTGAGGCGGCCGAGATCGGCGTTGCCCGTCCTGCCCTTGAGGGGGCTGTCGGCGCAGATCGGAAGCGCCCCGGCGCGGGCACCCTCGACGTACGAGCCCCACTCGCGGGCATCGCCCTCGTTCGCGGTGACGAGATAGGAGCTGCCTCCCGCCTGGTAGGCGGCGATGCCGTCCGGCATGTAGACGCCGTGAAGGCCGGGGTAGGTCCGCAGCTCGAACCGGTTGTCGCGGTCGCTCGGGTCCAGCGGCACGACGCCGTGGTCCTTGAAGCCGAGGGGGAGGATGCCGGTGACCCGCGCCGACGGGATCTGCACGACGGCGATCGCGTTCGCCTCTTGAAGGGCGACGTACGCGGTGTTGCCGACGACGGAGATGTATTCGGGCTCGAGGTTGCGCGACACGGGATGATCCGCGCCGTTGGGGGTGGGGCCGAAGACCCGGACGCCCGCGGGAAGGGCGCCGTTCTCGAACGCGTGGAAGTCGGCGGTCGAGACGTCCTTCTGCTTCGACGCGGCGACCTTCGGCGTCGAAAGGCGCACGATCGAGACCGAGCCCTCGGGGTCGGTCGAGAAGTCGTCGGCGGGCTCGCCCTCGTTCGCCGTCAGGGCGAAGCGCCCGTCGGGGGTGATGACGACGTTGTCGGGCTGCGCCCCGACGACCACGGTGCCGAGGATCGTCGGCTCGTCGGCGCGGGCGTCGAAGAAGACGAGGTGACCCGGATCCGTCTTCGTCGGAGCCTCGAACGCCGCGATCCCCAGACCGTCCTTGCGGATCGCCACGGAGTTCGCGATGCCCTCGGAGGCGATCTCATAGGTCTCGCTCACGGCGGAGGGGTCGGCGAAGTCGAGCACCTGCACCGTGCCGGCCTTCGCGCTCACGACGAAGAGGCGGTCCTGGTAGTGGGCGACGATCTCGGCGGCCGACTCGTCGAAGACGCCCGTGTCGTAGCTGCCGATGGGCGTGAGCGAGATGGCGGCGTCGTCGGCCGAGAAGGTGATCGGGTCGGGAACGACCTCGGCGGAAGCTGCGAGCGCCGGGATGACGGCGAGCGCGCAGGTCGCTGCGGCGGCGGCGACGACGACGGCCGCTCGGCGGAAGTGAGAAGGCATGGGCGGATCCTCGGGTGGGGGTGCTGCGTGCGGACGCACGCTCCTCCGTGCTATCGGCACCGCGTGTCGGAAGGGTGAACGGCGGGCGAAGCCGAGTGTCTGCTGGAACCCCTCGCAGTTATTAGGAAGTCCAGGTAAAGTGATCACACTGACGACGCCGTCCCACAAGGAAGCTGCACAATGACGATCGAAGCGTTCCCCGCCGCGACAGAGATGGAGACCCTCTCCGCCGACGAGCTGTCCGCCATCCTCGACGCCGTCCGCGAGTTCGCCGAACACGAACTCGCTCCGCACGCGGTGGAGTGGGACGCCGCGGAGCACCTTCCCCGCGACGTGCTCGAGCGAGGCGGAGAGCTCGGGCTCGGTGGTCTGTACATCCGGGAGGATGTGGGTGGGACGGGGCTGTCGCGCTCCGACTCCGTCGCCATCGTCGAAGAGCTCGCCAAGGGCGACCCGTCGATCGCTGCCTACATCACGATCCACAACATGGTCGCGTGGATGATCGACAGCTACGGCACCGAGGCGCAGCGCCACGAATGGCTGCCGAAGCTCGTCACGATGCGCGACCTCGGCGCGTACTGCCTCACCGAGCCCGGGGCGGGATCGGATGCCGCGGCCATCACGACCTCCGCGATCCGCTCCGGCGACGAGTACGTGCTGACGGGCGTGAAGCAGTTCATCTCGGGTGCGGGCGAGGCATCCGTCTACGTCGTCATGGCCCGGACCGGGGATCCCGGAGCCCGCGGCATCACGGCATTCCTCGTGCCCGCCGGGGCGCCGGGACTGTCGTTCGGCGTCAAGGAGCACAAGATGGGCTGGCGCGCGCAGCCGACGCGCCAGGTCATCCTCGACGAGGTGCGCGTGCCCGCCGAGAACGTGCTCGGCGGCGAGGGCATGGGCTTCAAGATCGCGATGTCGGCGCTGAATGGCGGCCGCATCAACATCGCCGCCTGCTCGCTCGGCGGTGCCCAGTGGGCGCTCGAGCGCGCCGTCCGGTACGTCCACGAGCGGTTCACGTTCGGCGAGCCGCTCGCCGAGAAGCAGTCCGTCGTCTTCGCGCTCGCCGACATGGCCACGGAGCTCCGCGCAGCGCGGGCCCTCGTTCGTGATGCCGCGTGCGCCGTCGACACGAAGGCTCCCGACGTCGCGACCCAGTGCGCGATGGCCAAGAGGTTCGCGACGGATGCCGGCTTCCGCGTCGCCAACGAGGCGCTGCAGCTGCACGGCGGGTACGGGTACCTGTCGGACTACGGGATCGAGAAGGTCGTGCGCGACCTGCGCGTGCACCAGATCCTCGAGGGCACGAACGAGATCATGCGCGTGATCATCGGCCGTGACCTCCTCGGCTGACCGCCGCGTCCCTCGCGAACCTCGGACGAGCGTGCGAAGTTCGGACCAATCTCAGCGAACGCTCCGAAGTTCGTGCGATCGTCCGAACTTCGCCTTCGACCGCATGGAAGCATGAGCACATGACCGACTACGCAACGATCCTCGTCGAGACGCGCGGCCGCGTCGGGTGGATCACGATCAACCGCCCGCAGGCGCTCAACGCCCTCAACACCCAGGTCATGCTCGACATCGTCGACGCGGCCACGGCGTTCGACCGCGACGAGGGCATCGGCGCCATCGTGCTGACCGGGTCGGAGCGCGCGTTCGCCGCGGGCGCGGACATCAAGGAGATGGAGTCCAAGACCGGGCTCGACATGCTGATGGACGACCACTTCGGCGGCTGGGGCACGTTCGCCGCCGTGCGCACGCCGGTGATCGCCGCCGTCTCAGGCTATGCGCTCGGCGGCGGATGCGAGCTGGCGATGATGTGCGACCTCATCCTGGCGGCCGATACGGCGATGTTCGGCCAGCCCGAGATCAACCTCGGCGTCATGCCGGGCATGGGCGGATCGCAGCGGCTCCTCCGCGCCGTCGGCTACTACAAGGCGGCCGACCTGATCCTCACGGGCCGGATGATGGATGCCTCGGAGGCCGAGCGCTCCGGACTCGTCTCGCGCGTCGTCCCCGCCGACGAGCTGCTCACCGCGGCGGGCACCGTGGCCGAGACGATCGCCTCGAAGTCGCTGCCGTCGGTGTACGCGGCGAAGGCCGCTCTGGACACCGCGATGGAGACCCCTCTCGCCGAGGGCCTGCGATTCGAGCGCCATGTCTTCGCATCCCTCTTCGACACCGCCGACCAGAAGGAGGGCATGGCCGCGTTCCGCGAGAAGCGGACGCCCGACTTCACCAACCGGTGATGACGTATCCCGTCGGGCAGCGTCTCGGAAGGGCTCAGCGCGTGTCGGCCCGCTTCGCTCGCTCGACGACCCGGATCGGGGGCGGGCGAGCTTGTCAGAGCGGGTCGGGTACGGGGCGGGGGTCGGCGAAGTCCCCGGCATCCTTCCGGAAGCGGGCGATGATCCGCACCAGCTCGGCCGTGTCGTCGTCCGACAGGCCGGGGTTCTCGAAGACCTCGGCGTTGAGGACGGCGGTGGCGCGCTCGACGAGGTCGCGCCCCTCGTCGGTCAGGACGAGCACGGCGGCGCGGCCGTCGACGGGATGCGGCTCGCGGAGCAGGAGGCCGTCCCTGACGAGCCGGTCGACCGTGTTCGTCACGCTCGTCGGATGCACCTGCAGGCGCGCGATGGCGCTCGCCATCGGCATCCGCCCCTGCCTCGTGAAGGCCAGCAGACGCAGCATCTCGAAGCGCGCGAAGGAGAGGCCGAACGGGCGCAGGATCGTATCGATGCGCGCGAACATGAGCTGCTGCGCGCGGATGATCGACGTGACGGCGGACATTCCCGCCGCGGCATCCGTCCAGCCGTGCGCGATCCACTGGCGCTTGGCCTCGGCGATGGGATCGACGGGCAGGGGCGAGTTCCGCGGCATCCGTCACCTCCCTCTTCGCGGCTTCCACGGTAGCGCGCGCGAGGCCTCGGCTCCCGCGGTGCCGGCGGTGCGTCGGCGCCGGCCCGCGCCAATAGACTCGACGAGACGAAGGAGCCCACGCGTATGAAGATCGTTGTCCTGGTCAAGGAAGTCCCGGACACCTGGGGCGATCGCAAGCTCGACCTCGAGACGGGCCTCGCCGACCGCGCGGCGAGCGAAGCGGTCGTGGACGAGATCTGCGAGCGAGCCCTCGAGGTCGCGCTGAGCCATGCCGACAAGAATCCGGACACGGAGGTCGTCGTGCTCTCGATGGCCCCCGAGTCGGCCACCACCAGCCTGCGGAGAGGCCTCGCCATGGGTGCAGCGTCGGCCGTGCACGTCGTGGACGACGGGCTGCTCGGCGCGGATCACGGTCTCACGGCTGAGGTCCTCGCGGCGGCGCTCCAGCGCATCGGCTTCGACCTCGTGATCGGCGGCAACCTGTCCACCGACGGGGCGGGCGGCGTCATCCCCGCGATGATCGCCGAGCTGCTCGGCGTGCCGAGTGCGACGTGGCTCAACTCCGTCGAGATCGGCGACGGCGCAGTGTCGGGCGAGCGGGCGTCCGACGGCGGCACGATGCGCATCTCGGCGCCGCTGCCGGCGGTCATCTCGATCACCGAGGCCCTGCCCGACGCGCGGATGGCGACCTTCAAGGGCATCATGGCGGCGAAGAAGAAGCCCTTCGAGACGCTGTCGCTCGCCGATCTCTCGATCGAGGCCGAGGACCACAGCGCCGCTCACTCGATCGTCATCGCGCTGAGCGAGAAGCCGCCGCGCGCGGCCGGCACGAAGATCGTCGACGAGGGCGACGCGGGCGAGAAGCTCGCCGAGTTCCTCATCCAGAACCGGCTCGCGTGAGGAAGGCGCCATGACGGAATTCGCTGCGGACTCGATCCTCGTGCTCCTGGACGTGATGCCCTCCGGCGAACTGGGCAAGTCGTCGGCGGGCCTGCTCGGCGCTGCCGCCCAGGTCGGCACGCCCGTCGCACTGATCGTGTCGACCGACGCGGGTTCTCTCGCGTCGCAGGCCGGCGACCTCGGTGCGGCCGTCGTACTGACCGCCGAGGGGGACTCGTCGCTCCTCACGGTGCCTCGCGTCGACGCCCTGGATGCCGCGGCCGACCTCGTGCGGCCGGACGCGATCCTGGTCTCCAACTCGGTCGAAGGACGCGACGTCGCGGCCCGCTTCGCCGCGCGGAACCGGTCGGCGCTGTGCGCCGACGCGGTCGGCGTGTCGCGGGATGCCGAGGGCGTCGTCGCGCATCACTCCGTGTTCGGCGGCGCCTACAACGTCGACTCCGCCGCGACGTGGGGCGCCCCGGTCATCACCATCCGCCAGGGCGCGATCGAGGCGCGTGCCGTAGCGCGCACGCCCGAGATCGAGGCGCTCGACGTCACCGCATCGGGGAGCGCCGCGGCATCCGTCGACTCGGTCGAGGAGGCGGTCGTCGCCTCGTCGCGGCCGGAGCTGCGCGGGGCGACGAAGGTTGTCTCGGGCGGGCGCGGGCTCGGATCGGGCGAGAAGTTCGCGCTGGTCGAGCAGCTCGCCGACACCCTCGGGGCGGCCGTCGGCGCCTCGCGCGCCGCGGTCGACGCGGGCTACGTGCCCCAGACGTACCAGGTCGGGCAGACCGGTGTCTCGGTGTCTCCGCAGCTGTACGTCGCCCTCGGGATCTCGGGTGCCATCCAGCACAAGGCCGGCATGCAGACCGCGAAGACGATCGTTGCGATCAACAAGGACGCGGATGCCCCGATCTTCGAGATCGCGGACTTCGGCGTGGTCGGCGACCTCTTCACCGTCGTGCCGCAGCTCATCGCCGCGCTCGAGGCGAAGAAGGCCTGATCGACGGTGGCGACGTACGCACGGTCGATCCGTCGAGGGCTTCCCCGCACGGCGGGCGGCGAGGCGTGGCCGGCCGCGGGAGAGGCGCCGGGGGCGAACGGCGACGGCGCGCCGAGCGGCGCTCCGGCTTCGGTCGCTTCATCCGCGAGCACCGAGCCGCACCTCTCGGTCGCTCAGCGTGCCGATGCGCCGATCGGAGCCGGGAGCGCGGCGCCGGCCGATTCGCCGCACCCCACGCCGCCCGGAGGCGCGGCGATCGACCGTTCGACGACCTCAGCGACCGGCGGGCGCGCGGCAGGCGCGGCTGAGGGCGGGCGATCCCTTCGGCGGGGGCTGCCGCGCGTGCGCGGCGGAGAGCCCTGGCCGGCTGCGGCGTCGCACACGTCCCGGTCGTTGAGCGAGGAGCGCAGCGACGAGACGAAACGCGGCTTCACCGAGCCAACCGCGGCCGCAGCCGCTGGCCCCTCGCCGTCTGAAGGCGTTTCGTCTCCCTCCGTTCGCTCGACGACCGAGGGAGCCGTCGGTAGCGGCAGCGTGACGATGAGCGAGGCCGCGGTCGTCGGTGCAGGCGCGTTGCGCCGCGGCCTTCCGCGAACCGCCGGCGGACAGCCGTGGCCCGCGGAATCCGCCGTTCGGATCGAGCGCCCGAGCGGGACGGCGGCCGCACCCGCGACACCGGCGTCCGACGCGTCGACAGACGCACCGGCTGCGGTCGCCGCGGTCGAGGAGGCCGCGAAGGCGCCGGTCATCCGCCGCGGCCTGCCGCGCACCGCCCCCGCCGCGACAGCGCCGCCCGCGTCAGCGCCGCCCGCAATAGCCGCGCCCGCAGCGGCATCCACCGCACCGCCCGCAGCGGCATCCACCGCACCGCCCGCCACGGCATCGGCGGCGGCCGCATCCGCCGCAGCGCCGGCGGCCGCCACGCCGGCGAGCCTCGACCCCGCCGCGCGGGCTCCGCTGCCGTTCGCGCGCACCGTGTGGCCGGGAGCAGCGGCTGCGGCGCGACCCGTGCCGAAGCCCGAACCGAAGCGCTACGGGCCCTTCACACGGGCCCAGTGGGCGGGCGCGGTGATCGTCGGCGGCGCCGGACTGCTGTTCGCGGCCGCCATGGCGGTCGTCGCGACCCGGTGGTTGCTCAGCCTGCCGGCCATGCAGGAGTTCCTCGCCGTCTACCCCGGCGAGTACCCGCTGCCCGAGGATGCGCCCGTGGGCATCCCGCCGTGGCTCGGCTGGCAGCACTTCTTCAACACGTTCCTGATCGTGCTCATCATCCGGTCGGGCCTGCAGGTGCGCACCGAGAAGCGGCCGAGCGTCTTCTGGTCGCCCCGGAACAACAGCCGGCGCAAGATCAGCCTCACCCTGTGGTTCCACCAGTCGCTCGACATCCTGTGGATCGTGAACGGCGTCATCTACGTGCTGCTGCTGTTCGTCACAGGTCAGTGGATGAAGATCGTGCCGACCAGCTGGGCGGTGTTCCCCAATGCGCTCTCTGCGCTGCTCCAGTACGTCTCGCTGGACTGGCCGACCGAGAACGGGTGGGTCAACTACAACTCCCTGCAGCAGCTCGCGTACTTCGCGACCGTGTTCCTCGCGGCGCCTCTCGCCATCCTGACCGGGGTGCGGATGAGCGGTGTGTGGCCCAAGAACGCGCAGGCGCTCAGCCGGGCCTACCCGATCGAGTGGGCGCGCGCGGTGCACTTCCCCGTCATGATCTACTTCGTCCTGTTCATCGTCGCGCACGTCACGCTCGTGCTCGCGACGGGAGCTCTGCGCAACCTCAACCACATGTACGGGTCGCAGGACGCGATCAACTGGGTGGGCTTCTGGATCTTCCTCGCGAGTCTCGCCGTCATCGCGGCGGCGTGGATCGCCGCGCGGCCGCTCGTGCTCGCACCCATCGCGCGCCTGTTCGGCAAGGTCAGCGGCCGCTGACCCGCCGGTCCGCCGGCCGGACGGCGCGAGCGGCGGATGGGGGATAACCCGAAGCCAAGACTCCGGATGCCTCGGGAGCGCGCCGGATCGCCCCGTCCTAGTTTTGAGGCATGACCTCAGGCAACCCCGCTCCCGCGCCGTCCATCGCCTCGCCACCGCGCGTCCTCGGCGCCGTCGCTCAGCTCGTCGCGCTCGGCGTCATCGGCCCGGCGCTGTTCGGCATCCTCTTCGGACTTCTGGGCCTCGGGCTCGGGCTCCTCCCCGTCCTCCTCATCGGCGTCCCCTTCCTCGTCGCGCTCGTGTACGTCCTCTTCGGCGTCGGCTGGCTGGAGGCCGCACGGGTCGACGGCCTCTACGGCTTCGGCCTTCCGGCCCGGCATCTGCGCTCGAGCGGCCGGCCCGGCTTCGGCGGATACCTCCGCACCCTCTGGCAGCAGACGATCGACCCGTCGACGTGGCGCGCGATCGCGAACCTGGCCGTGTCGGTCATCCTGGGGTGGATCGTCGTGCTGCTGCTGGGCGTCATGGCGTCCGGTGTCGTGCTGGCGTTCGCGCCGCTCTACGCCCGGGGCGACAGCGTCGCCCTCGCGCGCACCGGCCTCGACATCCCGGTCTCGTGGACGATCCCCGCCGGCATCCTCGCCGCCGTCCTCTCGGCGGCCGCGATCGTCGGCCTGGCGCTGCTGCACGGCGTCCTGTGCCGCGCCATCATGGTGCCCTCCCGGGAGGCTCAGCTCGCCGAGGCCGCGCGCACGTCGAACGTGCAGCGGGCCGGCGCCGTCCACGCCGCCGACGTCGAGCGCACGCGCATCGAGCGCGACCTCCACGACGGCGTGCAGCCCCGGCTCGTGTCGGTCGGCATGACGCTGGGCCTCGCGCAGCAGAAGATCGACTCCGATCCCGAGGCGGCCAAGCAGCTCCTCGCCGAGGCGCACACCTCGACGAAGGCCGCCATCACCGAGCTCCGGCAGCTGGCCCGGGGCATCCACACCTCCGTCCTGGACGACCGGGGACTGGATGCCGCGCTCTCGGCGCTCGCGGCCCGCTCGGTCGTGCCGGTGCAGCTCGACGTCCGCATGGACGGCCGCTGCAGCCGCGAGTCCGAAGCCGCCGCCTACTTCGCGATCGCGGAGGCCCTGACCAACGCGGCGAAGCATTCTCGCGGCACCGAGGTCCGCGTGATCGTGCGGCTCCGCGACGGCAACACGCTGTGGGCCCGCGTCGAGGACAACGGCATCGGCGGAGCGCGGGTGCTGCCCGGCGGCGGCCTCGACGGCATCGTGCACCGGGTGCTCGCAGCCGGCGGCCAGGCCCGGATCGACAGTCCCATCGGAGGCCCGACCACGGTGGAGGTGAGCATCCCGTGCGCATCCTGATCTGCGAGGACTCCGCACTGCTGCGCGAAGGGCTCGTGCGCGTGCTGGAGGATGCCGGACACACCGTCGTCGCCGCAGTCCCCGACGCCCTGAAGCTGGAGGAGGTCGTCTCCGAGACCCGTCCCGATCTCTGCATCCTCGACGTCCGGCTCCCGCCCACCTGGACCGACGAAGGCATCCGCGCGGCGCTCGACCTCCGCGCGACCCGGCCCGACCTTCCGCTCCTCGTCCTCTCGCAGTACGTCGAGGAGCGTTACGCCGCCGACCTCATCGCCGCGAAGGGAGGGGCCCTCGGCTACCTCCTGAAGGACCGCGTCGCCGACGTCGCCGACTTCCTCGACGCGATCCAGCGCATCGGGTCAGGGGCCACGGTGCTCGACCCGGAGGTCGTCGCGCAGCTTCTCAGCCGGCGCACGCGGGACGAGCGGATGCAGCGGCTCACCGATCGCGAGTCCGCGGTCCTGGCGCTCATCGCCGAAGGACGCTCGAACCAGGCCATCGCCAAGGCCCTCTTCATCTCGGAGGGCAGCGTCGAGAAGCACGTCACCTCCCTCTTCCAGAAGCTCGACCTCGAGCCCGACGAGTCCGGCAACCGCCGGGTGCTCGCGGCGCTCGCGCACCTCGGGCACGGCGGCCCCCGGCCCCACACCGACCACGGCGGCACGACGCCGCAGACAGGAGCCCTCCGATGAGCACCACGATGACCCCGCCTCCCGCGGAGGCGCAGACCCCGCCCCCCGCCGGGGGACCCACCCGACAGTCGTCCCGGGTCGTGGCGATCCTCGTGATCGTCCTCGGCGCGCTTATCGCGATCGGCGCGATGGTGTCGGCGGTCTTCTCGACAGTGGCCGCGGCATCCGTCCGGACCACCGTTCGGACGATCGACGTCGCCGACGTCGGCGCCCTCGACGTCGACGTCGCGGCCGGCTCGCTCCGGATCGAGTACGCCGACGTGCAGGACGCCGAGCTCGAGGTGACGGGGGCGAACGGCGCCGACCGCTGGACCCTCCGGACGGACGGCGACGAGCTCGTCGTCTCGTCTCCGGACACCTGGTTCGGTGACGGCTGGTCGTTCGGCGGCTGGCCGTTCGGCGAGCGCGGTGCGGGTGAGGCGACACTGCGCCTCCCGGACTCGCTCGCCGGGGCGGATGCCGACCTGTCGCTCGCGGGCGGCGAGCTCGTCGTCGACGAGGGCGAATACGGCCGGTTCCAGCTCGACATGAGTGCGGGACGGGCGCGAGCCGAGGCATCCGTCGACGCGGTGGACGCCAGTGTCGCGGCGGGGAGCGCGGATCTCGCCTTCGACGGCGCGCGCGAGGCGAGCTTCTCGCTGAGCGCCGGATCGCTGCAGGCGGAGCTGACCGGTGCGCAGCCCCGGTCGGTGCAGGTGAGTGTGAGCGCGGGCTCGCTCGATCTGGTCGTGCCGGAAGGCGCCTATGACGTGCAGTCCGACGTCTCGGCGGGCGACTTCGACAACCGCATCGGATCGGATCCGGATGCCGACAGCACCGTCACGGTGCAGGTCTCGGCCGGCCGGGCGACGCTCGACGCCGGGTAGCCGTCACCCCGGCGATACGACGCGGAAGGCCCCGCATCCGAGCAGGATGCGGGGCCTTCCGCCGTGGAGGCGACCGGCGACGCCGTGTCAGCGCACGAAGCGCACCTCGGTGAGCGTCTCGCCGAGGAACGGTTCGGTGTGCGATGCGCCGTCGAGGGTGAAACCGTTGCGCGTGTAGAACCGGTGTGCCCGCGGGTTGTCTTCGGCGACCCAGAGGTACAGGCCCTCGCCCGCCTCGGTGACCGAGTCGAACAGGCGCTGGCCGATCCCGGTGCCGTGCCACGCGTCGAGCAGGTAGATGAAGTAGAGCTCGCGGAACCGGGGCGCATCCTTGTCGCGCGCAGGGCCGGAGCCGGCGAAGCCCACGATCTCGCCGTCGACGAGCGCGGCGAACATCTTGAAGTCGGGGCCCTGAACGGCCCAGTGCGTCCAGAGCTCGGCCATGCGCCGCGGCGAGATCTTCTCGAGCGCGGCCTTGCTGATGAGGTGGTCGTAGGTCTCGTGCCAGCACGTCGCGTGCACGCGGCCGAGGGCCTCGGCGTCGACGTCCCGCACCGGACGGACGACGATGTCGGTCTGCAGTTCGGCTTCCATGGCCAGACTCTACGCGCGGGTTCCCCGGCTGCGAAATCGAGCGGATGCCGTTGACTTTCGGGCCGTTCCGGAGTGCGGCCCGCTCACCGCCGGCGCACCGGAGAGGAAGAGGATCTGCAACCGAGCAGCCCTCGCGGCACGCCGGGCGCCCCGCGCGTCCCAGGCCAGCCGCTCTCCCGCCCACCAAGCGGTGGACGACCCGCAGAGTCTCCCGATTGTTGCCGCTGATCTGGGATTCGGCGGCGGCGAATGTCGGTGGCCCTCACAAGAATGGACGGTATGAGCAACGTCGTCGCCAGCCTCCAAGAGCTGGGGGACGCCATGGTGCAGCTAGCGCGGGAGTCGCTCGCGGGGGGATCCGTGCGAGCCGCATCCGATGCCGAGGTGCTCGACCTGCTCGCCGCCGCAGCGCGGATCTCGCGGGCCGCCGAGGCCTTCGCCGTCGAAGCCACCGTCGAGGCATCGGAGCGATCGAGTTCGCCCGCACCCTGGGAGCGCATGACGACGCGGCTCGGGTGCCGATCCGTCTCAGAGCTCGTCCAGCGCTCGACCCGGGTATCGCGACGTGCGGCTGCCGACATGATCACGGCGGCCGGCGCCGTGGGGCAGCCGGTAGCGCCGACGACGGGTGCGCTCCTCCCGGCGGAGTTCCCGGGGGTGAGAGCCGCGCTGATGGCGGGCGACATCGGGATCGACGGCGTCGTCGCCATTGCGGTCCCACTGCGCGCGAGCCGCGCCGGCCGCGCGGCGATCCTGGCAGCTGACGAAGAGCTGGCGGCCGCGGCGCGGGGAGAGGGAGCGGATGCCGCACCCGCCGCGCCCGCCGACGAGCTCCGCGCCATGGCCACCGCCTGGGCGATGTACCTCGACCCCGACGGCGTCGAGCCCCGGGAGGCGCACGCGCTTCGCAAGCGTGGGCTGACGCTCGGTGTCTGTCGGGAAGGTGTGGTGCCGGTTCGCGGCAACCTCCTGCCGGAGGTCGCCGGTCAGCTGGAGCGGCTGTTCGACAGCATCCTCAATCCCAAGGCTCAAGGCCCCGATGCCGCGCCTCGCTTCGTCGACGACTCCGCGAGCGGAGGCGGCGAGCCGGTGCCGGCTGAAGCCGACCACCGCACACGGGTGCAGAAGCAGCACGACGCACTCGCCACCGTGCTCACGGTCGCTGCTGCCTCGGGCTCCCTTCCGCAGCTCGGCGGAGCAGCGCCGACCCTCGTCTTATCGGTCAGGGCGGCCGACCTTCGATCGGGAAGCGGGTTCGCGCATATCGACGGCTCGGATGAGCCGGTGTCGCTGGCTTCCGCACACCACGTGGCATGCTCCGGTGCGGTACAGAAGGTGGCGCTGGACGATGGCGGACGGATCGTCGCGCTCGGCAGCCTCGAGCGCGTCTTCACCCATCATCAGCGCCGGGCGATCGGACTGCGCGACGGGCATTGCGTCATACCGGGGTGCCAGGTCCGTGCAGCGTGGTGTGAGATTCATCATGTCGAGGAGCACGCTCACGGTGGCCCGACACATACCGACAACGGCGTGCTCCTCTGCTGGTTCCATCACCGCACCCTCGACTCCAGCGGTTGGCGAATCCGCATGAACCACGGCGTACCGGAGGTGCGCGGCCCCTATTGGTGGGATGCCGGCATGAGATGGCGACCGGTGACCAAATCGCCTACGCGGATTCGCGAGCAGTTCGCCCGTCGGAATTGAGACGGAGTCCTCGTCGCCCTTCGACAACCCGCCCGGCCCGGCGGCTCCACGGGAGCACGCGGAAGCTCACCCGCCCACGTGCCGGCCGCCATGGCCAGGCGGCCGCGTCGTCGCGGCGTTGTCGAGGAGCGCCAACCGAATCGTCGGTTCCCCGGCCGATGGCTACGATCGCTCGACGTGAACGTGATCTGGCGAACCCTCCTTGTGACCCTCGGCGCACGGCTTCGCGCCCGTACCGGGCGGAAGCTCGCGCCGACCGCCGTCAGCCGAATCCGACTGACGACACTGCCGACCGACATCGACGTGCTCCGTCACATGAACAACGGCCGGTACCTGTCGCTGTTCGACCTCGGGCGCTGGGATCTGCTCGTGCGGACGGGCCTCGCCGACGCGATGCGTCGCAATGGCTGGTACGCGGTGGTGTCGAGCGAGACCGTCACCTTCCGCAAGTCGCTGCAGCTCTGGCAGCGGTTCGTCGTGGAGTCGCGGCTGCTCGGCCACGACGACAAGGCGCTGTATCTCGAGCACCGCGCCGTGGTCGACGGCGAGGTCTACGCCCGCGCGATCATCCGTGCGCGTCTGCTCAAGCGCCGAGGAGGGACGCTGTCCCACGAGGAGCTTTTCGCCGCGGTGGACCGGCCGGATGATTTGCCCGACGTCGAGTCGTGGGTGCACGAGTGGGCCGCGGCATCCGCTCTTCCCTCGACGAGAGCCGCTGCGCCCAGCGTATGGCGGTGAGCCGGTCGGCTCAGCGGAGCACGGCGTAGAGCGAGAGTCCGAGGGCGACCGCCATCGCGACGTTGATGACGCTGAGCCACAGCGTCCAGGCGCGGATCTGCTCGCCTGGGTTCGTGAAACCGGTAGAGCCGATCGTGCTGAAGATCGCGGCCATCGCCTGCAGGCGCCCGGGGCGTACGGCCCGGGGCGCCTCGCCGGCGAGCGAAGCGGTGCGCATGGGGCCGGCTACGGCGGCATGCGGAGTGTCGAGGAGTGCGAAGGGGTGCGAAGGACGTCGGGGTGAGACTCGGGTGTCCAGGTCGTCCAGCTTGGTCATGGTCTCGACGGTATGGCGCCGTCACCCGGCGAATCGTCTGTTGACAGATCGAGCGTCTCGGGTTATCCGCCCGGACGCGCGGGAGAGGACGGATGCCGGGGGCCGGGCATCGCGGGAGACGCCTGCGTGGCGTCACCGCCCTGCCGCATCGTTACGGCGCCTCGGACGCCTCGGGCTCGGGCACGATCGACAGGCCGCCCGGTGAGTTGGCCGCCTTGCTCAGCGCGTCCAGCCACAACGGGTTGAGCCGCGGCGCGCGGCTGCCGAAGTACTCGAAGGCGAGCGGGATGTGCGGGCTCAGCCAGACGGAGGTGCGGCCGAGACCGGGACGCATCGGATCGGTCCACGTGAACGAGAACGGCTCGCCCCGGCGGAGCTTCGACCAGATGACCGGCTGCAGATGGGCCAGCACGCGGTCGTCGAGAGACACGGTGAGCTTCGAGTCGTAAGTCAGGGTTCCCATCGTGGCTAGCGTATCCGCAGCAGCACCGTCTCGCGTCCGCGTGGCGATCATCCCGCGAGGATGAGCCCTCAGCCGACGCCGACCGGGATGTGATCGGGCATTATACGATCTTTCGGGCGCGACGTCGGGTGTTGCGCGAATCTGCGACAGACGGGAAGCCTGGATCCATGACCAGCTCAGCAACGCTCTCTGCCGAGCTGCGCGAAGCAGTGACGACGGGCGGGCTGACAGTTGAGTACCAGCCGTTGTTCGCGCTGGCAGAGGCCGGCGTCCCCGCCCATCCCGTAGCCGTGGAGGCCCTCTGCCGGTGGACGCATCCGCTGCTGGGTCGCATCGTTCCCGACGAATTCATCCCGCTCGCGGAGCAGGCCGGTCTCATCGGCGACATCGGAGCCAGCGTGCTGGAGACGGCGGGGGCGCAGGTCAGCAGGTGGCAGCACCAGGGTCATCACCTGGGCCTGTCGATCAACGCGTCCCCTTCGCAGTTCTCCCCGGAGTTCGTCGCGCGGGTCGCTGCTCGCGCCGGCGAGCTCGGCCTGCTGCCCGGGAGCCTCACGATCGAAATCACCGAGGCCCCCGCTCCGCAGCTCCTGCCGAGGGTCGTCGAGGTGCTTCCGCTCCTGCAGGGCTCCGGGATCGGCATCTCGATCGACGACTACGGTGCAGGAGAAGTCGAGCTCGACGCGCTGGAGCGCGTGCCCATCCAAGAGGTCAAGATCGACCGCTCGCTGTCGCAGCGGGCCGACGCGGGGGCCGACGCGGACGTCGCGGCTGTCGTGCGGCGCGCCCGGCGGCACGGGTGGCGTGTCGTCGCCGAGGGCATCGAGACGGTGGAGGACCTGGAACGCGCCAGGAGCCGCGGCTGCGACCTCGGTCAGGGATTCCTGCTCGGGAGGCCCATACCGGCCGACGAGATGGATCGGATTCTTTCCGCGCGCTGATCCCGCGTTACAGGTTGTCCAGGTCGCTGTCGGCACTCGTGCCGGCGGCGTCCTCGACGGGAGCGCCCTGCTGCTCGCCGGCGATGTCGAGCTGGGTCCAGGTGACGGGCATGCCGGGGGAGAAAAGCACCTCGATGCCCGGGCCTCCGCGCAAGGGCGGGATCGTGACGTAGCCGCCACCCGCCTTGATCGCCTCGAGGATGTCTCGCTTCAGGTCGGAGACGGGCTCCGGAAGGAAGTAGTCGCGGCCGTCGACGGTGAGGCGGTTTACGATCGTCACCCCTCCAGCCTAATCACCACTCGCCGGGGGCAACGTAGGATCGAGCCGATGGGTACCCTGCACTACGGCTCTCCGGCCGTCGAGTTCGCGATCGACGACCGCACGCTCGCACACCTCGAACTCGTGATCCTGGCGAAATTCCGGCGGCGCGAAAGCGTCTCCCTGGCCCTCACCGAGGGAGCGAAGGAGCGGCGCCAGGTCATCTGGCTCTCGACGTCGTCGACGCTCCGGTTCGAGTACGACGACGCGATGCCCGAGATCAACCGGGCGTGGCTGCAAGAGCTCGTCGAGGCATCCAACTCGCCCGGCGGGCTGCGGATCCTGCCCGAGCCGGTTCCCGCCTGACACACGTCACGGCGCCCGCGGGTCCCCGCGTGCGCCGTGCCGAGGACCGGCGAGCTCTCAGGCCGAGACGCGCCCCTTGCCCGCGCGCTTGGCGCGGTACATGGCGGAGTCCGCGGCATCCAGCAGCTCCGTGGTCGTGACGCGGGAGTCGACCGAGACGACGCCTGCCGACGCCGTGATGCAGATGAGCTCGTGCTCGACCCCGATAGGGTCCTCGAGCGAGGAGACCGCCCGAGCGGCGATCTCGTGCGCGTGCGCCGCGTCGACGCCGAGGCAGACGATCACGAACTCGTCCCCACCCCAGCGGACCACCATGTCGCTCGACCGGGCGCTCGCCGAGAGGCGCTGCCCGACGGCGAGAAGCACCGCGTCGCCGGCCTCGTGGCCGTGGGTGTCGTTGACCTCCTTGAAGCCGTCGAGGTCGAGGAACACCACGGCGACGCCGAGAACCTCTTCCTCGAGCAGCTCGTCGAGGCGGTCCTGGAGGAATCGGCGGTTGTGCAGGCCCGTCAGCGGGTCGCGCCACGCGAGTTCGGCCAGTTCGGCCTGCACGCGCTGAGCCAGCGTCGCGCGGATGTCCTCGCCCAGTTCGACGATGTCCTGCAGGTGCCGCCCCCAGGGCGCGCTGCGCCCGGTCACGCTCTGCTGCCACGACGAGAACGACCGGCGCGGCGAGAGGGCGTGCTCACGGTTGCCGGCGGTCTGGTCTCCGAGCCAGTCGACGTGCTGCGCGACCTCGCCGCGGACGAAGACGAGCCAATCGCCCTCGTCGAGGAGCGGCACCGCGACGATTCCGGCGACGCCGGCGAGCTCGACGGCGAGTTGAGGATGCTCGAGCGGAAGCGCGTCCGACACGAAGGGTGTCGCGGGCAGCTCGTCGAGGATCCGCGACAGTGCGTCGGCGGATGGCGCCGTCCCGACGGAGTGCATGGCGTCGCCGATGCGGAGATAGGCGCCGTCCGCGGGGATGAGGTCGAGCACCGTCTTGTCGCCGCCGACCAGGATCTCCGCGGGCACTCCGCGCCCGTAGAGCGGGGCCACGATCGACGCGCGGCGCTCGCGGGCCTCGAGCTGGCGGCGAAGCCGCTGGATCTCGTTCGCCGAGGCGAGCTGCATCGACACCTGGCTCGCGAGCACTTCGATGGAACGGCGCAGCAGCACGGGAAGGCGGCGGTTGGTTCGATGCGCGCACGTGAAGAGACCGACCAGCTCGCCGTCGATGACCAGGGCGAACGACACGGTCGAGGCCTGACCCATGTTCCGCATGAACTGCAGGTGATGGGGAGACACGGCGCGCAGCTCCGTCAGGCCGAGGTCGGCGATGGGCGCCTCGGGGAGGAGGCTCAGCACGGCGAGGCCGGCGTCCTCGGTGTCGACGATCGCGCGCGAGCGCTTCTCGACGTAGAGGGCGCGAGCCTGGGACGGGATGTCGGATGCCGGGAAGTGCAGTCCGAGGTAGGGCTCCATGTCGGGCTCGCGCTCGTCGGCGACGATCTCGCCATGCCCGTCGGGGTGGAAGTGGTAGCACATCACCCGGTCGAAGCCCGTGATCTCCTTGAGCCGCCGGGCGGCGAGCCTGCGCAGCTCGTCGGGATCGGTCAGGGGGGCGAGCTCCTGGATGGCGCTCACGACGCCCGTCCGGACGTATTCGAGGCCGGGCACGACGGGCTCTAGCTCCACCAGGAGGGGATCGGTGCCGCGGTGCACGATCATGTCGTGGAGCTGACCGTCGAACTCGACGCGGACGGGGTCCACGGCGACGCCGTGCTGCACGGTCCAGAGCATGGTGTCGTTGCCGACGTCGCGCACGCGCTGTCCGAGCCAGCGATCGGCGTTCTCGCTCGCGAGCACGACGGTCTGAGTGGGCTCGTCGACTCCGAGCAGCGTTCCATGTCCCTGGATGCGTCCGGGCGTCCTGATCGGCTCGGCCGCGCACAGCTCGAGGCGGCGCTGCTCGTCGATCTCCCATTCGCGCTCGTCCTCGCGGGCGGGGGAAATGTCTGACACGGGGGGCTCCTTCTCGCCCGGATGGATCGGCAGACCCGGCGAAGCCCTGAGCACCCGTGCGTTGTTCGAGCCTAAACGATTTCGTTTCACTTGGTGAACTATTCGCCTCCGGAACTATGCGGGCGCAGCCGGAGCGCCACGGCGGAGGCGGGTAGCGCAGGACAAGCGGCCGCGCAAGACCTTTGCTCGGGGGCTCAGGATCCGGTTGTTTCGAGCTTGATGGTCCGCACAACCCCCTCGGACCAGCCCTGAAGGAGATCGCAATGGATTCCACGACCATCATCTGGATCATCGTGGCGGTCGTCGTCGTCCTGGCCGTCGTGGCCGCCATCGCCTTCTTCATGCGCAGGAACAGCGCGCGGCAGGCCGAGCGGCGTCACGCGCAGGCCGAGGACCTCCGCGCGAAGGCGCGGGAGTCCGCACTGGCCGCGCAGGAGGTCGAGGCCCGTCAGGCTCAGGCTCGCGCCGACGCCGCGACCGCCGCAGCCGAGGCTGAACAGGCGAAGGCTAGGGCCGCGCAGGCAGAGGCCGAGGCGCAGCGACGCTCGGGTGACATCGACGGGCACGCGGCCGAGGCCGCGGAGCACCGCGCGAAGGAGCAGGAGATCCTGCGCAAGGCCGATGACGTCGACCCCTACGTCGGGAACGACAGGACGACGGATGCCTCGTCCCCAGACCGCTCCGCGACCGACTCCCACCGCACCTCGCCGCACCCCGGCGACGATGTGCGCGCCACGACCGACGCACGCCAAGACGTGCGCACCACGACCGACGCCCGCGATGCGGGCGCGCACGACGTCGATGCCCGCCCCGGCGATCCCCGTATCGACGACACCGGCGACCCGGCCCCCACGGCTCGCCGCAGCGGCACGGCGGACCGCGCCTGAGGCGCCGCCGCCTCCGCACATCACCCCGCGCCCGGGCATCTCCTCCCTGTATCGCCCGGGCGCGGGGTCGTGCTCTGCGTGCCCCGGTCGCACGTAGGCTGGTCGCATGGTGACCGACCCTTACCAGGGGGACACCGGCCTCACGTCTCCCGGCGACGACCTCGCCGCGCGTGCCGTGGAACTCGCGCAGCGGTGGATCGCCGAGAGCGCACAGGTCGACGTGGACCCCTCCGCCGAGCGACTCGCCGGCGTCCTGAAAGACCCCAACGGGCTGCCCTTCACGATCGGCTTCGTCGACGGCGTGATGCGACCCGAGAGCCTGTCGGCCGCGGCATCCAATCTCAGCCGCGTCGCACCACTGGTCCCGGAGTTCCTCCCCTGGTACCTCCGCGGCGCGGTGCGCGTCGGAGGAACGGTCGCGCCGGTCCTCCCGACGCCCGTCGTGCCCATCGCGCGCCGCGTGCTGCGCGAGATGGTGGGTCACCTCGTCGTCGATGCCCGGCCGGAGAAGCTCGGACCCGCGATCGCGACGCTGCGTGAGAGCGGGGCGCGGCTCAACCTCAACCTCCTCGGCGAGGCGGTGCTCGGAGAGCGGGAGGCCCTGCGCCGGCTCGAAGGCATCCACGAGCTCATCCGGCGTCCCGACGTGGATTACGTGTCGGTCAAGGTCTCGGCCATCGCGAGCCACATCTCGATATGGGCCTTCGACGAGGTCGTCGACAAGGTCGTCGACCGGCTCCTGCCCCTGTACCTCACGGCGGCGGGCTCCGCGACGTTCATCAACCTCGACATGGAGGAGTACCGCGACCTCGACCTCACCATCGCCGTCTTCACCCGCATCCTCGCCGATCCGCGCCTGCGCGACCTCGAGGCCGGCATCGTGCTGCAGGCCTACCTGCCCGACGCGCTGGGTGCGCTCGAACGGCTGACCGCCTGGTCGAAGGCCCGCGTGGAGGCGGGGGGCGCGCGCATCAAGGTGCGCCTCGTGAAGGGCGCGAACCTCGCGATGGAGCGAGTGGATGCCGTCATGCACGGCTGGTCGCTGGCGACCTACGACTCGAAGCTCGACTCCGACGCGAACTACGTCCGCTGCCTCGACGCCGCCCTCGACCCCGACCACACGACCGCCGTCCGCATCGGCGTTGCGGGGCACAACCTCTTCGACATCGCCTACGCGTGGCTGCTCGCCGGGGCACGCGGCGTCCGCGAGGCGGTCGAGTTCGAGATGCTCCTCGGCATGGCCCAGGGCCAGGTGGAGGCCGTCACGCGTGAGGTCGGTCACGTGCTCCTGTACGTGCCGGTGGTGCGGCCGGACGAGTTCGACGTCGCCATCAGCTACCTCGTGCGCCGCCTCGAGGAGAACGCCTCGAGCGAGAACTTCCTCTCGGCCGCCTTCGACCTCGCCGACGACCCGGCGCTGTTCGATCGGGAGCGCGACCGGTTCCTCGCATCACTCGAGCGCGCCGCCGATCCCGCCCTCCCCACCGGACCGAACCGCACGCAGGACCGGCGCGCCGAGTCTGGTCAGTCCGGGCAGCCGGGCGCGCCGGACTCGCGCGCGGGCAGCCGCACCCTCCTGCGCGACGCCCCGCCCGCGGACGAGGCCGGCCTGACCCAGGCGGTGCTCGGCATCGCCCGCTCCGCGGCCGCCGATCCTCCGCCGCGGGATGCCGAGCCGGAGACCGGGACGCAGCCGCTCGAGCAGAACGTGGAGGCTCAGCTCTTCGGGGGTGAGGCGTTCGTCGAGACCGCGGTCTTCGCCCCGCGCGAGTCGCAGACGCGCGCCGTGGGGGCTCCCGGCTTCCGCAACGCGGCCGACACCGATCCGGCGCTGCCGGCCAATCGGGCATGGGCACGGGGCATCCTCTCCCGCATCGCCGTCTCGGCAGCGGGCGACGCGACGATCTCCGCCGCCCGCGTCACCGATCCCGCAGAGCTCGAGACGATCGTCGCGCGCGTTCGCGAGGCCGCGGCGGCGTGGGGCGCCCTGCCTGCGGTCGACCGCTCCGCCGTGCTCGTCGAAGCCGCCCGTGCGCTGGAGGCTCGACGAGGCGAGCTGATCGAGGTCGCCGCCTCCGAGACGGGCAAGGTCTTCGCCGAGGCCGACGTCGAGGTGAGCGAGGCCGTCGACTTCGCGAACTACTACGCCGCGACCGCGCGCGAGCTCGACCGCGTGAGCGGAGCGGTGTTCGTCCCCGCCCGGCTGACGGTCGTCACGCCGCCCTGGAACTTCCCCGTCGCGATCCCCGCCGGCGGTGTGCTGGCAGCACTGGCCGCCGGCTCCGGGGTCGTGTTCAAGCCCGCGCCGCAGGCTCGCCGGTGCGCGGCCGTCGTCGCCGAGGCGCTCTGGGACGCGGGCGTCCCGCGCGACGTCCTGGCTCTCGTCGACATCGACGAGGGCGACCTCGGCAGGCAGCTGCTCTCCCATCCGGATGTCGACCGGGTCATCCTCACCGGCTCGTGGGAGACGGCGGCGCTCTTCCGCTCGTGGCGTCCGGAGCTCCCGCTCCTGGCCGAGACGAGCGGTAAGAACGCCATGATCGTCATGCCGTCCGCCGACCTCGACCTCGCGGCATCCGATCTGGTCAAGAGCGCCTTCGGGCATGCGGGGCAGAAGTGCTCGGCGGCGTCGCTCGCGATCCTCGTCGGGCCGGTCGGACGCTCCAAGCGGTTCGCGCGCCAGCTCGTGGATGCCGCGACCTCGCTCCGCGTCGGACCCCCCTCCGATCCGCTCGCCGAAGTCGGGCCCGTCATCGAGGTCCCGCAGGGCAAGCTCGCCTGGGCGCTCACGACCCTCGATGAGGGGGAGGAGTGGCTCGTCCCGCCACGCCGACTCGACCTCGGTCCGGAGACGGCCGGACGGTTCTGGAGTCCCGGCATCCGCACGGGCGTGCAGCCCGGCTCGCGCTTCCACCGGGAGGAGTTCTTCGGTCCGGTGCTCGGCGTCATGCACGCGTCGTCGCTCGCCCACGCGATCGAGCTGCAGAACGCCGTCGCCTACGGGCTGACCGCGGGCCTGTACACCCAGAACCCTGCGGACCTCGCACTCTGGCTCGACCGCGTCGAGGCGGGGAACCTCTACGTCAACCGCGGCATCACCGGAGCCATCGTGCAGCGCCAGCCGTTCGGCGGGTGGAAGCGCTCCTCGGTCGGTGCCGGCGCCAAGGCCGGCGGTCCCAACTATCTGGTGGGGCTCGGCTCCTGGCGGGCGACGAGCGGTTCTCCGACGTCGCGCACGCTCCATCTCCGCGGCCTCGACTCCCGCATCACCGACATCATCGAGTCCGCCCAGCCCTCCCTCGACTTCGAGGCGTTCGAGTGGCTGCGCCGCGCCGCGCTGTCGGATGCGATCGCGTGGGACCGCGAGTTCGGGCAGGTCCGGGATGTCTCGCACCTGGGTGTCGAGCGGAACCTGTTCCGCTACCGCCCGATCGCGCAGGTCTCGATCCGGGCGACGGCGGATGCCTCGTGGCAGGCGCTGCTCCGCGTCGCGATCGCCGGCGTGCGCGCGGGCGGGGGCCTGACGATCAGCGCGCCGGTCGGGCTTCCGGGGGCCGTGCGGCGCGCGCTCTCCGACCAGCACGTGCCGGTCTTCGTCGAGACCGACGACGAATGGCTCGAGCGGCTCACGGGTTCGGCCGCAGGAGGCGAGGGCGCCACGCGTCCCGCTCGCGTGCGCCTCGTCGGCCCTGCCGATTCCGTCGCCTCCCTGCACCGCGCGCTCGCGCGCGCCGTCGGGGGCGACCCCGACCTCGCGGTCTACGACAACGAGGTGACGACGGCGGGCCGGCTCGAGCTGCTTCCCTTCCTCCACGAGCAGTCGGTGACGATCACCGCCCACCGATTCGGCAACCCCGACCACACCTTTGATGAGGTGATATGACCGGCTCAGTTCCCGACGACTTCATGGTGGAGGAACGCGCGATCATCGCCGGTCTTGCCGACTACGCGCGGGAGCTCTTCCCCGATGGCGTTGACGAGTGGGTCGACCGAACCGGACTCGGCGGGTTCACGATTCGGCGCGCTACCTGGCCGAAGTCGGTCAGCGTGAACACTGACCAGTGGATCCATGTGCAGGTCGGCTGGCGTCACTGGGAGTTGAATTACGACGCTCCAGGAACGGCGATGGCGCGTCGCGTGCTCCTGGGAGTGAGTCGTGGCGAGTTTCGCCGTTTCAGGACCTGGATACCTGGTCCAGCCCCGACATGAACCCAGAGAATGGGTCACAGACCAAGCGGTTCGGCAATCCCGACCCACCTTTGAGGACGTGATCTAGCTCTCGATGGGTCCGTCTGGCATGTCCCACTTATGAACCTGGCGCCAGCGGCGGGGGATGTCGCCGGTCGTTCGCCGATGCAAGCGGCCATCGGGTTCTAGGGAGACCGTTAGCGTCCGCATGACGAGCGGCCAGGTCGATCCCAGGAACCAGGCAACTGGATTGATCAGGTCGACCGCGATCCGCCAGGCTGGGGGCATTACGGCGTGCTTCATCGTCATCTGGGTGGGGGTGCGCGGGCCATCCAGTTCCCACCCGTCGTTCATACGCCTCATCATCTCGAGCCGCATGTCTGCATCGGCATTGAATCCGGTCACCCTGCCAGCATGATTGATTCCGACGCGCAGGCTGAACAGATGTGGACAGCCGCGCCTTCGCAATCCCTGGCCTGGAACCGGACGGTTCACAGCCCAAGTGATTCGGCAACCCCGACCACACCTTTGAGGGCGTGATTTGACGTAGCTGGCATCCTAACTCTGGCCGAGGGACGCTAGTCGTCGCGTACGGAGTGCGCGCGTCGAGATGGAATCGTTCTCGTCGCATGGGAGTCTCTTTCGGGGAGGGCCTATGGCGATTGAGATCACTCCGTTCCGTCGCGAGATCGACCGGTCGAACTTCCGGTGCGGAAAGCCGGAGCTCGACACGTGGATCGAGAGGTATGCGGGGCAGTCCGAGCGCAATGACACGACGCGGACGTTTCTCGCGTTAGAGGACGACGACACGCTTGTCGGCTACTACGCCACCACCGCGTGCGAGCTTGACCTCGATGACGCAGCGTCTGCGTTCGGTGTCGGCAAGCGGAGGTACCCCGTTCCGGCAATGCTGCTCGCACGCCTCGCGGTCAGTGAGTCGGCGCAGGGGAAGGGCGTCGGCGGTCTGCTTCTCTACGATGCCCTTGAGCGGCTGCTGGACGTCTCGCAGTCGATTGGATTCGAAGTGGTTGTCGTCGACGCCATTGACCGCGGCGCGTCGGCCTTCTATCGACGATTTGGCTTCACTGCCTTCGAGGATGACGACCTTCATCTCTTCCTGACAACAAAATCACTGCGGTTGACATTCGCGAGCACCTAGCGGATGCTTGTACATACACCGTAAGTACGAGCATCCGTGAGGTCACCGTGGAAATCCAGGAATCAGGACGGTCGGCGCGCCTGAATATGCGAATCTCGCCTGAAGCGCTGGAACTGCTCAAGGCAGCGGCGGCGAAGCAGGAGCAGGACCTCAGTGCCTTTGTTCTCGGGACCGCGATGGAGCGTGCACGTGCGATCCTTCTCGAAGACCACGTTCTTCGTCTCTCCCCACACGCTGTGCTTCAGCTTGAGACGGCTCTCGATAGCGACGGGGTTGTCGTCCCACAGTTGGCAGAGCTGGTACGCCGCGTTCGTGGAAGCGACTCATCCCGAGGAATGGCTGATCGGCAAGCGTTCGCGGCTCGGTAGCGCGATGGGGTGGAAGTCTCTTCTCCGGGGCAGGCGATCCTGCGTGTGACCTGCTAGGTCCGGGGCGGCTCCCCGGCCAGTAGTCTCGGAAGATGGACACGCCGGGCGAGCAAGCGCTCGCCGACCTGGGGAAACTGGTTGAGACCTACGGATGGGCCATCAGGCACGTGCTCGGCGACCCGGCGGGAACGATCGCGCCCTTCTCCTACACCGTCGGGCTAACGGCAAGGGGCTGGGATGAGCTCCTGATAACCGGGCTGCCGACGGATGTCGCTGACGCGTTCATCCGAAATGCCGTCGACGAGCAGGCATCGACCGGGCCATTCCGTGCGGGTGATCTGACTAGCGCGCTCACGGAATCCGGAGCCGTCGCGCTCCTGAGAGTCGAGGATCGCAGTGGGATGACTGCCGCTCGCGCCCTCCTGGGCGACTTCCAAGCGCTTCAGTTGGTGTGGCCGGACTCTCGCGACAATCTCCCGTGGGAGATGGGCTATCGAAACCCACCTGACGTCCAGCCTCTCTTCGGAGCTGATTGGCCAGCGTCATGAGGTCGCCGCACGGCGTTGATTGCCGTGAGCTGCGGGTGCACCGCTTCGGCAACCGGGGCCCCACCTTTTGATGGCGTGATATGAGCGGCGAGGCCCCCGACGGCTTCATGACTGAGGATTGGGCGATCATCGTCGCATCGTCGATCTCGCCAGCTACGTCCGTGAGCGCTTCCCGGGGGACGTTCACGGGTGGGTTGACACCACGGGCCTTGCGAGTTTTCAATGTCCGCCGCGACGCAGGGCCTAAGTCGGTCAGCGTGAACACGGACCAGTGGATTCACGTGCAGGTGGGTGCGCGACACTGGGAGGTGGACTACGACGATGCTGGGGTGGCGCTGGCGCGTCGCGTACTCCGCGGTGTGAGTCGGGGCGAGTTTCGCCGGTTCAGGAGTTGCTACCCCCCGGAAACATGAGGCCGGGGATGGCTCACAGCCCAAGCGCTTCGGCAACCCCGACCACTGGAGCGACGAGATCATCTGACCGGTGTGCTGCGGCATCCGAATGTCAAGGATTCTTGACTCGGATGCCGCAGCCGACGTACGCTCTCGATGTCAAAGATTCTAGACATCGGGAGAGCGCCGTGGTGTACGAGGAACGCAACGTCTGGGCGAGCCTTCTCGTGAGCGTCGTCGGCATCGTGGTCTACATCGTGCTCGTTCTGCGCGCCGCGGATGGCGGTCCGCTCGCCGATGTGGACTGGGCGCCGCTCATGTTCTGGACCACCCTGGGTGGAATCGTCGTCGCGATCGTCGTGAGCGTCGTGTGGGGGATCCTCGCGGGGATGCGCGATCCCGAGGGGGTCGGCACGTCGGACCAGCGCGATCGCGACATCTCCCGCTTCGGCTCCCGGATCGGACAGGCGTTCCTCGTGATCGCAGGCCTGGGAGTCCTCGTCCTCTGCGCCGTGGAGGCCGACTGGTTCTGGATCGCCAACACGATGTTCTTCGGCTTCGCGCTCTCATCGATCGTCGGCGGCATCGCCAGCGTCACCGCCTACCGCCGCGGGCTCGTCTGATGGTCAAGCCGACTCGCGTCACGAACACGATCCGTGCGAGGCGCGAGCAGGCGGGCATGACTCAGGCCGAGCTCGCTCGCCGGGTGGGTGTCACCCGCCAGACCCTCATCGCGATCGAGCTGGGCCGCTACTCGCCGACGCTCGAGCTAGCCTTCCAGATCTCGCGCGTCTTCGGCGCGGGCCTGGACGACCTCTTCCACTACCCCGAGGAGACCCCATGAACCGACCGACGGATGCCGCGACCCCCGCCCTTCCCGCCAGCATGACGGCCTGGCGGCAGTCGCGTTACGGCGGTCCCGAGGCGGTGGCGGCCGAGACCGTCGAGGTTCCCGTGCCGGCTGCCGGGGAGGTTCTGCTGCGCGTCGCCGCGACGGCGCTCAATGCTGCCGACGCGCACCTCATGCGAGGCGAGCCGCTGCTGATCCGCCCGTTCTTCGGCGTCCGCCGGCCCCGGCGGCCCGTACGGGGCATGGACGTCGCCGGAACCGTCGTCGCGCTCGGCCCCGATGTCGACGGACTCGCCGTCGGAGACGATGTGGTCGGCGAGCTCCCCGGGGGCGGTCTCGCGCCCTACGCGACCGCGCCCGCGACGCGCCTCGTGCGCCGTCCGCCCGCGATCAGCGCGAAGGATGCCGCGGCTCTCCCGATGGCCGCGGGAACCGCGTGGCAGGCGCTCGACCTGGCGGGCACGGCGGAAGGCGGCCGAGTGCTCGTCCTCGGGGCGTCGGGCGGCGTCGGCACCTACGCGGTGCAGCTCGCCGCGCAGCGCGGTGCCGAGGTGTGGGCCCTGACCGGAGCCCGCTCGATCGAGCTCGTCACGAGCCTCGGCGCGAGCCGCGTCTTCGACTACGCGCTCGTGCAGCCGGGCAGCGGCGACCTCCCCCTCGACGCGTTCGACGCCGTCATCGACATCGCGGGCCGTGCGCCGCTGCGGGATCTCCAGCGACTCCTCCGGCCGGGAGGACGCGTCGTGCTGGTCGGTGGCGAGGGCGGTCGGGTGCTCGGTCCCGTCGGACGGATGCTGCGCGCCGCCCTGCTCTCGCTCGGGTCGAGCCGTCGGATCCGCTCGCTCGCGGCGAGAGCGAACCCCGATACGCTCCGCGAACTGCTCTCGCTCGTCGTGTCCGGTGGGGTCCGGCCGGTGATCGAGCAGACCTACCCGCTCGCGTCGGCGCGAGAGGCGCTCGCCCACGTCGACGGCGGCCATACGCTCGGCAAGGTCGTCGTGACAGCCGACTGACCCCGTCATCGCATCCGTCCCCTTCACAGGTGTTTCGCACGCGCCGTGAGACAATGGATGCGGCGTGCCCGTGTTGATGGCTTCTTCAGCCCCGCCGGGCCTCTGGACAGCGTCCGCCGCCCCGTCGAAGGAGCACGAATGTCCATGCAGCACACTGCGCCTCTTCCCACCACTTCGGTTCCCCGCATCCAGCAGCACCGCCGCTACCTCATGTGCCGGCCGGAGCACTTCACGGTGAGCTACACGATCAACCCGTGGATGGAGCCGGCGAACCCCACCGACACGGCGCTCGCCGTGCGGCAGTGGCAGGCCCTGTACGACACCTACCTCGCGCTCGGCCACGAGGTGCAGCTCATCGACCCGCTCCAGGGCCTGCCAGACATGGTCTACACCGCCAACGGCGGCTTCATCATCGACAACGTCGCCTACGGTGCGAAGTTCCGCTTCCAGGAGCGCGTGCCGGAGGGCCCCGCCTTCATGGACTGGTTCCGCGACAACGGCTTCGAGGTGATCGAGCCGCGCGAGGTCAACGAGGGCGAGGGCGACTTCCTGCTCGTCGGCGACACGATCCTCGCGGGCACGGGCTTCCGCTCGACGGGTGACAGCCACCGGGAGATCGGCGAGGTGTTCGGCAAGGAGGTCGTCTCGCTGAACCTGGTCGACCCCCGCTTCTACCACCTCGACACCGCCATCGCGGTGCTCGACCCGGTCGAGGGCCCCGGCGGGGTCGAGCGCGCCAACATCGCCTACCTCGAGCACGCGTTCGACGCCGAGGGACAGGCCATCCTCGCCGAGCGCTACCCCGACGCGATCCGCGTGTCCGATGAGGACGGCGCCGTCTTCGGACTCAACTCCGCCAGCGACGGGCTCAACGTCATCATCTCGCCGCGCGCCAAGGGCTTCGAGGCGCAGCTGCGCGAGCGGGGCTACAACCCCGTGCTCGTCGACCTCTCCGAACTCCTGCTCGGCGGTGGCGGCATCAAGTGCTGCACCCTCGAGCTGCGGCGCTGAAGGACCACGTCATGACCCCCTCGCAGAGCCCGACGCTCGACACCTCCACGATCCGCATCATCGGGTCGGAGGAGCAGCACGTCGCGCACAACTACCACCCGCTCCCCGTGGTCATCTCGCGCGGAGAGGGATCCTGGGTGACGGATGTCGAGGGCAAGCGCTACCTCGACCTGCTCTCGGCGTATTCCGCCCTCAACTTCGGCCACCGGCATCCGGCTCTCGTCGCCGCCGCAGAGGAGCAGCTCGGACGCCTCACGCTCACGAGCCGCGCGTATCACAACGACCGGCTCGGGGAGTTCGCGACGGCGCTGGCCGACCTGTGCAAGAAGGACGTCGTGCTGCCCATGAACACGGGCGCCGAGGCCGTGGAGACGGGCATCAAGGTCGCCCGTGCGTGGGCGTACCGCGTGAAGGGCGTCGCGCCGTTCTCGGCGACGATCGTCGTGGCCAACGGCAACTTCCACGGGCGCACGACGACGATCGTCGGCTTCAGCGACGATCCGCAGGCGCGCGCCGACTTCGGTCCGTTCACGCCCGGGTTCGTGTCGGTGCCGTTCGGGGATGCCGAGGCCATCGAGGCGGCGATCACCCCCGAGACGGCTGCCGTCCTGGTGGAGCCGATCCAGGGCGAGGCGGGCGTCGTCATCCCGCCGAAGGGCTATCTGCGTGCCGTGCGCGAGATCTGCACGCGGCACGACGTGCTCTTCATCGCGGACGAGATCCAGTCCGGCCTCGGCCGCGTGGGGGAGACCTTCGCGTGCGACCGGGAGGGTGTCGTGCCCGACGTCTACCTCCTCGGCAAGGCCCTGGGCGGAGGCATCCTCCCCCTCTCGGCGGTCGTCGCCGACCACGAGGTGCTCGGCGTCATCCAGCCGGGTGAGCACGGGTCGACCTTCGGCGGGAACCCGCTCGCGTCGGCCGTGGGCAAGCGGGTGGTCGAGATGCTCGCGACCGGGGAGTTCCAGACGCGGGCGGCCGCGCTCGGCGAGCACCTCGAGGCGAAGCTGGCCGAGCTCGTCGGCAACGGCGTGACGGCGGTTCGCATCGCGGGACTCTGGGCCGGGATCGACATCGATCCGGCCCGGGGCACGGGCCGCGACGTCGCCGAGCGTCTGCTCGCCCGCGGTGTGCTGGTCAAGGACACGCACGGGCAGACGATCCGCATCGCGCCGCCTCTGGTCATCCGCGCGACCGAGCTCGACTGGGCGGTCGAGCAGCTGAAGGTCGTCCTCGAGCCCTGACGGCGCCCGGCCCCGAGCGGTCGGAAACAGGCGATCCGGCGGAGACAGGAAGATCGCCGACACCTCCGCCTGTCCTCGGCGAGTCGCCTGTTTTCGGGGACGGACGGATGCTGGGACTCAGGCCACGCTGACGTTCAGCTGCTGCCAGCCCGTCGCGCCGTCGGGCTCGGGCCACGAATCCTTCTCGGTCTGCGTCTCGCCGACGGCGTTGGTCGCGCGGCAGCGGATGGAATGCTGACCGGGCGCGGCCCGCCAGGGGAGCGACCACTGCACCCACGTGTCGTCCGAGATCGCCGTGGCGAGGGTCGCCTCCTGCCACGGACCGTCGTCGATCTGCACCTCGACCTTCGACACCCCGACGTGCTGCTGCCACGCGACGCCGGCGATCACGGTGTCGCCGGGGCTCAGACCCTGGTTCCGCCGGGGCACGTCGATGCGCGACTGGAGCTTGACGGGACCCTTCGCCGACCAGCCGCGGTCCGTCCAGTACGCACGGGCCCGATCGAACCGGGTGACCTCGAGCTCGGTCACCCACTTGGTCGCCGAGACGTAGCCGTACAGCCCGGGCACGACCATGCGCACGGGGAAGCCGTGCTCGGCCGGCAGCGGCTCGTCGTTCATCCCGACGGCGAGGATGGCGTTGCGATCCTCCTCCTGAAGCACTTCGAGGGGAGTGGAGGCCGTGAAGCCGTCGATCGACCGTGACAGCACCATGTCGGCGTCCGCCGTCGGCCGCGCGCGGGCGAGCAGATCGCGGATGGGGTGACCCAGCCACTTCGCGTTGCCGATGAGGTTCCCGCCGACCGGGTTCGAGACGCACACGAGCGTCGTCCAGCTCTCCTCCAGCGGCAGGCTGAGGAGTTCGTCCCAGTCGATCACCACCTCCTCCTCGACCATGCCGAAGATGCGCAGGCTCCAGGTCGCCGGGTCGACCTGCGGCACGATGAGGGCGGTGTCTATCCGGTAGAAGCTCCGGTTGGGCGTCACGACGGGCACCGCGCCCACCACGTCGACCTGGGCTCCCGCCGGCACGGCCGGAGCGGGCATGGCGGGCCTCGGCAGGCGAAGAGTGCTGCGCACCGCCTCCACCGTCCGCACCCCGGCGCGCAGAGCGGATCCGAGTGCGGCCGTGAGGATCCCGGCGGCGGCGGCCGAGCCCGCCCAGACGAGGAACCGCCGCCGAGAAGCATCCGCCGGGCCGCGCACGTCCTCGCCGGTCCCGACCGCGTCGTCGTCCGGATGGTCCTCGTCGGGCATGGCGAGCACCGCCGGCGATGCTGCCTCCGCGGCCGCGGCCGCGGCCTCCGCGTCCGTCGCCCGCCACGCCAGTCGCGTCAGCACCCGCAGGACCACGGCGGCGGCGAGGCCCGCGATCAGCGGGGGGAGCCACGACATCTCCGTCGCTTCCGTCCGCGTCATGGCGAGCCCCGCCACGACCGTGCCGAGGCCCGCGCAGATCGTGACTCCCCACCAGGGCCGCCGCGCCTCGAGGACGCCGACTCCGGCGGCGGCGACGAGCAGCACGATCGCGATCCCGACGAGCAGGGCGACCTTGTCGCCGGTCCCGAACAGCGAGATCGCGGCATCCTTCGCCCACGACGGCGCGAGATCGATGAGCACTCCGCCCACGACGGAGAAGGGACTCGAAGGCGACGCCACGATCGCCGCGACGAACTCGCCGACACCGGCCCCCAGCACGACGGCTGCCACGCCCGCGGCCGCGCCCGTGAGGAGCGAGGGCCGCGGCGCGACGTCGGGAGGTGCGACCGCCGCACGGGTCATAGCGCGAGCATACGTCCGATCGGCAGGGCCCGGGCGGGGCGGAGCGCACGGAAACACAGCGGCAACACGCCCCGGACTAGGCTCGTGCCATGGGCGATCTGTTCGACGGCTACGGCTCCACTCTGGCGCCGCGCAAGACCGCATCAGGCACGCCTGCGTTCGACGAGATGTTCGGCTCTCCCGCCCATCCGGGCGCCCCTGCCGAGTCGCGCGACGCCTACCGCGAGCTCTACCAGGCGCTCGCGCAGATGACGCAGGATGAGCTGCGCGGACGCACCGATTCGCTCGCCAGCTCCTACCTCGCCCAGGGCGTCACGTTCGACTTCGCCGGAGAGGAGCGCCCGTTCCCGCTCGACGCCGTGCCGCGCATCATCGAGTACGACGAGTGGTCGCGCATCGAGGCGGGGGTGAAGCAGCGCGTCCACGCGCTCGAGGCCTTCCTCGACGACGCCTATGGGCACCAGCACTGCGTGCGCGACGGCGTGCTGCCGGCCGCGCTCATCGCCTCGTCCCAGTACTTCTACCGCCAGGCTGCCGGCATCCACTCGGCCAACGGCGTGCGCATCCAGGTATCGGGGATCGACCTCATCCGCGACGAGCACGGCGAGATGCGCGTGCTCGAGGACAACGTGCGCGTTCCCTCGGGCGTCAGCTACGTCATCTCGAACCGCCGCGTCATGGCCCAGACCCTTCCCGAGCTCTTCGTCTCGATGCGCGTCCGGCCGGTGGGCGACTATCCGAACAAGCTCCTCGCTGCCCTGCGCGCGTCGGCCCCCGCGGGCATCGACGATCCGAACGTCGTCGTGCTGACGCCGGGGGTCTACAACTCGGCCTACTTCGAGCACACGCTGCTTGCGCGGCTGATGGGCGTCGAGCTCGTCGAGGGGCGCGATCTGCTGTGCGTCGGCGGCAAGGTGTTCATGCGCACGACGCGGGGACCCAAGCGCGTCGACGTCATCTACCGCCGGGTCGACGACGACTTCCTCGACCCGCTGCAGTTCCGCGCCGACTCCATGCTCGGGGCGCCGGGGCTCATGCTCGCCGCGCGCCTCGGCAACGTCACGATCGCCAACGCCGTGGGCAACGGCGTCGCCGACGACAAGCTGCTCTACACGTACGTCCCCGACCTCATCCGCTACTACCTGGCGGAGGAGCCGATCCTCAAGAACGTCGACACCTGGCGCCTCGAGGATCCGAACGCCCTCGAAGAGGTGCTCGACCGGCTGGACGAGCTCGTCGTGAAGCCGGTGGACGGATCGGGCGGCAAGGGTCTGGTCGTGGGCCCGGATGCCTCACCCGCGGAGCTGGCGAAGCTGCGCAAGCGGCTGCTCGCCGACCCGCGCGGGTGGATCGCGCAGCCCGTCGTCATGCTCTCGACCATCCCGACGCTCGTGGAGGACGGGATGCGGCCGCGCCACGCCGATCTCCGGCCCTTCGCCGTCAACGACGGCGATGACGTCTGGGTGCTCCCCGGCGGTCTCACGCGCGTCGCCCTTCCCGAGGGCCAGCTCGTCGTGAACTCCTCCCAGGGCGGTGGGTCGAAGGACACGTGGATCGTGGGCGGCTCCGCCCCCGGACACGTCGAATACGGACAGGGTCAGGGCCTGCCGGGGCTCGTGGCCGACCAGGCGGCGACCATCACGGCGGCGATCCCGATCATCTACGACGGGCAGCCGGCCGTGACCCATTCGCCGCAGGACCGACCCCGGTCGCGCGTCGAGCAGCAGGCGCAGCAGCAGCAACAGCAGCAGGGCCTGGGCGTCCAGTCCCAGACCGTGGGCACGATGTCCCAGTCCCACATCATCGGAGCCTCCCTGTTCGACCCTGCGCCACGCCCACGGGCCGGTGGGGGCTCGGGGACCGGTCAGTCCCCGGTCGTCGAGCGAGCGAAGCGAGACCAAACGCGCCGGCCCTCCGAGGAGACGCCGTGCTGAGCCGGATCGCCGAGAGCCTCTTCTGGATCGGCCGGTACATCGAGCGCAGCGACGGCACCGCGCGCATCCTCGACGTGCACCTGCAGCTGCTCCTCGAGGACCCGTGGATCGACGAGGACACGGCGTGCCGGTCGCTCCTGGCCGTCATGGGCTCCTTCCCGGCCGCCGACATCGACAGGGTGACCCGCGAGGACGTGCTCGCGCGGCTCGCCGTCGACCGGATGAACCCGTCGAGCATCGCGTACTCCCTCACCGCGGCCCGCGAGAACGCCCGTCGGGCCCGCGAGATCGTCAGCACCGAGCTCTGGGAATGCCTCAACACCACGAACTCGAGGATGCCTCGGCGCCTCCAGACGGAGAAGGTGCACGAGTTCTTCCAATGGGTCCGCGAGCGGGCCGCGCTCGCGGTCGGCATCGTCGACTCCTCCACGAGCCGCGACGAGGCGTGGCAGTTCTTCACCCTCGGCCGGAGCATCGAGCGGGCCGACATGACGGCGCGCCTGCTCGCGACGCGGTCGCTGACCGAGGCATCCGGTCCCTCCTGGACGACGATCCTGCGGTCGTGCGGCGCCTACGAGGCGTACCTGCGCACCTATCGCGGCATGCCGAGCGCGAAGAACGCCGCGGAGTTCCTGCTGCTGGACCGCCTGTTCCCGCGGTCGATCATCTACTCGATCTCACGTGCCGAGGACTGCATGAGCGCCATCGACCCGCGGGCCGACCGTGTGGGGCACTCCAACACGGTGCTGCGGGCGCTCGGCCGCATCCGCAACGACCTGGAGTATCGACCCATCAGCGAGATCCTCGGCGAGCTGCCGCGCCACATGGACCGCGTGCAGAAGGTCACGCGCGAGGCATCCGAGGCCATCCGCTCGAGGTTCTTCCCGACGCAGGCGGAGCCCAGCTGGATCGGAGAGCTGTCGTGAGGCGCCTGCGCATCGAGCACGCGACGGGCTTCTCGTACCAGGGCGACGTCTCGGCCTCGTACAACGAGGCGCGGATGCTGCCGAGCTCCACCGACAGTCAGTTCGTGCTGAGTTCCGCCCTCGAGATCGATCCGTCGACGTCGGTCAACCAGTACCTCGACTACTTCGGCACCAGGGTCGCGGCCTTCGATGTGCTCTCGCCGCACTCCGAGCTCAAGATCACGGCGCGCTCGCTCGTCGAGGTGCGCCCGCGCCCCATCGAGCACGTGGACGTCACATGGGACCGGCTCGCCCGGGAGGTCGGGCGTGCGATCGAGACCGTCGAGCAGCTTGGCCAGAGCATCCGGACGAAGCCGCATCCCGAGGTGGCAGACATCGCCCGGTCGATCGCGAGCCGGCACGACCACCCCGGCCGCGCCGCGCACGCGATCGCGGAGGCGATCGGCGACGCCGTGGAGTACATGCACGGCATCACGGGCGTCCACTCGACGGCCGCAGAGGCCTGGGACGCCCGCAAGGGCGTCTGCCAGGACATGGCGCACATCACGCTCGGCGCCCTGCGCGAGGTCGGCATCCCCGCCCGCTACGTGTCGGGCTACCTCCACCCGAAGCCCAACGCGGAGGTCGGCCAGGCCGTCACCGGCGAGTCGCACGCCTGGGTCGAGTGGTTCGCGGGGGACTGGCAGGGCTTCGACCCGACGAACAACATCGAGATCGGCGACCGTCATGTCCTCGTCGGCCGTGGCCGGGACTACAACGACGTGCCGCCGCTGCGCGGTGTGTACGCGGGACCCTTCAAGAGCCACCTGCACGTCAAGGTGAGCATCACTCGCGAGTCCTGAGGCCTCCGCACCCGGCGGTTCGCTCGCGGACGTCGGAGGATCGCGCTCACGTCGGAGGATCTGCGACGGATGCTCCGACATCCGCGCGATTCTCCGACCCTCGTTCGCGGCGACCGGCCGGCTCGTCGTCGCCGGCCTCCGGCCGGCGCCCCCGGCCGAGCGACAGGGTCGCGGCGAGGCCGACGACGAGGAAGCCCGCCGCCGCGAAGGCGGCGTAGCGCGTCCCCTCGGAGAGCGCGGCCTTCGCGTCGTCGGCGAGCTGCGCGGTCTGCGGGGACTGCTCGAGACCCGCGATCGCGCCGCCCGCGCTGTCGACGACGGCGGAGACGACCTGGTCCCGCTGCTCTCCGGGGATGCCTCGGTCGTCGAGCTTCGCCGTGAGGACGCCGGACGTCGTCGAGAACAGGATCGTGCCGAGGATTGCGATGCCGAGCGCGGCGCCCAGCTGGCGGGCGGTCGACTGGGTCCCCGAAGCCTGGCCGCTCTCGGCGACCGGCACGTCGACGAGCACCACGCCGGTGAGCTGGGCCGTCGCAAGTCCCACGCCGAACCCGTAGACGAAGAGCGCGGGCACGAGCGGCACCCACGAGGCATCCGGGGCGATGACGAAGCCGATCGCCGCCACGCCGACGATCTCGGCCAGGATGCCGACCCGGACGATCCAGACCGCCGAGACGCGACCGCTGAACGCGCCCGCGAAGCCGCTCGCGACGAACGAGCCGATCGCGAGGGAGAGCAGGATGAAGCCGGTCTGGAGCGCATCGAACCCGAGCACGAACTGCAGCCACAGGGGCAGGGCGAGGATGATGCCGAACTCGCCCAGCGAGACGATCATCGCGGTGATGTTGCCGTTGCGGAACGACGGGATGCGGAAGAGCCTGAATGCCACGAGCGCAGGTCTGCCGAGCCGGCGCCGGCGCAGCCCCCACCAGATGAACACCACGGTCCCGACGGCGGCGACGGCGAACGCGATGGGAACGGGTGACAGTGTGAAGGGCCACTCCCAGTCGCCGATCGTGAGCTTCTTGTCGGTGAGCCACCAGCCGTACGTGCGGCCCTCGATGAGGGCGAAGACGAGCGCGGCGATCGTGATGATCGAGAGCACGCCGCCGACGACGTCGATCCCCTCGACGTCGCCGCGGGATTCGTCGACCGTCAAGAGGAGGCCGACGACGATCAGGATGCCGAGCGGCACGTTGATGAGGAACGCCCAGTTCCACGAGAACGCTGTGGTGAGCCAGCCGCCGAGAAGCGGTCCGACGGCCACCATCCCTCCGATGGTGGATCCCCAGACCGCGAAGGCGATGCCGCGCTCCCGGCCGCGGAACGTGGCGTTCAGGAGCGACAGCGAGGTCGGGAGGATCATGGCGCCGCCGATGCCCTGGACGAAGCGCGCGAGGATCAGCGCCTCACCCGTGGGCGCCGCGGCGGCTCCGATCGACGCGAGCGTGAAGACGACGACGCCGATCAGCATCATCCGTCGTCGTCCGACCCTGTCGGCGATGCTCCCGAAGACGAGCAGCAGCGAGGCGAACACGAACGTGTACGCCTCCTGGACCCACAGAACCTCGGTGGAGGTGAGCCCCAGGTCGTCGACGATCGAGGGGATCGCGACGTTGACGATCGTCGAGTCGACGATGATCAGCGCGACGGCGACGCTGATGAAGACGAGGCCCGCCCAGCGGCGACGACTCGATGCATCCGACATGTCGCTAGCTTATCTAGCGATTTACGGGTTCGGCTACCAGTCAGTCGAGAATTCTTTCCGACCCGACGGATTCGACTGCCGTTCGAGCGTCTCGTCTTGCGGTCACGCCGAGGGGGCCTCGGGGTCGAGCGCCTTGAGCATCTCCTCCTCGGCGGGGTTGTCGGCGTCGAGCTGATCCTCGGTGGTCTCGTCGCCGCCCGTGGGAGCGTCGGTGTCATCCGTCAGCTGCTCGCCGCCCGGCAGGTCCGCCGACAGCTGGTCGGTGCCGGAGGGCTCGTCTTCGATGGGGTCGTTGTTCGCACGGTCGTCGGTCATGGCTCGACCGTAGGCCGCGCGAGCGCCGGCGGACAGGGATTGACAAGGGTGGCGCGCGTCGCGGCGCTCGCGCCGGGCGCCGGGGAACGTCCGTGCGAGAGCCACACTTCGCTGCGAGGGCCACACCGCTCGGCGTAGCGCTCGCAGGAAACTGTGGCGCTCGTTGCGCCGGCGGTCGGGCCGGAGGTGCGGCGGCGGTCAGGCCGGGCGGGTGGCGGGTCGCCGGGCGGCGGTCAGGCCCGGCGCGGCTTCGCGGGAGCGACCGGGTCGCCGCCTCGCTCGCGCGGGAGGCGGATGGGGGTCGTGCCGGCGACCTCGTCGCTGAACTCCGCCCGGGCGGGACCGACGACGCGCAGCGGCATGGTCTCGTCGATCGTGAGCCGGAATCGATGGGACGCCTGCCGGTGCACACGGCCGGAGACCAGCATCCACACCGCTCCGATCGAGAACGCCGCGACGGCGGCCAGGGCACCGAGGAGGATCGCCATCCGGGGTCCGTACTCTGCGGCGACCCAGCCGACGATCGGCGCACCGATGGGGGTGCCCCCCATCAGGATCGCCATGTAGAGCGCGAGCACGCGCCCGCGCAGCGCCGGGTCGGTGGTCGTCTGCACGTAGCCGTTCGCCGTCGTGAGCATCGTGACGACCGCGAATCCCGTCACCATGAGCGTCAAGGCGTACAGCCAGTACGTCGGCATGAAGGCCGAGACGGCGGCGGCGACGGCGAAAAGGGCGGTCCCGCCGATCACGACGCGGATGCGCGCGCGGTCGCGCCGGGCGGCGAGGAGGGCGCCCGTGAGCGACCCGATGGCGAGGATCGAACTCAGGAGACCGTAGCCGTCGGCTTCCTGGCCGAACTCGATGGCCATCGTCGACGCGAAGATCGGGAAGTTCATGCCGAACGCGCCCAGGAGGAAGACCATCGCGAAGGCGACCATGAGATCCGGGCGCTTGCCGACGTAGCGGAAGCCGTCCGCCAGGCGTCCGGCGCCCCCCGTCTTGGCGCGCGGCACGAGCTCGCCGGGGCGGATGAGCGCGAGCGCGACGAGCATCGCGAGGAATGTGGCGCCGTTGACGAGGAACACCCACCCCGTCCCGACGGCGACGATGACCACGCCCGCGACGGCGGGCCCGATCATCCGTGCTCCGTTGAAGGATGCCGCGTTCAGCGCCACGGCGTTCGAGGCGTTGTCGCGCGACACGACGTCGGAGACGAACGCCTGGCGGGCCGGGTTGTCGAAGGCCGCGACCATGCCGAGCGCGAAGGCGAAGGCGTACATGAGGAGGAGGGTCATCGCGCCCGCGAGGATCAGCACACCGATCGCGACGCCGAGGACGAGGAGGAGGGTCTGCGTGACCGCGAGCAGCTTGCGCCTCTCGAAGCGGTCGGCGACCCAGCCGGTGACGCCGACGAGGAGGAGCGGTGGAGCGAACTGCAGCGCCATCGTGATGCCCATCGCGCCCGCGTCGTTGTCGGTGAGCTCGGTCAGCACGACCCAGCTGAGGGCCGTGGCCTGCATCCATTGGCCGACGTTCGAGATGAGAGCTCCGACGAACCACACGCGGTAGTTGAAGATCGAGAAGGAGCGGAACATGGCGCTCACAGCGCTGCCACCTCCCGCATGATCTCCGCGGCCTGTCGCAGGGTCTCGCGCTTGTCGTCGGAGAGGGCGGACAGTGCCCCCTCGAGCCACGCATCGCGGCGTCGCACGGTCTCATCCACGACGTCCAGGCCCTCGTCCGTGAGGGCGATGTTGACCTTGCGCCGGTCGGTCTCGTCGGGCGTGCGCGTGAGGTACCCCGACTCTTCGAGGCAGTTGACCGTGCGGTTCATCGAGGGCGCGGAGACGCGCTCGCGTTCCGCGAGCTCGCCCAGCGTGTGGGGCCCGTACATCTTGAGCGTCGCGAGCACCGCGAACTGTCCGTCGCTCATCGAGTCGATCGCGCGCTGTGCGCGCAGACGCCGGGCGAGGCGGAAGGTGGCGATGCGGAGTTCGGATGCTTCGGTCGCGAGGTCTGGGGAATGGTGTCCAGCAGTCGCAGTCGTCTTCATCCTGATCGTTAGCATAGCTCATTAGCCTTGCTAAGTAAAGCGGCGCTCGTGGGCGAGCGCGGACATGTCGCGGCAGATCTCGGGCAGGCGCGGACGCGACGCGGCCGGCGGGACGCGGCCGGCGGGTCGCGGCCGGCGGGACGCGGCATCCTGTCCGCTCTCTAGACTCGTGCGCATGCCCGAGTTCACCGATGCACACGGCATCGCGATCGTCTACGACGTCCATCCCGCCGCGGCCCGGCCGCGCGCCGTCATCCAGCTGCTGCACGGTGTCGGCGAGCACGTCGGTCGGTACCGGGCGCTGATCGATTCGCTCGTCGCGGCCGACTACACCGTGTACGCCGCCGACTTCCGCGGGCACGGGCGCACCGGCATGAAGCAGCACGGCACCGCCGACAAGCTCGGCCACCTGGGCCCGGGCGGCCTCGGCGCGACGCTGGCCGGGATCTGGCAGCTGACCGGGATCATCCGCCAGGAGCACCCCGACCTCCCGATCGTGGTCCTCGGCCACTCCGGCGGATCCTTCCTCGCGCAGAAGCTCATCAACCAGCATCCCGAGGGTTACGCCGGTCTCATCCTGTCAGGCTCGGCGCTGCGGATGCCGGGGTACCTCCGCACCGGCGGCCACAACAAGCCGTGGGCCGGCGAGAGCGCGACGGGCACCGAGTGGCTCGCGGCCGATCCCGAGGTGGGGGTGGCCTTCGCCGCCGACCCGCTCACCACGGGCGAGGCGCCGCTGAAGCTCTTCGGCCCCATCGAGGTCGCGAAGATCTACGGCCTGCCGCGCCGCAACCTCGGCCACGACATCCCGCTGCTCCTTCTCGTAGGGAGGGATGACCGGGTGGGAGGACCGCGCAGCGTGCACAAGCTCGCGGAGGCGTATCGCACGCGCTCGGGACTGACCGACATCACGACGCTCGTGTACCCCGACGCGCGGCACGAGATCTTCAACGAGCTGAACCAGGCGGACGTCCGCGCCGACGTCATCGCGTGGCTGGGAGTGCGATTCCCGGCGCGGGACTGAGCCGGAAAGCGAACTCGTCACGGCGGATGGTTGACCTTCCCCCGCTGTTCGGGACATTCTGGCTCATAGCGGTGATGTGGGAGCGCTCCCACGATGTCGCACACCAACGCCGACGCGGACGTCGGCATGTCGATGACGACGCAATGGAGGACACGCATGACCTCGACATCCCCCCGGAAGAGACGGCTCGCGCTCGGTGCGGCGGCGGTGTTCGCCTGCTCGCTCGCACTCCCGCTCAGCGCGACCGGTGCGGCCGCCGCAGAGCCGGGGCTCGCCGGCTCCGACCTCTTCGTCAACCCCTTCAGCACGACGCTCGAGGCGGCGCAGTCGCTGTCCGGCCAGGCGCGGGACGACGCTCAGCTGCTGGGCAGCATTCCCTCGGCGGAGTGGTTCACGAAGGGCACCCCGGCCGAGGTCGAGGCCGCCGCACGCGCGTACGTCGACGCGGCCGCGGCGGCCGGTCAGATGCCCGTGCTCGTCGCCTACAACCTGCCGTTCCGCGACTGCGCGCAGTACTCCGCGGGCGGCGCCCTCGACACGGCGGCCTACACGGCGTGGATCGACGGGCTCGCCGCCGGCATCGGCGACCGGCCGGCTACGGTCATCCTCGAGCCCGACGGGCTCGGCATCATCCCGTGGTACACCACCATCAACGGCGACGAGGAGTGGTGCAAGCCCGCCGAGGCGGACCCCGCGACCGCGGCCGCAGCGCGCTTCGAGCAGCTCAACCACGCGGTCGACGCCCTCGGCGCGCTCGCGGCGACGTCGGTGTATCTCGACGGCACGCACAGCGGGTGGCTCGGTGTCGGCGACATCAGCGATCGGCTCATCAAGGCGGGCGTGGAGCGCGCGACCGGCTTCTTCCTCAACGCCTCGAACTACGTCGAGACGGAGCGGCTGATCAAGTACGGAACGTGGATCTCGGACTGCATCAATCTGTCGGTGAACTCCTGGTGGGAGCCGCAGTGGTGCGCCAGCCAGTACTACCCGGCGAACCCCGGCGACTTCTCGACGTGGGCGCTGACCGATGCCGCCTTCGCGCAGGCATACGCGGACACGGGGGTGACGAGGGACCCCGCCGCGCAGGCGCACTTCGTCCTCGACACCAGCCGCAACGGCCAGGGACCCTGGGCCGGGCCCGTCGCACCCTACCCGGGCGCGCCCGCGGGCGCTGACCCCGAGGTGTGGTGCAACCCGCCGGACCGCGGCCTCGGGGCACTTCCCACCACCGAGACGGGGAACCCGCTCATCGACGCCTATCTCTGGATCAAGGTGCCGGGCGAGTCGGATGGCAAGTGCTTCCGCGGCACCGCGGGCCCGCTCGATCCTGAGCGCGGCATGGAGGATCCGGCCGCCGGGCAGTGGTTCGTCGAGCAGGCGCGCGAGCTCATCCAGTTCGCCCAGCCCCCGCTCGCCCCGCTGGACTGCAACGTCTCGTGGAACGCCGCGAACGCGGGCAAGGGGTCGCTGGTCAAGCTGCACATCGACGGCGCCGCCACCGGCCCGTGGACGCTGTCGTTCGTGCTGCCGACCGACGCGACGGTCACGAAGGCGACGCACGCGACGGTGGTGCAGGACGGGCGCAAGGTCTCGGTCACCTCGTCCGGATCCAAGCGCGGAAACGCCCCCGACGTCGTGCTCACCACGAAGGGCGCGGCCGATCAGCCGTGGATCTTCTGGCTCGACGGGCGGGCCTGCACCTCGGCCTGACCCATAGCCAGCACAGCGGCGGAGACCCCGCCCGATGCGCCGCGACGAACCCGGCGCGTCGGTGGGATCTCCGCCGCCGTGCTTCGCGGCCGGGCACGGATGCCCGCGCCGCGACGTCGGTCAGCCGCGCGCGCGGCGGCCGGGCGTGCGCGAACCGCGGCGGATGTCGGCGACAGTGCTGCCGGTCGTGAACCGCTGGGCGGACGAGGCGGGCCGGCCGGTCGCGGGCTGACCCGAGCGCGCGCCGCCGGAGGCCTGCGTGCCGGAGTGCTTCGGCGCCTGCTGCTTCGAGACGGCGTCGGCCGAGCGGCCGGCGCCGCCCTGGCGGCCGCCCTGACGCGCCGGCTGATCGGCCGCCTGGCCGGCGCCCCCGCGCCCGCCGCGGCGGCGCGATCCGCCGTTGCCGGACCCCTGGGAACCGGCGGTGGACGTGCCGGACCGAGCCCCGCCCGACCGCTGTCCGCCGGAGCGCTTGCCGCCGCCGGAACCGGAGGTCCGCTGCGCGGGTTCCGCCGACGGGGCGACGCGCGGGGCGGGCTCGCCGACGAGCTCGGCGACGGCGGAGTGCTCGGCCGTGACGGGCTCGAGGGGGGCCGCAACCTGCGCCTTCCGGAGGAGATCCTTGACCTCGCCGCGCTGCGCGTCGATCGCCACGGTGACGACGACGCCCTCGGCGCCGGCGCGGGCCGTGCGGCCCGAGCGGTGCAGGTACGCCTTGTGCTCGACCGGCGGGTCGACGTGGACGACCAGCTCGACCTCGTCGACGTGGACGCCGCGGGCCGCGACGTCGGTCGCGACGAGCACGCGCACGCCGCCCTTGTCGGCGGGGGCGCCGAACGCGGCGAGGTTGCGCTCGCGGGCGCCCTGCCCGAGGTTGCCGTGCAGATCGACGGCGGGGATGCCGGAGGCCGTGAGCTGCTTGGCGAGCTTCTTCGCCTGGTGCTTCGTGCGGGTGAAGAGGATGCGGCGGCCGCGGCCCGAGGCGAGGTGCCGGACGAGCTCGGTCTTGCCCTCGGCGGGCACGACGAAGACGCGGTGGGTCATGACGCCCTGCGGCACCGACTCCTCGTCCACCTCGTGGAGGACCTGGTCGCGCAGGAAGCGCGTGACGAGCGTGTCGACGCCGCGGTCGAGCGTCGCGCTGAACAGCATCCGCTGCCCGCCCCGAGGGGTCGCGGTCAGGATGCGGGTGACACCGGGCAGGAAGCCGAGATCGGCCATGTGGTCGGCCTCGTCGAGCACGGTGATCTCGACGGCCGAGAGGTCGACGAGCTTCTGCTTCATGAGGTCTTCGAGGCGGCCGGGGCAGGCCACGACGATGTCGACGCCCGCGCGGAGCGCCTGCTCCTGAGGCTTCTGGCTGACGCCGCCGAAGATCGTGGTGACGGTCAGCCCCGAGACGTCCGCGAGCGGCTTGATCGTCGCGGCGATCTGCGTCGCGAGCTCGCGCGTGGGAGCCAGGACGAGACCGCGCGGGCGGCCGGGAGTTCGGCGGGCGGCGGATGCTCCGGACAGGCGCGCGACGAGGGGCAGCGAGAACGCGATCGTCTTGCCGGAGCCCGTGCGGCCCCGGCCGAGCACGTCGCGGCCCGCGAGCGAGTCGGGAAGCGTGTCGCGCTGGATCGCGAAGGGCTCGGTCTTGCCGGTCGCGGCGAGGACGGAGGAGAGGGCCTCGGGAACGCCGAGGTCGAGGAAGGAGGGCATGGGTGTGCTTTCAGGATGGCGCGCAGGCGGAAGCCTGAGCGAGAGGGGGGCGACAGCGCGGCCGCGATCGATGGGGCAGCGCTCTGGATCGCCGATCGAAAGGACGTCGGGCCAGAAGGGCCGGAATCAAGACGTCGACGCAGCGGCGAGAAGCCGCACCCCCAAGGCTAGCAGGCGCCGACCGGAGGGAGCTGTGCGCCCGCCGGGCCCGGCATCCGACCGCGGCAGTGGCGAACCCACGCGTCCGCGCGCCGACCCTCCCATGCGCACAGCGCGGATCGGTGGTCTCGGCCGGCGATGTGTGGGCTCGGGCGGTCAGCGTCGCGCAAGCCGGCGCGGGAGCCCGGACGCCGCCCGAGCGGGCGGCTCTAGGCTGATGCCATGCACGGCGAATACAAGGTGCCCGGCGGGAAGCTCGTCGTCGTCGACCTCGAGGCGCGCGACGGGAGGATCGCCGACTTCCATCTCGCCGGCGACTTCTTCCTCGAGCCCGACGACGCGCTGCAGCGCATCGACGCAGCCGTGAACGGACTTCCCGTCGAGGCGGATGTCGCCACCATCGCCGCCGCGGTGCGCTCGGCGCTGCCCGAGGGAGCCCAGCTCCTCGGCTTCACACCCGAGTCGGTGGGCACGGCGGTGCGACGGGCACTCGTCACGGCGCCGGGATGGCGGGACTTCGAATGGGAGGTCGTGCACGACCGGCCCGTCTCGCCGCGCATGAATCTCGCCCTCGACGAGGTGCTCACGGGGCGTGTCGGCGACGGGCGTCGCAGGCCGACCCTCCGCATGTGGGAGTGGGACGAGTCCGCCGTGGTCATCGGATCGTTCCAGTCGTTGCGCAACGAGGTCGACCCCGACGGCGCCGAGCGGCACGGCTTCGACGTCGTCCGGCGGATCTCCGGCGGCGGCGCGATGCTCATGGGGGCGAACTCGATCGTCACGTACTCCCTCTACGTCCCGGCATCCCTCGTCGCCGGTATGACCTTCGCCGACTCGTACGCGTTCCTCGACGACTGGGTGCTGCAGGCGCTGCGCTCGCTCGGCATCGAGGCGACCTACCAGCCCCTCAACGACATCGCGGGCCCGCAGGGCAAGATCGGCGGCGCAGCGCAGAAGCGGCTCGCCAATGGCGGCGTCCTGCACCACGCGACTCTGAGCTATGACATGGACGGCCAGGTGATGACCGAGGTGCTGCGCATCGGTCGCGAGAAGCTCAGCGACAAGGGCACCGCCTCGGCCGCGAAGCGGGTCGACCCGCTTCGCCGCCAGACGGGACTGTCGCGTCAGGCCGTGATCGAGCGCTTCATCGACACCTTCACGAACCTCTACGGCGCGGTGCCCGGACATATCACGGAAGAGGAATACGCCGAGGCCGAAGCCCTCGTCGAATCGAAGTTCTCGACCGACGCGTGGCTGCACCGGGTACCGTGATCGATCCTCCGTCGCCCGGCCGCGTGTGGATCCACGAGGGCGACAACCTCGAGATCGTCCGCCGATTCGGCGACGGCTCGTTCACCATGGTCTACCTCGATCCGCCTTTCAACACGGGCCGCGTGCAGCAGCGCTCGGTCGAGACGGCCCACACCCGCAAGGCGCTCGGTCCGACGGATCAGGGGGCGACGGATGCCGCGGCCGTCGTCCGCCGCGGGTTCCACGGTCGCGAGTACGAGCGGCTGCGGGGAGACCTGCGCGCCTACGACGACCGCTTCGACGACTACTGGGGCTTCCTCGAACCGCGGCTCGCCGAAGCCTGGCGCGTGCTCGCCTCCGACGGAACGCTGTATCTGCACCTCGACTACCGCGAGGCCCACTACGCCAAGGTGCTGCTGGACGCCCTCTTCGGGCGGGATCGGTTCCTCAACGAGATCATCTGGGCGTACGACTACGGGGCGAAGACACGGCGGCGCTGGCCCACCAAGCACGACACGATCCTCGTCTACGTCAAGGACCCCGAGCGGTACTGGTTCGACTCGGGAGCAGTCGACCGCGAGCCGTACATGGCTCCCGGCCTCGTGACGCCGGAGAAGGCCGCGCGGGGGAAGCTTCCCACCGACGTGTGGTGGCACACGATCGTCCCGACGACCGGCCGCGAGAAGACCGGCTACCCCACGCAGAAGCCCGAGGGCATCCTCCGCCGAATCATCCAGGCGTCGACGCGCCCCGGCGACCGCGTCCTGGACTTCTTCGCCGGAAGCGGGACGACCGGAGCCGTCGCGTCGGCGCTGGGCCGGGATGCGGTGCTCGTGGACGACAATCCGGACGCCGTCGCCATCATGCGGGCGCGGATCCCCCATGGAATCCAGGCTCACGTCGCGCCGGACCGAGTCCCACCGAGGTCGATCACGTAACAGGCATGTGTCGGACCCGACGAATTCCTGGTCAAACTCCCAGCTTGCGGTTAGCCTTCCCAGAGTCCCACCGAGTTCCACCGTGGGACCTCGTTCATTTCTCGCCGGCCCCAAGCAGGGCGAAAGTGCGCTCGTTCCGCATGCCCATCCCACAAGGAGTGTCATGAGCCATACCCCCACCCGTCTGTCTCGATTCGTGGTCGTGGGGGTGACGCTGACAGGCCTGCTCGCAGCCGGCGGCGCCGCGCCCGCCTTCGCGCAGCCGGATGCCGCCCCACCGCTGACCGCCACCCCCCTCAGCCCCGACGGCGCGGGCGAGGTCGGCGCGAAGTCGGCCACCGGCCGCCTCGCGCAGAGCGATGCGGAGTTGCTGGAGCGATCGGATGCCGCGATCACGCCCGTCATGGTCAAGGTCGACGTCGACCCGGTCTCGTCCTACACCGGCGGGATCGAAGGCTATGCCGCGACGAGCCCGGAGGTCACGAAGGTCGCGATCGCCGATGGCAGTGCCGCCATCGATGCATACACCGCGTTCGTGAACGAGAAGATCGCCGCCGCGCAGGCCGAGGCATCCGCTCTCATCCCGGGCGCACGCATGCTCGGCACGCACACGACCGTCTATGGCGGATTCGGTATGATGGTCCCCGCCAATCGCGCGAAGGACCTGCTGCAGCTCTCGAGCGTCGCGGCCGTCCAGAGCAACGAGCTGCGCCAGACGGCGGAGGAGACCACCGGCCCGGAGGCCGCGCCGGAGGCGGCGCCCACCCCGGTGCCGAGCGCCCCGGCAGAGCAGGGCGCACCGGAGCAGACCTCGCCCGAGCCGACCGCACCGGAGCGGACCGCAGAGCCGACGGCGCCGGAAACCGCGCCGAGCGCCCCCGCGGAGACCGCGACGCCCGAGCAGCCGGCCGATGCGCGGGCGCAGGCGCTCGCCGACGTCGACCTGCCGCCGACCACACCCGCGACGGACGCGGACGCGACGACGTTCATCGGCGCCGACGCCGTGTGGCCGAGGCTCGGCGGACGCGATCTCGCCGGTGAGGGCATCATCGTCGGCGTCATCGACACGGGCATCTGGCCCGAGCACCCCATGCTCGCCGACAACGGCATCGACCGGCCGGCGGGCGGACCCTGGGCGTGCGAGTTCGGCGACGGCTCCGTCGGCGCGGCATTCGGCTGCAACGACAAGCTCATCGGCGCGTATGCATTCCTCGACACGTACCAGGCCGTCGTCGCCGAGCCCGCGGGTGCCGACGCCTACTGCAGCCCCGCCCTGTGCTCGGCGCGTGATGCCGAGGGGCACGGCACGCACACCGCGACGACGGCAGCGGGCAGCTTCGTCGAATCGGCCGAGATCTTCGGCGTCGACCGTGGCGCGATCAGCGGCGTCGCCCCCGGCGCGTCGGTGATCGCCTACCGCGCACTCGGTCCCGCCGGCGGCTACACCGAGGACCTCGTCGCGGCGGTCGACCAGGCGGTGCTCGACGGCGTCGACGTGCTCAACTACTCGATCAGCGGCAGCGCCGACCCGTACGACGCGCAGGAGCTCGCCTTCCTCGACGCCTACGCGGCTGGCATCTCGGTGAACGCGTCGGCGGGCAACGACGGACCCGGCGCCTCGACCGCCAACCACGGCAGCCCGTGGACGACGACGGTCGCGGCATCCACCTCGGATCGCTCCTTCACCTCCGCGCTCGTCCTCGCCTCGAGCGACGGGCAGACGCTCGTCGAGCCCGGCGTCACCATCACCGACGGCGTGTCGGACCTGCCGGTCGTGCTGGCATCCGACGTCCCCGGATACACCGGCGGCGCCCTGTGCCAGGCCCCGTTTGCGGCGGGCTCGCTGACGGGACAGGTCGTGCTCTGCATCCGCGGGACGAACGGCCGGGTCGAGAAGGGCTACAACGCGGCCCAGGGCGGCGCGGCGGGGATGATTCTCGTCAACCCCGACCCCGCCGACGTCGAGACCGACAACCACTTCCTCCCGACCATCCACCTCGCGGGGCCGGATGACGCGGTCGTGGCGTTCATCCAGTCGCACCCGGATGTGACCGCGACGTGGGCCGAGGGGCAGGCGACGAAGGACACGGGCGACGTGATGGCCGAGTTCAGCTCGCGCGGTCCGATCGGCGACTTCCTCAAGCCCGACGTCACGGCGCCCGGCGTGCAGGTCATCGCGGGCAACACCCCCACCCCGATCGACCTCGCCAGCGGACCGGCGGGCGAGCTGTACCAGGCGATCGCCGGCACGTCGATGTCGTCGCCGCACGCCGCGGGCGTGTCGGCCCTGCTGATGGCAGCGCACCCCGGCTGGACCCCGGGTCAGGTGAAGTCGGCGCTCATGACGTCGTCCGTCCAGGACGTCGTCACCGTCAACGGCAGCGCCGCGGGCGTCTTCGACCGCGGCGCGGGCTCGATCCGCGCCGACCGGGCGATCGCGCCGGTGCTGACGATCAGCGACAGCGCGGCGGACTTCGCCGCGAGCGCCTCCGATCCGCTGCACCGCATCGACCTCAACATCCCGAGCATCTACCTCGACCCGCTCCCCGGTGCGGTGTCGACCAAGCGCACCCTCACCAACGTCAGCGGCTCGTCGCAGACGTTCTCGGTGAAGGCCACGGGAGCGGGCGGCCTGCGGATCACCGTGTCGCCCTCGACCTTCACGGTGCCGGCCGGGAAGTCGAAGGATCTCACCGTGATCCTCGATGGGCTGAACGCGGAGGACGGCTGGCACGAGGGGCAGATCACGATCACCCCCTCCAAGGGCAACAAGGTCGTCCTGCCGGTGGCGGCCAACGTGGGAGAGGCCGAGGTCTCGCTGTCGCAGACCTGCGACCCGACCACCATCCAGCGCGGGAAGACCACGACCTGCACGGTCACGGCCGCGAACTACATGCCCGTCCCGGTCACGGCGACCATCGACGCCGTGCCCAACCCGCTCCTGCACCTGCAGTCGGTGACGGCTCCCGCGAAGAAGAAGGCGCTCTCGGCGTCGTGGACGGGCACCCTCGACCCCGCGCTGCCGCCGACGGTGGAGGCGATCGAGTCGGTCGACCCCGACACGACGGCGTCGGGCGGCTACCTCGGGCTCGCCCAGTTCGGCATCGCGCCGACGGCGGTCGGCGATGAGGGGATCGTCAACTTCAACGTCCCGTCGTTCAGCTACGGCGCCGAGACCTACAACCGCATCGGCGTCGTTGGCAACGGCTACGTCGTCGTGGGCGGGGGCACCTCGGCCGACGTCTGGTACGAGCCGAACGGGTTCCCCAACCCGGCCGCGCCGAACAACGTCCTCGCACCGATCTGGACCGACCTCAATCCCGAGGCGGGCGGAGCCATCCGCGTCGGCATCCTCGGCGACGGCGTGAACCGGTGGCTGGTCGTCGACTGGAACGAGGTGCCGACGTTCAGCAGCGGAGCCGTTCGCAACACCGCGCAGGTCTGGATCCAGCTCGACGGTCCGGAGGACATCTGGTACACCTACGGCGCCGACGCGCAGGGCGACCCCGCCGTGGAGGCGGCGACGGGCGCCGAGAACCGCGACGGCACGAGCGGCGTCCAGCTGGCCGAGCTGCCGTCGGCGGGTGAGACCTATGTCGTCACGACCTCGCCGCCGCAGGCCGGTGGCACGGTGAGCTTCGACTACACCCTGAAGGGTCTGCTGAAGGGCACCTGGTCGACGTGGGTCTCCCTGCGCTCGGACGCGCTCCGCGCGATCCCGATGGAGCAGACGAGGATCACCGTCAAGTAGGCACGATCAGGAAGGGGAGTGGATGTCGCGGCCGCGGCACCCACTCCCCTTCGTCGTGAGTGGGACACCGCGGGATCGGCGCTGACGACGCCGATCCGACCGTGATCCGGTCGAAAGTCTTGCGCGGACCGCGCGCCATGGTGTAAGCCGTTTCCCATTGGGGAGTGCTCCATCGCGGAGCGTCACACGGGGAAGTGCGGCGACACGGCGATGGGCAGTCCGGTGCTGCGCGAGGGGGCTCGCAAGGCGCTGGGAGAGGTTCACGCCTGCCTTCTCGGGATCACCACCGCCTCGCCCGGGGCGGTGGATGCGGTACCCGGCGGACGCCGCTCGCGATGCCCGCCGCAGCCCACGGAGGTCGAGCATGTCGTCGTCACGTCCCCTCGGATCGTCGGAACCGGCCTCTCGCCCCAGGGCGCGAGCGGCCGCAGCCGTGCTCGCGATCGCCGCCCTGATCGTCGCCGGCATCACGTGGCCGTCGGCGGCATGGGCTGCCGGCGACAGCAGCATCAGCGGCGCGGTCCGCTACGCGGACGACGCGGCCGGGATCGCCGGCGCCACCGTCGAGCTCTACGATGCGGCCGGTCCTGGAGAGGTGCCGGTGGCGACGGTGACGACGGATGCCGAGGGGCAGTACAGCCTCACGGACCTCGAGCCCGGCGATTACCGGATCTTCGCGGAGGGCGACGCGGCGCTGTACGTGCCGCAGTGGTATTCGGGGAAGACGACGTTCGCGTCGGCCGATCTGGTGACGGTGGCGGCGGGCACGCATCTCGTCGGGTTCGACGTGTACCTCGCGGATGCGCAGAACTCGATCGCCGGTTCGATCCGTTACGCGAACGACGCGGTGGGGATCGCGGGCGCGACGGTGGAGTTCTACGACGCGGCCGGTCCCGGTGACGTGCCGGCGGCGACGGTGACGACGGATGCCGAGGGGAAGTACGTCGTGCAGAACCTGCCGTACGGCGACTACCGGATCTTCGCGGAGGGCGACGCGGCGCTGTACGTGCCGCAGTGGTACTCGGGGAAGACGACGTTCGCGACGGCCGATCTGGTGACGGTGGCGGCGGGAACGCACCTCGTCGGGTTCGACGTGTACCTCGCGGATGCGCAGAACTCGATCGCGGGCTCGATCCGTTACGCGAACGACGCGGTGGGGATCGCGGGCGCGACGGTGGAGTTCTACGACGCGGCCGGTGCCGGTGACGTGCCGGCGGCGACGGTGACGACGGATGCCGAGGGGAAGTACGTCGTGCAGAACCTGCCGTACGGCGACTACCGGATCTTCGCGGAGGGCGACCCGGCGCTGTACGTGCCGCAGTGGTACTCGGGGAAGACGACGTTCGCGACGGCCGATCTGGTGACGGTGGCGGCGGGAACGCACCTCGTCGGGTTCGACGTGTACCTCGCGGATGCGCAGAACTCGATCGCCGGTTCGATCCGTTACGCGAACGACGCGGTGGGGATCGCGGGCGCGACGGTGGAGTTCTACGACGCGGCCGGTGCCGGTGACGTGCCGGCGGCGACGGTCACGACGGATGCCGAGGGGAAGTACGTCGTGCAGAACCTGCCGTACGGCGACTACCGGATCTTCGCGGAGGGCGACCCGGCGCTGTACGTGCCGCAGTGGTACTCGGGGAAGACGACGTTCGCGACGGCCGACCTGGTGACGGTGGCGGCGGGGACGCACCTCGTCGGGTTCGACGTGTACCTCGATCGCGCTCCCGACATCCCGACCGGATACGTCTCGGGGCGCGTCGTCGACGGACAGACCGGAGGGCCGCTCGCCGGCGCCTCGGTGGCTCTCTTCGGGGCCGACGGGGACGGCGTGACTCCCGTGGCGACGGCGACGGCCGACGCGGACGGCGTCTACGTCTTCGCGACCGTGCTGCCCGGTGAGTACGCGGTGCGGGCCGAGGCCGCCGGCAGGATCACGAGCTGGTTCGGAGGCGCCGACTTCGCCGGCGCGACCGTGCTGAACGTCCAGCCCGGCGGCGAGTACACGGGCCTGCAGATCACGCTGTGGGCCACCTCGAACAGCGTGTCGGGATACGTGTACGACGGCGCGACGGGTGCGCCGCTGGCGGGAGCCGGCGTGGGCCTGTACGCCGAGGGCGACGGCATCACGCCCATCGCGACGGTGCTCACGGATGCCGAAGGGTTCTTCTCGGCGGCAGGACTGCCTGCCGGCGACTACAAGGTCCGCGCATCCGCGGCGGGTCTCCGGCCGTACTGGTACTCGGCGGCCGAGTTCGCCGACGCGACCGTGTTCGCCGTGGCCGCCGGCACGCACCTGTCCCACCTCACCTTCCATCTCTGGCCGGGACTGCGCACGCTCAGCGGCACCGTGTATCAGTGGGAATCCTCCGAACCGGTCGCGGGCGTCGAGGTGCGCCTCCACCCGACCGAACCGGCGGATGCCCCACCCGTCGCGACGGCCACGACCGGCGCTGACGGAACGTACACGTTCGTGGACTTCGCCCCCGACGGCGAGTTCGTCGTCCAGTTCGCGCCCGAGGCCGCGGCATCCACGTGGTATTACCAGAAGAGCTCCCGCGACGCCGCGGATGCGCTCACCTCCGCCCCCGAGCTCCACATCGGCAACGTCAACGGATTCGTCGGTCAGCCCCTCTTCTTCGAGGTGGAGGGCAGCGTCACGATCACCGGCTCGCCGGCACCCGGGCAGGTGCTCACCGCGGCGACCGACGGTGTCTTCACACCCCAGCCGGCGACGTTCACCTACCAGTGGTACCTCGACGGTGTGCAGATCGAGGACGCCACGGGGCCCACCTATACGGTGAGGCCGCAGGACCGGAGCGGGGACCTCACGGTCACCGTCGTCGCGTCGAGCCCCGGGTACCAGGACGCCCAGTCGACGAGTCCGGCGGTCTTCGTCGCCCCGTTCTCGCTCGCCGACATCGCCGCGGCGCTCGACATCGACGAAGGGATGGCGATCTCGCTCTTCGGCGGGAGCAGAGGGGTCTTCGTCTCCGACACGTCCTTCACCGGGTACCCCCGCGCGGGAGGCGACTACGTCGTGCTGTCGACGGGCCGTGCATCGGACGTCATGCTCCCCGCGGAGCCCGACACGTTCCTGAGCTCCGCGCTCGACGGCGCCCGCGGAGTCGACGGTAACGACATGACGGGCATCACCATCAGCGCCACCGCGCCCGAGGCCAGCCGGTGTCTCGCGTTCGATCTGAAGTTCGGCTCGGAGGAGTTCCCGGAGTTCGTCGGTACCTCCTTCAACGACGTCTTCACCGCCGAGACGCCGACGTCGGACATCTCCATCCAGGGCACGGAGATCGTCGCGCCGCACAACTACGCCTACGACATCGCGGGGAACATCCTCAGCATCAATGCGATCGTGGGATTCGCGCCCGTCGCCGGCAACGCGATGGACGGATGGACGCCGTCGCTCACGGCACGGGTTCCGCTCGGAGCGGGCGAGGCCGCGATCATCCTGACGCTGCAGGACATCGGCGACAGCGGCTACGACTCCGCCGTCCTCCTCGACAACGTCCGGCTGCTGCCGACGGCCGAGTGCGACGACGGCGGCACGACGCCCACCGACCCCATCACCGGTCCGACCCCCGTCGTGGTGGTTCAACCCACCACGCCGGGCGGCGAGCCCTCGCCGGCGCAGGACGGCGTGACGGCGTGCAGCGTGCTGTCGGTCGTCGCGGGCGACTGGGCCCCGGCCCCCGTCGAGCTGTCGTACCAGTGGAAGGTCGGCGGCGTCGCCGTCGAGGGCGCGACCGGCGCCACCTTCGCCGTGCCGCCCGACGCCGCCGGGAGGGCCGTCACGGTCGTGGTGACCGGATCCAAGCCGGGTTACCCGCCGGTGTCGATCGAGAGCGCCCCGACGCCCGTCGTGACACTGTGCGAGCTGGTCGGGAGCACGCCGATCATCCAAGGGGTGCCCGAGACGGGCGAGACGCTCACGGCGGTCCTCGACCCGGAGTGGGGACCCGCGCCCGTCGAGCTCGGGTATCAGTGGCTGCGCGACGGGCTCCCGATCCCGGCAGCGAACGGCTCGACCTACCTCGTCGCCGCGTCCGACGTCGGCCGGAGCATCCGGGTCGTCGTCACGGGCACGAAGCCCGGCTATGCGCCGCTGTCCTTGTGGAGCGCCCCCGTGACGATCGCCGGCGGACTCCTCCAATTCGATCCCGCTCCCGTGCCGACGATCATCGGTGCGCCCGTCGTGGCCGGATCTCTCGAGGTCTCGACCGGGGAGTGGGGACCCGCGCCGGTGAACCTCGCCATCCAGTGGATGCGCAACGGTGCGCCCATCGCCGGTGCCGACGGCACGACCTACACGCCGACGGCTCTCGACGCGGGAACACTGCTCACCGCCGTCGTCACGGGCTCGAAGGACGGCTACGAGACGACATCGCGCACGAGCGCCCCGTCCGGCCCGGTGCAGCTCGCAACGCTGACGACCGCCGTTCCCCTCGTCACGGGTGCCCCGGTGGTCGACGGCGAGCTCACGGTCGATCCGGGAGCCTGGGGGCCCGCTCCCGTCCAGCTCGGTGTGCAGTGGACGCGCAACGGGGCGCCGATCCTCGGCGCGGACGGGCTCTCGTACCGTCCGACCGCGGACGATCTCGGCGCGACGCTGCGGGCGGCCGTGACCGGCTCCAAGCCCGGCTACTCGACCGCCACCGTCACGAGCGCCGGAGCGACGGTCGTGGCCGCGACGCTGACGCCGACCCCGACACCGGCGATCATCGGCGATGCCGTCGTCGCATCGACACTCCAGTCCGATCCGGGTCTGTGGGGCCCGCAGCCGGTCTCGCTGGCTCTCGAGTGGCTGCGCAACGGCGTCGTGGTCTCCACCGCGCCCGCGCTCACGCTCGTTCCGGGCGACGTCGGCGCCACGATCGCCCTCCGCGTCACCGCATCCAAGCCCGGCTACACCACCGAGGTGCGGACCTCCCCGGGCGTCGCCGTCGCTCCGGGGACGCTCGATCCCGCGCCGACCCCGGTCATCGTGGGCGAGCCGCTGGTCGGTCAGACGCTGACCGCCGTTCCCGGCACCTGGGGTCCGGAACCGGTGTCTCTCGCCTTCCAGTGGCGCGCCGACGGTGCGGTCATCGCGGATGCCACGGGCGCAACGCTCGCGCTCTCGCCGTCACTGCTCGGCGCGGCCATCACCGTCACCGTGACCGGATCGAAGGCCGGCTACACGTCGGTGGGTCGCACCAGCGCACCCACGGCGCCGGTGCAGGAGGCGGTGCTCTCGCCGGCGCCGACGCCGACGATCAGCGGATCCCCCGTCTTCGGCCAGACGCTGACGGTCGTGACGGGGACCTGGGGACCGGCTCCGGTGGTGCTGGCGATCGAATGGTTGAGGAACGGCGTCCCCATTCCGGCGGCGACGGGGTCGACGTACACCCCGGTACCGGCAGACGTGGGGACGGAGATCTCCGTCCGGGTGACAGGATCCAAGGCCGGGTTCCCGACCGTCGTGCGGACGAGCGCCGCCGTGACGATCCAGCCCGCCACCCTCTCGCCCGCTCCGACCCCGACGATCGTGGGCGCCGCTGTCGTCGATGGGACGCTGACCGCCTCCGTCGGCACGTGGGGGCCGGCGCCGGTCGACCTGACGATCCAATGGCTGCGGAACGGATCGGTCATCTCCACCGGCCCGCAGCTGGCGCTCACCGCGGCCGACCTCGGGTCGACGATCGCCGTCCGCGTGACCGGCACGAAGGCCGGGTACACGACCGAGGTGCGCACGAGCCTCGGCGTCGTGGTCGCACCCGGAACGCTGTCGCCCACCCCGACGCCCGGCATCACCGGCACTGCCGTCGTCGGTCAGACGCTCACGGCGGTGCCGGGAGCATGGGGACCTGCGCCTGTCACCCTCGCCTACCAGTGGAACGCCGGCGGCGTGCCCATCCCCGGAGCCGACGGCGCGACCTTCGTCGTGACATCGGCGTACCTCGGTCAGGTCATCACGGTCACCGTCACGGGCAGCAAGCCGGGCTACACCTCGGTGAGCCGGACCAGCGCGCCGACACCGACCGTGGCGAACCCCGTCCTGTCGCCGACGCCCATCCCGACGATCACGGGCAGCCCGATCGTCGGTCAGGTCCTCACGGCGGTGCCGGGGGTGTGGGGGCCGGCTCCCGTGACCCTGACGTACCAGTGGAACGCCAACGGCGCACCGATCCCGGGCGCGACGGCGTCGACGTGGACGGTGACCGCGGTCTACCTCGGACAGACCATCACGGTCACCGTCACGGGATCCAAGCCCGGCTACACGTCGGTCAGCCGCACGAGCGCTCCGACCGGGCCCGTGACGAACCCGGTGCTGTCGCCGACACCGATCCCGACCATCTCCGGGATCGCCGAGGTGGGCCGGGTGCTCACCGCCGTGCCGGGGACCTGGGGTCCTGCTCCGGTCACGTTGGCCTACCAGTGGCTGCGCAACGGCGCACCGATCTCGGGGGCGAACAAGCAGACCTATGAGCTGCGTCTGGCGGATCTCGGCGCGCGCATCTCCGTGCGGGTGACCGGATCGAAGCCGGGCTATGTCTCGGTGACCCGCACGAGCGCCGAGACGGCTCCGGTCGCGCTCCAGTCGTGGGCGACGGCCCCGACGCCCACGATCTCGGGGACGCTGAAGGTCGGATTCACGCTCACGGCCAACCCCGGCACGTGGAGCCCGGCTCCCGGTGCCCTGGCCTACCAGTGGTACGCGGACGGCGTCGCGATCCCGGGGGCGACGGGCTCGACCCTGGCGCTGAACGGCGCTCGCGAGGGCGACCGCATCACGGTCAGCGTGACGGCCACCGGCACGGGCATGCAGCCGACGACGCGCACCAGCGCGCCGACCGGCCCCGTTGCTCCCGGGTCGCTGACGATCGGCGACAACCCCTGGATCTCCGGCGTGACGAAGGTCGGCCAGACCCTGCGGGTGCATGTCGGCGACGGCTGGGGGCCGAAGCCCGTGCAGGCGACCTTCACCTGGAAGCGGGACGGTGTCGCGATCCCCGGCGCGACGGGCGGGTCCGACTTCTGGACCTACCGTCTGACGGCGGCGGACGTCGGTCGCCGCATCACCGTCACGGTCGTCTTCGCGAAGACCGGCTACACGTCGGTGACCCGGACGACCGCGCCGACGGGCGTCGTCACGGCGAAGTGACGAGGGAGGGGTGGATGCTGCGGTCGCAGCATCCACCCCTCCGCAGCCGCTGTCGGAGTCGACCTCACACGAGCGGGCGCACGCTCGCGTACCCGTCGGCCAGGAGCTCGGGCGTCGACGGATCGCCCCCGAAGACCCGCGTCTCACCCCGCGCCCACGGGGTCCAACCCGGATCGCCGTCCCGCACGTAGGCCGCGGCGGAGCCGTGCAGCTCGGCGGCGAGCGAACGCGGCGGACTGTCGCCGGCGATCTCGGTCACACCGGGGGCCGCCAGGCAGTCGAACCAGAACGGCACGTCGAGGCAGTGCAGTGCCCACGTGCGGGTGGGTGACGCCCACGAGAAGCGATAGGCCCAGGTGGATGCCGCGCCGCCCGCGCCGATGCGCGCCTCGGCCACGCGCACGACGCCGGAGCGGAAGACATGATCGGTCACGTAACGGCCGAGCATCGCGGCGGTGCCCCTGCGGCGCTGCCGGCCGTTCGCCGACAGGTAGGCGCGGCGGGCCTCGCGCGGAAGCCCGAGCCGGCCCAATGCGAGGCCGACCGGGACGAAGCGGAGCTTGCTGCGGGCGGAGTCGGTCGCCATGGTGAACTCGTCGTCCGTCGTGCCCAGCACGAGCGGCTTGTCGGAGCCCACGCCGTTGCGGACCGCCTCCATGGTGGACGAGGGGAGAAGGTCGCCGTCGATGGCGGGGCCCCACGGCAGGCCCTCATCGAGGATCGTGTGGACGCCCGCCATCGGGTTCTGCGGATTCGGATTCGCGGCCCGCTCCTGGAGCGAGTGCAGACGCTCCTCGCTCACCGAGGCGAATCCGTCGCGCGTCGGTGCAACCCCGGCCAGGTTCGCGAGCTTGGCCGAGAGGGTCCGCGCCCGCTCGGCGCCCACCCCGCTCAGGGCGGGGGACAGCGCCCAGACGGCATGGAAGAGGTGCTGGGCCGTGGGCATCCCGAGGAGGGTGAGCACCGCTCCGCCGCCGGCCGACTGTCCCGCGATCGTGACCCTGGCCGGATCGCCGCCGAAGGCGGAGATGTTCGCCTGCACCCACTCGAGCGCGGCGAGCCAGTCCCGGACGCCGCGATTGCTCGGAGCGCCTGCGATGTGCCCGAAGCCGTCGAAGCCGAGCCGGTACGAGATCGTCACGGTGACGACGCCGTCGCGGTTGAAGGCCCGCCCGTCGTACCAGGGGCTCGCGGGGGAGCCGGCGACGTACCCCCCGCCGTGGATGTAGACGAGCACCGGGAGCGCGGCCGCGCGGTCGCCCGGCAGCGGCGTGAAGACGTTCACGTTGAGCGTCGACTCGCCCGGCACCGACGGCTCGGGGATGAGCGTGGGGCCCATGTCGCCGCGCTGCGCCGTCGCTCCATACTCGACCGCCTCGCGCACGCCGTCCCAGGGCTCGGGCGGCACCGGCGCCGCGAAGCGGAGCGGACCGACGGGCGCCTGCGCGAACGGGATGCCCAGGAAGGCGGCGGATGCCTCGGGCTCGCCGTCCACCCCGCGCCAGAACCCGCGCACCCTGCCCGGATCGATTTCGACGACGGGCGCATCGGCCGCTGCTGCTGCGAGCGGTGCTGCCGTGGGGTCTGTCACCGGGGTTCTCCTGCCGTCGCGATCCTGCCGAGGCATCCGTCGTCCGCTCGGCGTTCCGAGCGTAGGAGAAGGAGCCCCCGCAGGACGAGAGTCCGCCGGGACGAACGTACCTTCGCTCTTTCTCCTACGCTCGTGACCGCCCTAGGCGCGGACGAACGCTAGCTGCGCGCGAACGCGAGCAGCGCCTCGTTCACCTCGTCGGCGTGGGTGAGGAGCATGCCGTGCGGGGCGCCGTCGATCTCGACGTAGGTCGCGGCGGGGAGGAGCTTCGCGAACCGGCGTCCCGTCGCGTCGATCGGGAGGATGTTGTCCGCCGTCCCGTGGACGATGAGGGCCGGGACGTCGATCTTCTCGATGTCGGCGCGGAAGTCGGTGGGCCACGTGAGCGGGGCGGCGGCGATCGCCTGATTCCCCATCTGGTTGGCCACCTGCACGCTCGCGTCGACGGCCTCCTGCGAGATGCGCGATCCGAGGTTCTCGTCGAGGTTGTAGAAGTCCTTGTAGAAACCGGTGAGGAACGCCCAGCGGTCGTCGGCGACGGACTTGGCGATCCCGTCGAAGAACTCCTGCGGGCCGGCGCCGTCGGGGTTGTCGTCGGTGATGAGCAGGTACGGCTCGAGCGAGCCGAGGAAGGCCGCCTTCGCCACACGCCCGCTCCCATAGTTCGCGAGGTAGCGGGCGACCTCGCCGGTTCCCATCGAGAAGCCGACCAGGATCGCGTCTCCGAGATCCAGCTCGACCATGAGCGCGTTGAGGTCGGATGCGAAGGTGTCGTAGTCGTAGCCCGAACCCGTCTTGGTCGACTGTCCGAAGCCGCGCCGGTCATACGCGATGACCCGGTGCCCCGCCTCGCGCAGAGCAGCGGCCTGCTTGCCCCACGACTCGCCGTTCAGCGGGAATCCGTGGATGAGCACGACAGGCTGGCCCGAGCCCTGATCGGTGTAGAAAAGCTTGATGTCGACCGAGTTCTCGGTTCCGACGGTGATGTATGCCACGATCGCTCCTCCGGTGCGAGGACGGATGCCTCGGCACCGCCCTCGACCCTAGGGGGCCGATGCGCACCGAGCGAGGCCTTGCGCGTGGTGGTCAGCGGGTCTACCGACGGTGTTCACGGGCCGTTCGACTCTTCGACGCTGCTCACCCGTCGCGGCGAGCTCCGGCCGAAGGGGTCACGGTGAAGACGTGGGGAGTGCGGAATCCGGCCGCCTGGAAGGCTGCGGCCGCGGCATCCGTCACCCTCGCCACGTCGGCGCGGGCGACGAGGGCGATCGCGGCGCCGCCGAATCCACCGCCCGTCATGCGTGCGCCGATCGCACCCGCCGCCAGCGCCGCCTCGACGGCCGTGTCGAGCTCGGGCACCGAGATCTCGAAGTCGTCGCGCATCGACGCATGGGACGCCACGAGGAGCTCGCCGATCGCTCGCGGTCCGTCCTCGCGAAGCGTCCGAACGGTGTCGAGCACGCGCTGGTTCTCGGTGACGACGTGCCGCACGCGGCGGAACGTGGTCTCGTCGAGCAGCTGCTCGGCGCGGGGGAGGTCGTCGAGCGAGAGGTCGCGCAGAGCGGGAACGCCCAGCGTCCGGGCGCCCAGCTCGCACGCCGCGCGGCGCTCGCCGTACCCGCCGGTCGCATGCGAGTGCTTCACGCGCGTGTCGATGACGACGAGCTCGAGCCCGGCTCGCGCGAACCCGAGGTCGACGACATTCGCGTCGAGCGTGCGGCAGTCCAGGAAGATCGCGGCATCCGGCTGCCCCAGCATCGAGGCCATCTGGTCCATGATCCCGGTGGGAGCGCCGACCGCCTCGTTCTCGGCGCGGCGGCCCGCCTGCGCGAGTTCGACGCGGTCGAGCCCCAGGTCCCACGTCTCGTTGAGCGCGGAGGCGACGGCTCCCTCGATCGCCGCCGACGACGAGAGACCCGCGCCGACCGGGACGTCCGACGCGATGGCCAGATCGACGCCCGTGACCGCTGCGGGCGCGAGCCCGGTCGTCCGCAGGAGGGCCCAGGCGACCCCGAGCGGGTAGGTCGCCCACTCGGGCACGTCCCCGCGTCGGTCGGGGAAGAGGCGGTCGAGGTCGGCGAGAGCCACCTCGGCAACCGCGTCGTCGAAGGTGGAGGCGACCCGGATGCGCCCGTCGCCGCGGAGACCGAGGGCGGCGTGCGTGCGGTGCTCGATCGCGAACGGCAGCACGAAGCCGTCGTTGTAGTCGGTGTGCTCGCCGATCAGATTCGCGCGACCGGGCGACGACCAGACACCCTCCGGCTCTGCGCCGGTCAGCCGCGCGAAGAGGTCGCGCGCGTCGGCTTCAGGTGTGGTGCTCACAGGGTCACTCCTTGCACGGCCTCGCGCAGGCGCGCAGCCGAGGTCTCGGGGGGGACGTCGCCGATCCAGGCCCCCATCGCGGCCTCGGATCCGGCGAGGAACTTGAGCTTGTCGGCGGCACGGCGGGGACTGGTCAGCTCGAGGTGCAGCCGGGCGCTCTCGCGCCCGACGTGGACGGGCGCCTGGTGCCAGGCCGCGATGTACGGGGTGGGGGTGTCGTACAGGGCGTCGACGCCCCGCAGCAGGCGCAGGTAGAGGGGGGCCAGCTCGTCGCGCTCGGCGCCTGTCGTCTCGGCGAAGTCGGCGACGTGGCGGTGCGGGAGGAGGTGCACCTCGAGCGGCCATCGGGCGGCGAACGGAACGTACGCCGTCCAGTGCTCGCCCTGCAGGATGACGCGCTCCGAACCGCGCTCGAAGTCGAGGATGCGCTGGAACAGGTCCGGCGCCGTCCGCTCGACCGAATCGAGCAGCCGTGCCGTGCGAGGCGTGATGTAGGGGTAGGCGTAGATCTGGCCGTGGGGGTGGGGGAGCGTCACGCCGATCGCCTCGCCGCGGTTCTCGAAGGGGAAGACCTGCTCGACCCCCGGCAGTGCCGAGAGCGCAGCCGTCCGATCCGCCCACGCCTCGATGACCGTGCGGGCGCGCGTGACGGTCTGCGTGCCGAACGAGCCGGCGTGCTCGGGGCTGAAGCACACCACCTCGGTGCGCCCGACGCTCGTCCGCGTCCGGCCGAGCCCGAGGGCAGCCAGATCGTCCAGTCCGCGCGGGGGGTCGGCGGCGGCGGGGGCCCCCTCGTGCGGCTCGGCGAGCGCGGGGCCGAACGACGGCGACTTGTTCTCGAAGACCGCGACGTCGTAGCGCGACGGGATCTCGCTGGGGTTCGTCGGGGTCTGCGGCGCGAGCGGGTCGAGTTCCGCCGGCGGAAGGAAGGCGCGGTTCTGACGGGCCGCCGCGACCGAGATCCAGTCGCCCGTCAGCACGTCGAGCCGCATCGTCGCGGTGTCGGGCCTGGGTCCGAGGACGCGCGCGTCGACGCCGCGCTCGTCCCCGAGGGTCGAGCCCGGGTCGTCGAAGTAGATGAGCTCGCGCCCGTCGGCGAGGAGCGTGGAGCGTTTGGTGACGCCGGCGCCCAGGAGCTGCGGCGGAACATTGACCGTGTTCACGTCAACACGGTAACACTCGCGTGTGTTATCGTCAACACGCAAGGGAGGTCGAGATGGCGCGACGCGTGTCGATGGCGGATGTCGCCGAAGCCGCGGGTGTTTCGGGCCAGACCGTGTCGCGGGTCGTCAACGACAGCCCGCGCGTCGACCCGGCGACACGCGCGCGGGTCGAAGCCGCGATGGCGCGCCTCGGCTATCGGCCGCACCGGGCGGCGCGCGCACTCCGCACGGGGCGCACGCAGACGGTGGGACTGGTCGCGTCGACCCTCGCGACGGTGGGCAACTCGCGCATGCTCCAGGCTGTGGCCGATGCCGCGGCCGCCCGCGGGTATGCGCTCGTCGTGGTGACGCTCGGCGCAGCCGATCCCGACATCGCCAGCGCCTTCGAGCGGCTCCATGATCAGGGCGTCGACGGAGCGATCGTGCTCAACGAGGCGACGGATCTGGTTCGGGATGCCGCCACCCCCGCCGACTTCGCGCTCGTCGTCGTCGACTCCGCCGCAGACGACCGGTTCGGCGTCGTCGTGACCGACCACGTCGGCGGCGCCCACGCAGCCACCGCCCACCTTCTCGGCCTCGGTCACGCGACGGTTCACCACGTCGCCGGCCCGGAGGGCTCGTTCGCCGCGGCGGAGCGCGAGCGCGGCTGGCGGGAAGCGCTCGCCGCCGCGGGGGCCGAGGCATCCGCTCCTCTTCGCGGGGACTGGAGCGCCGCATCAGGACACGCCGCAGGTCTCGCGCTCCCGGCCGATGCGACGGCGGTGTTCGCCGCGAACGACCAGATGGCCCTGGGCCTGCTGCGGGCGCTCGCCGACGAGGGTCGGGCCGCGCCGTCCGTCAGCGTCGTGGGATTCGACGACGTCGCCGACGCTGCTGACTACCGGCCGCCTCTCACGACGGTGCGCCAGGATTTCGACCGGCTCGGCGAGCGGGCGATCGAGCTGCTGATCGGCCGCATCGACGGCGCGCGCGATGACGCCGCGTACGAGGCGGTCGGAGCGCAGCTGGTCGTGCGGGAGAGCACCGCGCGTCCCGCGAAGTGACCTCGCCGGCGCCGCCCGCACGCGGCGCCGGCGAGGCACGGCCTCTCGCGTCAGCGACGGAAGAACTCGTTGGCGCGGCGCGTGTAGAGCAGAAGGATGCCGATCAGCGCCAGCGCCGCGCTGATGATCGCTCCGATGACCACGCCGGGTCCGAAGGCGGTGAACATCAGCAGCAGGGAGCCGATCAGGCTCAGGACGAACACGATCGTCACGATCACCCGTGCCGCCGAGTTGCCGCCGAACAGGCCGAAGCTCACGAGGATCGTCACGATGCCGATCACGATCGCCACCCAGCCCGACCAGTCGTCGCCGGCGGACGGGTTGAAGAGCGCGAAGATGCCCTGGATGATCGTGAGCGCGCCGTTGATCCAGGCGAGGAGCGCCACGAGGGTGACGCCGAAGGGACGACCGTTCGCTGCCATGGCCGACAGGCTACTGACGACGGCGCGTCGCCCGCTTCACCCGGAGCGGGTGAAATTCACGCCGCGCTGCGCCGCGCCTCCCAGCCGGTGCGGACCATCTCGTCGACCGAGTAGCGATTCGCCCAGTCCAGGTCGCGGGCGGCGAGCTCGCCCGTGGCGACGATCCGGTCGGGGTCGCCGGGGCGGCGAGGACCGATCTCGGGCACGAAGTCGATACCCGTGACGCGGGCCATGGCATCCATGATCTGACGGACCGACAGCCCGTTCTGCGAGCCCAGGTTGTAAGCCGGCTCGAGGGACTCGCCGGCGGCGAGGCGCTGCGCCGCCACGACGTGCGCCGCCGCGATGTCGGAGACGTGGACGTAGTCCCGGACGTTCGTGCCGTCTTCGGTGTCGTAGTCGTCGCCGTTGATCCGCGGCGTCCGCCCCTCCAGGAGCGCTTCGAAGACGAGCGGGAAGAGATTGTGCGGACTGGTGTCGTAGACGGCGGCATCGCCGGAGCCGACGACGTTGAAGTACCGCAGCGACGTGTGACGGAGAGGATGCTCCGAGTCGGCCGTCGCGACGGCCTGGTCCCTCAGAAGCCACTCGCCGATCAGCTTGGACTCGCCGTACGGTGACGCGGGGCGCTTGGGCAGGTCCTCCGTCACGAGGGGGACGTCCGGCGTCCCGTAGACCGCCGCCGACGACGAGAAGACGATGTTCGCGACATCCGCCGCCCGCATGGCCTCGAGAACGATGCGCGTGCCCTCGACGTTCTGCGCGTAGGTGTGGAGCGGACGCTGTACCGAAACCCCCGCGTACTTGTACCCGGCGACGTGGATGACGCCCTCGACCGAGTGCTCGCGGAGTGCGCGCTCGACCAGCTCGCGGTCGAGGATCGTGCCGCGGACGAACGGAAGGCCGTCCGGGACGAAAGCGGCGTGGCCGCTGGACAGGTCGTCGATCACGACGGGGGCGAGGTCAGCTGCCGCGAGGGCACGCACGACGTGCGCGCCGATATAGCCGGCGCCGCCGGTCACAAGCCAAGACATGGCTCCCATTCTGCCGTCCCGACCGTAGAATCTCGCTGATGACCGACACGACGGTCGACCCAAGGGGAGTGCGGACGCGGGTGTCTGCGCCGACGCTCCACGATGTCGCCAGCGCAGCGGGGGTCTCCCTCGCGACGGCGTCGCGCGTGCTCAACGGCTCGACGCGCAAGGTCGCGGAGTCGTATCGCGAGCGGGTCGAGGCGGCCGCCGAGCAGCTCGGCTACACCGCCAACCTCTCGGCGCAGGCGACGGCCAAGGGGACGTCCGCCATCATCGCGCTGCTCGTCGCCGACATCGCCGACCCGCACTTCGGCCTCATGGCCTCGGGAGTCGCGCGGGGCGCGCACGAGGCGGGCCTGGTCGTCACGATCGCCGTGACCGAGCGGGATGCCGAGCGCGAGACGCGCATGGTGCGGGCGCTGCGCGGGCAGCGCCCGCGCGGGCTCATCCTCGCGGCTTCCCGCAGCACGGAGTCGTCATCGCCGGAGCTGCAGCACGAGCTGGATGCCATCGCCGCGGGAGGCGGACGCGTCGTCGCCCTCGGCCCCGGCGCGGGCGACGTGCGCACCGTGCTCATCGACAACATCGGGGGCGCGCGGGCGCTCGGCGCGGCCCTTGCCGCGCGTGGATACCGCACCGCCGTCATCCTCGGTGCGCTCGAGGGCGTGCGGACCTCGGACGACCGCATCGCGGGCTTCACCGAGGGCTTCGGGTCGGGCGGCGGGGTCGTCGAGCGCATCCACCGCGGCGCCTTCACACGCGATGCGGGGGAGAAGGGCATGCGAGAGGCCCTCTCGGAGGGGCTCGAGCCCGGCACCGTCGTGTTCGGCATCAGCGACATCGTCGCGATCGGCGCCATGGCAGCCCTGCGGGAGGCGGGGCGCGATGTCGGCTCCGACATCGCCGTCGCCGGCTTCGACGACATCCCGACGGCGCGCGACGTGACTCCCGCGCTCACGACGGTGAGGGTGCCGCTCGCGCACGTGGGCTACCTCACGGTGCGGGCAGCCGTCGACGAGACCTGGAAGCAGGCGCCCGACAGCATCCGCCTCGAGGTGCTCGTCCGCGACAGCACGCCGAAGCGCTGACCTGCCCTACGCGCCGCCGAGCGCCGCCGAGACGACCGCACGGGCCTCCTCCTGCACCTCGGCGAGGTGCCCGGGTCCGCGGAGCGACTCGGCGTAGAGCTTGTAGACGTCCTCCGTGCCCGAGGGGCGCGCGGCGAACCAGGCGTGCTCGGTCTGCACCTTGAGTCCGCCGATCGCGGCGCCGTTGCCCGGCGCGTGCGACAGCTTCGCCGTGATCGGCTCGCCCGCGAGCTCGGTCGCGGTCACGGCCTCGGGCGCGAGCTTGCCGAGCTGGGCCTTCTGCGCGGGCGTGGCCGGCGCGTCGACGCGCTGGTACGCCGAGGCGCCGAACTCCGCCTCCAGTTCGGCGTAGCGCTGGGACGGCGTCTTGCCGGTCACGGCGAGGATCTCCGACGCGAGCAGGCACAGGAGGATGCCGTCCTTGTCCGTCGTCCAGACCGTCCCGTCCTTCCGGAGGAACGAGGCTCCGGCCGACTCCTCGCCGCCGAAGGCGACGGATCCGTCGAGGAGACCCGGGACGAACCACTTGAACCCGACCGGCACCTCGAGCAGCCGCCGCCCGAGCGCTTCCGCGACGCGATCGATGATCATCGACGACACGAGCGTCTTGCCGACCGCGGCGTCCGCCGGCCAGTTCGGCCGGTGCGAGTAGAGGTAGTCGATCGCGACGGCGAGGTAGTGGTTCGGGTTCATGAGGCCGGCGTCGGGTGTCACGATGCCGTGCCGGTCCGCGTCCGCGTCGTTCCCCGTGAGAACGTCGTACTCGTGCCGCTTCTCGACGAGGGAGGCCATCGCCGAGGGCGACGACGGATCCATCCGGATCTTCTCGTCCCAGTCGAGGGTCATGAACCTCCACGTCGGATCGACGTCGGGATTCACGACAGTGAGGTCGAGGCCGTAGACCTCGGCGATCAGCGCCCAGTACTCCACCGACGCACCGCCGAGGGGGTCGGCGCCGATGCGCACGCCCGCGCCGCGGATCGCCCCCACGTCGATGATGTTCTCGAGGTCGCGGACGTAGGCGTCGCGGAAGTCGTACTGGCCGAGGCTGTCGGCGTCGATGTCGGCGAAGGGCTTGCGCTGCACGTCGGCGAGGCCGCCCGCGATGAGGGCGTTCGCGCGGTCGGCGATCCAGCCGGTCGCGTCGGTGTCGGCGGGACCGCCGTTCGGCGGGTTGTACTTGAAGCCGCCGTCGCGCGGCGGGTTGTGCGACGGCGTGACGACGATGCCGTCCGCCCGGCCCGGGTCGTCCAGGGCGCGGTCGCGGTTGTAGGCCAGGATCGCGTGGCTGAGCGCCGGCGTGGGCACCCACGAGTCGCGCGCGTCCACCCGCACGTCGACGCCGTTGGCGACGAGCACCTCGATGGCGCTGCGCTCGGCGGGCAGGGAGAGGCCGTGCGTGTCGCGGCCGAGGAACAGGGGTCCGGCGATGCCCTGAGCTCGGCGGTAGTCGACGATCGCCTGGGTCGTCGCGAGGATGTGGTCCTCGTTGAAGCTCGTGGAGAGCGAGGATCCGCGGTGACCGCTCGTGCCGAAGGCCACCCGCTGCTCGGGCACCGAGGCATCCGGCTTCCGGTCGTAGTACGCGGCGATCAGTTCGTCGATGTCGATGAGGTCGGATGCTTCGGCGGGCTGTCCTGCGCGGCTCATGCGTCCAGTCTGTCACCGGCCAGGGCTGTCGCAACGCCTTGCGTCCATTCGCGGATGCGGTCCCAGTCGCGGTTGTCCCTCTCGTCCGGCGGAGTGTTGCGCACCATGGCGGACTCCACGAAGTTGCCCGGGTGCTCCGGGAGCCGCCCGCCGAACACGACGTGCTCCCGCACTCCGAGCGACTCGGCGAGCTCCATGAGCGACTTCGGCTCCTGCCAGGCCTCGTCCTTCTCGGCGTCTCCGCTGCCTCCCCCGACCGGCCCGGAGCTGAAGATCCAGAAGGGGATGGCGGCGAGCCGTTCGCGCTCGTGCTTGAGGAAGTGCTTCGCCTCGCGCCGCCATCGGCCCATGTAGACGGCGCTTCCGAGGACGACGGCGTCGTAGCCGCTCGCGGTCGCGTGTCCGGCCTCGGCGCAGTCCACCTCGTGTCCGTGCGACCGGAGCTCGGCCGCGATCGCCTCGGCGATCTCTTGCGTGGAGTGATGCTTCGTGGCGTACGCCACCAGGATGTGTGTCATGCGTTCAGCCTCCGCTTCCCGGTGATCGGCGGCAGAGGCTTAGGTCCCGTCGTCCGAAGCGCAACGGGCGGCATCGACGCGATGGCTAGGCTGTGACGGTGACATCCGCGCCCGACGCCGCAGGCCGCCGCACCTACAGCTTCCTGGGCCCCGCCGGAACGTTCACCGAAGCCGCGCTCGCGCAGGTGCCGGAGGCACGCGGACAGGACTGGCGCTCCGTCCGCAACGTCGGCGAGGCGCTGTCCGACGTCGTCGAGGGGCGCTCGCACTCGGCGATGATCGCGATCGAGAACTCCGTCGACGGCGGGGTCTCGACGGCGCAGGACGCCCTCGCCACGATGCCGGGACTGCGCATCGTCGGGGAGTACCTGGTTCCCGTCGACTTCGTGCTCGTCGCCCGTCCGGGCACGCGGCTCGAGGACGTCTCGCTCGTCGCCGCGCACCCCGTGGCGTACGCCCAGTGCCTCCAGTGGCTCACCCGCACGCTCCCGGCGCACGCGCACGTGCCCGCGTCGAGCAATGTCGCCAGCGCCATGGGCCTCCTCGACGGAACGAGCGACGCCGACGCCGCCATCGCCCCGCCCGGCATCCTCGAGCACCACGACCTGGAGCTCCTCGCCGAGCGGATCGGCGACAACCTCAACGCCGTCACCCGGTTCGTGCTGGTCTCGCGGCCGGTCTCGCTGCCGCCGCCCACCGGCGCCGACAAGACGTCGCTCATCGCCGAGCTGCCCGACGATCACCCCGGCGCGCTGCTGGAGATGCTCGAGCAGTTCGCGACCCGCGGGATCAACCTCTCGCTCCTCGCGTCGCGACCCATCGGCGATTCGCTCGGCCGCTACCGCTTCGTCATCGACGCCGACGGGCACATCCAGGACGAGCGGATGGCCGACGCGCTGCTGGGCCTGCGCCGCTTCAGCCCCAAGGTCATCTTCCTCGGCTCGTATCCGCGCGCCGACCGTGCCATCGTCCGCTACCCGGATCGCTACTCCGACGACATCTTCATCGAGGCGCGGGACTGGCTCCGGGGGCTGCTCAGCGGGGAACCCGAGGACTGACGAGTGACCGAGGTGCTGCGCTACGCCGCCTTCGTCGATCCGCGGGTCCCGGGCGGTGGCAATCCGGCGGGTGTGGTCCCGGATGCCTCGTCCCTCTCCGACGCCGACATGCAGGCGATCGCGGCCGACGTGGGCTACTCGGAGACGGCGTTCCTCACCGGGCGCCGCGGCGATGCCCGCAGCATCCGCTATTTCTCCCCCATCGCGGAGGTGCCGTTCTGCGGCCACGCGACCATCGCCACGGCCGTCGTGCTCGCCGAGCGAGAGGGGACGGGGCGCTTGCGCTTCGCGACACCGGTCGGGGAGGTGGTGATCGACACCTCCGAGGACGACGACGAATTCCCGGGTGACGCCGGGGGAATCCGGGCCTCGTTCACCAGCGTCGAGCCCGACGTGAGCGAGCTCGATCCCGCCGTCCTCGCCGAGCTGCTTCGCGTGCTCGGACTGACGGATGCCGACCTCGCCCCCGAGCACCCTCCGCGGCTGTCGTTCGCCGGGAACCGGCATCCCGTCCTCGTCCTCTCTGACCAGGAGACGTTCGACGGGTTCACGTTCGACCCCGACGACGCCCGCGAGCTGATGGACCGGGAAGGGTGGGCCGGCACGATCACGGTCGCCCACCGTCTCGGCCCCGTCGAATGGGAGGCGCGGAACCCGTTTCCGGTCGGCGAGATCACGGAGGACCCTGCGACCGGTTCCGCCGCGGCGGCCTTCGGCGCGTATCTGCGATCGCTGGGCGCGGCGGGCGACGGATCGGTCGTCACGATCCGGCAGGGTCGCCATGTCGGACGACCGAGCCTGCTGCGCGTCGGGATCCCCGCCGCGGGCGGCATCACGGTCTCGGGAACCGCGTCGCCGATCGACAGCATCCGCTGACCGCCGGTCACCGGTGCGGGGCACACCGGGATCCGTGCGAATATGTCTGGGACGAAAACAAACTCCCTCGCCCTGAAACAAGGAGAGCGGATGTCGCCCGACCTGTCGCACCGATTCCGGGAAGTCCCCCTCGAGCTGATCGCCCCCGACGGCACGCGGGTCGCGGGCGAACCGGTCACCGTGGAGCAGACGCGCCACGCCTTCGGGTTCGGCAACATCGGCTTCGACTTCGTCGAGCTCCTCGGCGGACCGGCCGCCACCGAGGGCGGAGCCGTGCGGGTGTTCGGCGGCGCGGAGGCCGACCGGGCCGTCCCGCTGCTGGACGCATGGCTCGACCTGTTCGACACCGTGACGCTTCCCTTCTACTGGCGCGGATTCGAGCCGCAGCCGGGGCGCCCCGACACCGCCCGGCTCCTCACGGCGGCTCGCTGGTTCGCCGATCGCGGAGTGCGGGTCAAGGGACATCCGCTCGTGTGGCACACGCTCGCCCCGCACTGGCTGCAGGAGCGGACGCATGCCGAGGTCGAGGCCACGATCCGCGATCGCATCGTGCGCGAGGTCACTTCCTTCGCCGGCGTCGTGGACCTCTGGGACGCGATCAACGAGGTCGTGATCCTCCCCGTCTTCACGGCGGAGGACAACGCCGTGACGCGGCTGGCGCAGACGAAGGGGCGCGTCGGAATGGTCCGCCTGGCGTTCGAGACGGCTCGGGACGCGAATCCGTCGGCCCGGCTCGTGCTCAACGACTTCGACCTGAGCGAGGACTACGAGCGGCTCATCGAGGAGTGCCTCGACGCGGGCATCCGGATCGACGCACTGGGCCTGCAGACCCACATGCATCAGGGCTTCCGCGGCGAGGAGGGCATCGCGGACATCCTCGAGCGCTTCGCGCGCTTCGGACTCCCGCTGCAGCTGACCGAGACGACGCTCCTCTCCGGCGACCTCATGCCGCCCGAGATCATCGACCTCAACGACTACGTCGTCGACTCGTGGCCTTCCACCCCCGAGGGTGAGGCGCGGCAGGCCGACGAGCTCGTGCGTCACTACCGCACGGTCGTCGCGCATCCCGCGGTGGAGTCGCTGACCTACTGGGGTCTCACCGACGAAGGCGCATGGCTCGGCGCTCCGTCCGGCCTCATCCGTGCCGACGGCTCACGCAAGCCCTCCTACGACGCGCTTCGCGACCTCGTCCGCGGGGAGTGGTGGCACGCTCCGCGCGCGCTGCGTCCCGGCGCGGACGGGCTCGTCCGCGTGCGCGGCTTCGCGGGGGACTACCGCGTCACGACGCCCCGCGGCTCGGCGGACTTCTCGATACCGGAGGCAGGCGACGGCGCCCCGCTCGTGGTGCGCCTCACGGCGTGAGCGCCCGGCGCGCGGGTCGCCTGCGCGCCGCGATGCCGGGTGCCCCGTACGAGATGACGGAGATGTGCGCGATGGCGGATGCCTCGGCCCCAGGCATCCGTCATCCTGCACATCTCCGTCATCGTGCACACGAGGAGCGGCCCCGATTCCGCCGGCTAGGCGGCGAGCAGCTCCAGCGTCTGCGTGCGGCCAGCCGCGGCATCCGTCCCCTCGCGGTCGTACGCGCCCGCGATCGGCGAGATCATGACCTCGTCGACCCCGTGGCGCGCGGCGAAGTCGGCGAGCTCGGCGCGGACGGAGTCGCCGGTTCCGACGAACCATCGCGCGCGGGCGCCGGCCATGATCTGTCCGCCGAGGGCGTCGAAGTCGGATGCCGCGGCCTGGGCCTGTTCGACGGTCTCCAGCGGCAGAAGCGGCTTGTTCTGGCGGAGCCGGGCCATCATCCGCAGCTGCGGCAGCGCGCGCTCCTGGGCCTCTTCGGCGGTCGGCGCGGCGATGACGTTCGCGGTGAGGAAGGTCACCGGCTGCGGGTACGACTCACTCGGCGCGAACTGACCACGGTAGAGCGCGAGCGCGCGGTCGAGGCCCTCGCCGGAGAAGTGGTTCGCGAAGACGTAGGGAAGTCCGAGCGACGCCGCCAGCTGTGCGGAGTAGTCGCTCGAGCCGAGCAGCCACACCTCGGGGGCGGTCGTGGCGGCGGGGGTCGCGTGGACGTCGTACGTCCCGCCCGAGGTGAACCGCACGGTGGCGCCGTCGGCTCCCACGAGCGAGATGATGTCGCGCACGTGCTCGGGGAAGCGCTCGACATCGCTCGTCGTGCCCGACATGCGCAGGAGCTGGGTGATCACGGGATCGCTGCCGGGCGCCCGCCCGATGCCGAGGTCGATCCGACCTGGTGCGAGCGCCTCGAGCGCCGCGAACTGCTCGGCGACCACGAGGGGCGAGTGGTTGGGAAGCATGACGCCGCCTGACCCCACGCGGATCCGGCTCGTCCGCGCGGCCGCCGCGGCGATCAGGACCGGCGGGGTCGTCGACGCGACGGCGGGCATGTTGTGGTGCTCGGCGAACCAGTAGCGCCGGTAGCCCAGGTCGTCGGCGCTCTGCGCGAGGGAGAGGGATGCCTCCACCGCCTGTGCGCTGGTCTGACCGGCCCTCACCGGCACGAGGTCGAGGACGGACAGGGCGGGTACGGGCGCGGTGCTCATCCCTGACGACAACGGGCCGCGGCATCCGTCGTATTCCGCGCCGCGCTCCTGGGGGTCAGGCCGACTCGCGCCAGACGACCGGGCAGTCCAGCACGCGCCCGCGGGTCTCGCGCTCCTCGCCTCGCAGCTGCCGCAGCACGAGCTCGGCGGCGGCGCGCCCGAGCTGGTCGGCAGGCTGATGCACCGTCGACAGGGGCGGGTCGCATCGCAGCGCCCACGAGCTGTCGTCGAAGCCCACGACTCCCACGTCGACCGGCACCGAGCGTCCCGCCGCCTGCAGCGCGTCCATGGCCCCGGCGGCGACGGCGTCGCTGGAGGCGAAGATCCCGTCGACGTCGGGCGCCCGCTCGAGGAGTCGCCGCATGCCGGCCTGTCCGTCGGAGTACGAGTACAGGGGCACCGGCTGGACGAGCTCCGGGTCGAATCGATCGCCCAGGGCGTCGTTGAAGCCCGCGAGGCGATCCGAGCCCGAGTCGCGGTCCAGCGCGGCGGCGATCATGCCGATCCGCCGCCGTCCGGTCTCGACCAGTCGGCTGGAGATCTCTCGGGCGGCACCCCGATTGTCGATCGCGACGTAGGCGGCGTCTCCGATGTCTCCGGGGTGTCCGACGAAGGCCGCGGGAAGCCGCAGATCCGCGACGGCGCGCGTGATCGGATCGCCCTCGCGCGCAGAGACGATGATGACCCCGTCGATCAGGCCGCCGCTCAGGTAGCGCGAGAGGCGCTCGATGTCGCGCGGCCCGTCCGCGATGAGACACGACAGCTGGTAGTCGGCCTCCGAGAGAGCGGCGTTGGCGCCGAGCAGGATCGAGCCGATGTTGGGATCCTCGACGAAGAGCGAGTGCGGTTCGTGAACGATGAGGCCGATCGCCTGCGAGCTCTGCATGACGAGGCTGCGGGCCGCCCGGTTGGGCACGAACCCCACTTTCGCGATGGCGGCCTCGATCGCCTCGCGCGCCTCCTCCGAGACGTACGGCTGGCCGTTCAGGACGCGGCTGACGGTGCCGCGCGAGACGCCCGCCTCGGTCGCGACGTCCTTCACGGTGGCGCGCCGTCGGCGATCCGTGCTTCCCACGCGGCCCATCGTATGTGCACGCGCACACATCGCGAAACGATTGACATCCGCGCGTCGGCCGCCCTACTCTGTACACGTTCACAGAACCTCAGCGTCGAGATTCGCACGCCGGGCTGTGCACGTTCACAGACCTAGGGAGATCATGTTCGGCTCCGCTCGCCCCTTCGAGCACGACGGCATCGCTTTCGGTTGCGACTACAACCCCGAGCAGTGGGCGCCGGACGTGTGGGACGAGGACATCGCCCTCATGATCGAGGCGGGCGTCGACCTCGTGGCCATCAACATCTTCGGCTGGGCGCACCTCGAGCCGCGCGAGGGCGAGTACGACTTCCAGGCGCTCGACGACATCATCGGACGCCTGGATGCGGCCGGGATCAGGGTGAACCTCGGCACCGGCACCGCATCCCCTCCCGCGTGGCTCGTCCGCGCGCACCCCGAGATCCTCCCGATGGCGGAGGACGGCACGCGCCGCTACTTCGGCGGCCGCCAGTCGTGGTGCCCGAGCTCCCCCGTCTTCCGGGAGGCGGCCGTGCGCCTCGCCGCGGCCGTCGCCGATCGCTATGGGGATCACCCGGCGGTCGCCCTCTGGCACGTGTCGAACGAGATCGGCTGCCACAACGCCCTGTGCTACTGCGACGAGAGCGCCGCGTCGTTCCGGCGCTGGCTGCGGGAGAAGTACGGCGATCTCGACGCTCTCAACCGGGCGTGGGGCACGGCGTTCTGGAGCCAGGCGTATTCGGCGTGGGATGAGATCGGCACGCCGCGCCTGACGCCCGCGACCCGCAACCCCGGCCAGATGCTCGACTTCCATCGCTTCAGCTCGGACGAGCTGCTGTCGTACTACCGTGCCGAAGCCGATGCACTCCGCAGCCGCAGCGCCGTGCCCGTGACGACCAACTTCATGGTGACGGCCCACATCGACGACATGGACTACTGGTCGTGGGCGGACGACATGGACGTCGTGGCCAACGACCACTACCTCGACGGCCGGCTCGACGACCCCGAGGCCGAGCTCGCGTTCGCCGCGGACCTCACGCGGGGCCTCGCCTCCGGAGGGCCGTGGATCCTCATGGAGCACTCCACGGGCGCCGTCAACTGGCAGCCGCTGAACAAGCCCAAGAGCGCCGGCGGCATCCTCCGCAACTCCCTCACCCACGTCGCACGCGGTGCCGACGGGGTGTGCTTCTTCCAGTGGCGCGCCTCGGTGCAGGGGAGTGAGAAGTTCCACTCCGCGATGCTTCCCCACGCCGGCACCGATACGGCCGTGTGGCGGGAGGTCGTCCAGCTGGGCGACGTCATCGAGCGTCTCGGCGAGGTGGCGGGGTCGCGGGTCGACGCCCAGACGGCCCTGATCTTCTCGTGGGAGTCCTGGTGGGCAACGCAGAACGAGTCGCGGCCGAGCAGCGCGTTCGGCTACCTCGAGCAGGTGCACGCCGCCTACAGCGCGCTGCACGCGCTGGGCCTGACGGTGGACATCGTCGCGCCGGGCGCCGACCTGTCGCGCTACCGTCTCGTGATCGTCCCGGGGCTGCACCTCGTGCGAGCCGAGGAGGCGGCGGTCCTGACGGACTGGATCGCGGCGGGTGGCACGGGCCTGGTGACCTTCTTCAGCGGCACCGTCGACGAGCACGACCGGGTGTGGACGGGCGGCTACACCGGACCGTTCCGCGAGGCGCTCGGCATCCACGTCGAGGAGTTCGCGCCCGTCGAGCCCGGCGTGCCGGTGCAGCTGTCGAACGGGGCCACCGCGCACCTCTGGTCGGAGCGCTCGCGCGTCACGACCGCGGACGTCGAGGCATCCTTCGTCGACGGCCCCTCGGCGGGGCGCCCCGCCGTCACCCGCAACACGTGGGGACGGGGAGCGGCCTGGTATCTGGCGACCCTGCCCGCCGCAGCGGACTACCGCGCGCTCGTCGCCCGACTCGCGCGGGATGCCGGCGTCCGCGCCCCCGCCGTCGCCCACGGCGACGGCGCGTTCGAGCTCGTCCGCCGGCGCGGGACGGATGCCTCGTACCTCTTCATCGTCAACCACGGCTCCGAGCCGCTCCTCGTCGAGTGCGCCGGGACCGAGCTCATCACCGGCGCATCCGTCGCCGCCTGCGCAGAGGTGCCGGGCGGGGCCGTGCGCATCATCAGAGAGGAGGCGGCTCGATGACCGCCACCGAAGCCGTCGTCACGAAGGGCCGGCGATCCGCGTCGTCGCCCGAGCGGCGCCGTCGCCGCGTGCCGCACAAGGGCGCGATCCTCGCGCTCATCACGCCGTTCGGAATCCTGTTCGTCCTCTTCTACCTGCTGCCGATCATCTACGCGGTCTGGCAGTCGCTCCTCGTGGTGGAGCGGGAGGGGACCTTCGGTGAAGCGCGCGAGGTCTTCGGCGGCATCCAGCAGTACCTCATCGTCTTCCAGAACACGGCCTTCTGGACCTCGGTCGGACGCGTGCTGCTGTTCGGCATCGTGCAGGTCCCGGTCATGCTCGGCCTCGCGCTGCTGTTCGCGCTGCTCCTGGACTCGCCGCTCATCAAGGGCAAGAAGTTCTTCCGCCTGGCGTTCTTCGTCCCCTACGCCGTGCCGGGCGTCATCGCGGCGATCATGTGGGGCTTCCTGTACTCGCCGAACCTCTCGCCCTTCCAGGTGCTGACGAGTCAGGTGAATCTGCTGTCGGCCGAGTGGGTCCTGTGGTCGATCGCGAACGTCGTGACGTGGGTCTTCGTCGGCTACAACATGCTGATCATCTACTCGACCCTCCTGGCGATCCCCCAGGAGATCTACGAGGCGGCTCGCATCGACGGCGCCGGCCAGTTCCGGATCGCGTGGTCGGTCAAGATCCCGCTCGTCCGGCCGGCCCTCGTCCTGACGGCCGTGCTCTCGATCATCGGCACGCTGCAGCTCCTCGCCGAGCCGCAGACCTTCCGCGCGTTCAGCTCGGCGGTCACGAGCACCTACACGCCGAACATGACGATCTACGCCACGAGCTCGATCCCGAACGTCTCGCTGGCGGCGGCATTCTCGGTCGTGCTCGCCCTCGCCACGTTCGTCCTCTCGTTCACCTTCCTCAAGCTCAGCCGACGGGGGGAGCAGGCATGACCGTCACCGACACCGCCAACACCCGCGCGATCACCACCGGGCGGCGCACGGGCCGGGCCTCGGGCGCGTCCGGGGGAGGGCCGAGGGAGAGCATGTTCTCCCGCGCCGGCGCGATGATCGTCATGGCGGTCTTCACTCTGTACTTCCTCATCCCGCTGTGGTGGCTGCTCGTGGCATCCACCAAGAGCCGGGGGCAGCTGTTCACGACGAATCCGCTGTGGTTCGCCGATCCGCAGTTCATCCAGAACGTCACGGGGCTCTTCACGTACCGCGACGGCGTCTATGCGAAATGGCTGCTCAACAGCGTCCTGTACGCCGGGGTCGGAGGCCTCCTCGCGACGATCGTCGCCGCGATGTGCGGATACGCGCTGGCGAAATACCGCTTCCCGGGGCGCGAGGCGATCTTCAACACCGTGCTCGGCGGCGTGCTCGTGCCCGCGACGGCACTCGCCCTGCCCCTCTTCCTGCTCTTCAGCCGTATCGAGCTGACCAACACCTACTGGGCGGTGCTGCTCCCCAGCATCGTGAGCCCGTTCGGGGTGTACCTGTCGCGGGTGTTCGCCGAGGCATCCGTCCCCGATGAACTGATCGAGGCGAGTCGCCTGGACGGCGCGGGAGAGCTCCGCACGTTCTTCACGGTGTCGATCCGTCTCATGACGCCCGCGCTCGTGACGGTGTTCCTGTTCCAGTTCGTGTCGATCTGGAACAACTTCTTCCTGCCGCTGATCATGCTCCGCAGCGAAGAGCTCTTCCCCGTCACGTTCGGGCTCTACTCGTGGAACTCGACCATCAACCAGTTCCCCGAGCTGCGCACCTACGTGCTCGTCGGATCGCTGCTGTCGGTCGTCCCCCTGATCATCACGTTCCTCTTGCTTCAGCGGTACTGGCGCACGGGACTCGGATCCGGCGCGCTGAAGTGAGAACCCCCCGTCGGCTGCCGCCGACGGCCAACCGAGAGAGAGAAGAAATGCAGCACATGAGACGAGCGGTCACCGTCGCCCTGCTCACCGCGGGCGCTCTGGTGGTCGCGGGATGCTCCGCCTCCGGAGGCGACAGCGGTTCCGCCTCCGGCGACTGCGAGCCGGCCGGCGGGGACGTCACGCTGACGTTCACGTCGTGGATCCCCGGCATCGAGGACGCGGTCGCGATGTGGAACGAGGCCAACCCCGACATCCAGGTCGAGGTCCAGACCGGGCCCTCCGGCAACGCCGGCACCTACCAGAACTTCTTCAACCAGCTCGAGGCCGGGAACGCCCCGGATCTCGGCCAGATCGAGTACGACGCCCTGCCCAACTTCCGGGTGCAGGACGGCCTCGCCGACCTCGCGGCGTGCGAGGACGTCGTCGCCGCCGAGGACCAGTTCCTCGACTGGACCTGGGCTCAGGCGACGCTCGGGACGGATGACGAGGTCTACGGCATCCCGCAGGACCAGGGCCCGATGGCGCTGTTCTACCGCAGCGACCTGTTCGAGCAGAACGGCATCGCGGTGCCCACCACGTGGGACGAGTACAAGGCCGCGGCGGAGCAGATCCGCGCGCTGGGCGGCTACATCACCAACTTCTCGCAGTCCGACATCAACCAGTTCGCCGGTTTCGTCTGGCAGGCCGGCGGCCAGTGGTTCCAGAACAACGGCGACGAGTGGACGGTCGAGCTGACCAGCGACGAGTCTGAGACGGTCGCCTCGTACTGGCAGGACCTCATCGCCAACGACCTGGTCGCGGTCTACCCGCCGTGGACGGACGAGTGGAACAACGCCTACAACTCCGGTGAGGTGTGGACGTGGAACTCCGCGGTGTGGGGTGCGAACTCCATCGCCAGCGGCGCGCCCGACACCTCGGGCAAGTGGTCGGTCGCACCGGCTCCCCAATGGGAGGCGGGCGACGCGGCCGCCGGCAACTGGGGCGGCTCGTCGATCGCCGTCTTCAAGGGGACGGACCACCTCTACGAGGCGGCGAAGTTCGCGCTGTGGCTGAACACCTCGGAGGAGGCGCTCACCTCGCTGAACGAGACGGCGGCGATCTACCCGGCCACGAAGGCCGGTCTGAAGCTGCCGGTGCTCCAGGAGGGCGTGCCGTTCTACGGCGACCAGAAGATCTACGACGTCTTCGCGCAGGCGGCCAGCGAGGTCAACCCCGACTTCGTGTGGGGCCCGACGATGACGCAGACCTACGCCGACGTCTCGGACGGCTTCAAGGCCGCGGTCTCGGGCTCGGGCACCCTGAACGAGGCACTGGCCAGCGCCCAGGAGTCCACGATCTCGGCGCTGGAGGCGCAGTCGATCCCGGTCGCGAAGTAGCCTTCACCACCCGCGTCGCGGGAGCCGGCTTCGCGCCCGGCTCCCGCGACGCGGTCGCGAAAGGGCGAGGCGGTCTCGAGCCTCGCGCCGCGTGCTCAGGCGGTGCCGGCACGTGCGCCGGCGAACTCCGGGGCGTGCTCGCCGTCGGCGGGGAACACATTCCTCCGTGCGAGGTCGCCGAGCCAGCCCAGGCTCGGCTTGGGGCTGCGCGCGAACGTCTCGCGATCGACCGCGATGAGGCCGAACGTCGGGCGGTACGAGCCCCACTCGTAGTTGTCGAGCAGCGACCAGTGGAGGTAGCCGCGCACATCGATCCCGTCGGCGATCGCGTCCGCCAGCGCCTTCAGGGCGCCGGTCGTGTAATGGATGCGGCGCGGGTCGTCTGCGGTGGCGATGCCGTTCTCGGTCACGATCATCGGGATGTCGCCCGACACGCGTCGCGTGTGGCGCAGCGCGTGACCGAGGGCTTCCGGGTAGTACTCCCAGCCGGTCAGAGTGCGCTCCGCCGTATCCGGCCAGGGCTGCGGACCGTATCCGAGGTCGTCGTCGGTCGGGCCGATGATCGTGCGGAGGTAGGACTGGACTCCGATGAAGTCGTCGTCGCGCGCCTGCTCGAGGAAGAAGTCCTCGCGCCAGTACTGCCACTCGTCGCGCTGGTCCTCCCAGCCGGGGACGGCCTGGAACACCTGGTTGGCCACCGTCCAGCCCGCGTTCTTCCCGTGCCGGCGAAGCACCTCCATGGATGCACGGTGCGCGGCCGCCGTCGCCCGGGCGACGTGCGGAGAGGGTCCGGGGAAGTTGACGCCGTTCTCGGTGTCGATGCGCGCTTCACTCTGGTTGATCATCATGTTCGGCTCGTTCATCGTGATGACCCAGTCGACGTCGTCGAGGATCGTCGACGCGATCTCCGTGTAGCGCTCGAAGCGAGCCGTCGCCCGCGGCGAGTACCAGCCGCCGTCGCGGTCCCACCAGCGCGGGAAGGTGAAGTGATGCAGTGTCACGATCGGCTCGACTCCGTGGGAGCGGCAGGTGTCGATCATGCGCCGGTAGTGGGCGAGCTGCGCTCTGGAGACGACGCCCTCCTCCGGCTCGATCCGCGCCCACTCGAGCGAGAAGCGGTACGCCGTGAGCCCTGCTCCGGCCAGGAGGGCGATGTCCTCGGGGTAGCGGTGGTACGAGTCGCACGCGTCTCCGGACGGCTCGGGGATCTGCGTGCCCGGGGAGTACTCGTTCACCCAGTGGCCGGTGTTGACGTTGTTGCCCTCGATCTGGTGTCCTGCGGTCGCGGCTCCCCAGAGGAAGCCTTCGGGTGCGGATGTCACGGAGGTCATGCGGTGTCCCTTTCTGTGGATGTGGATGTGGTGGCGAAGTCTGAGTGCGTGTCGGCCGACCGGTCGATGACGGCGTAGCCGAAGCCGGCGATGTGCGCCGTCTCCCCGTCGATCTCGACCCCTCGCCCGGTCACCACCCGACCCCGCAGGTCGGGCAGTTCGATCCGCGTCGCGGAGCGCCCCGGATTGAGCAGCACGAGCAGCGACTCGTCGTGCCCGCGCGCATAGACGAACGGGTACGGGCCGGTGACGACGCGCAGGGGCGAGGACGCGTGCAGGCGCGGATCCTCGTGCCTGAGTGCGACGAGACGGCGTACCTGGTGCAGCAGGGACGACTCGCTCGCGATCGAGTCGCTGACGGTCGGCGCATCGGGTGCGGGGTCTGCGGGCAGATAGGTCGACGCTCCGGGCGTCCCGGGTCCCGGCACGGACCCCGGGTCGCCCCACTGCATCGGCGTCCGCGACCCCGCGCGATCGTACGTGGGGGACAGCATCGAGCCCTCGATCGTGGGCGCGTCCGGCAGGAACCGCATGCCGATCTCATCCCCGTAGTAGATGCTCGGCATGGCCGGCCATGTCAGCGTCAGGACGAAGGCGACTCGCGCCTGCTCGGCATCCCGGGATCCCGAGACCAGTCGCGTGAAGTCGTGATTCGACGTCGGAAGTCCCAGGATGCCCGTGCGTCCGTACGCGTCGGACGATCGACCGCAGATCGCCCGGATCGCGTCCTCGGTCGCCGTCACGAAGGTCAGCGTGTCGCCCGCCGCTTCGGCGTCGGCCCAGCTCGGCACCTCTCCCCACTCCGCGTTGACGGTGCCCGAGCCGTTGTTCCAGAGCGAGCGCAACGGCAGGCCGTCGTCCGCACCGCCGAACTGGAGGAGGAAGTCGGCGTGGAACCCGGCCGGCACCGAGACCGCGGGGTCACCCCACTCCGCCACGAGGATCCGGCCGGGGTGGTGCTCGTCGACCCAGTCACGCAGGTCGGTCCACAGTCGTCGGGTCTCGACGAGCCCCTCATCGTCCTTCACCAGAGACGCGGCCATGTCGACGCGGAATCCCGACACGCCCCGCGCGAACCAGAACGACATGATGTCCTTCAAGGCCTGGCGATTGGCCGCCGGTCCCGGCGCATCGACGCTCTGGCGCCACGGCTCGGATTCGAGGGACCGGGCGTAGCCGAAGTTCAGCGCCGGCTGGCACGGGAAGAAGTTCGGCAGGAAGTGCCGACCTCCGAGGGGCTGCCAGCCGTCGCGCGGCTCGTCCGACCAGATGTAGCGGTCGCGCACGTGGGGCGGCGCATCCGGCGCGGCGGCGGAGAGGAACCACGGATGCTGGTCGGAGGTGTGCCCGGCCACCAGGTCGAGCAGGATGCCGATCCCGCGTTCGTGCGCATCTCGACACAGTGCGATCAGGTCGTCGTTCGTGCCGTAGCGGGGGGCGATCGTGCAGTAGTCGGCCACGTCGTAGCCGGCGTCCTGGAACGGCGAGACGAAGCACGGCGAGAGCCAGACGGCATCGACACCGAGCCATGCGAGGTAGTCCAGTCGCTGACGGACGCCCTCCAGATCGCCGATCCCGTCGCCGTTCGCGTCCGCGAAGCTCTGCGGGTAGATCTGGTACAGGACCAGCTCGCCGAGTCGCTGAGCGAGGTCGACCGCCGCCGTCACGACGTCCCACCCTGGAAGCGGACGCGGGCGAAGGTCTCTGCGGGACGTCGGACGAGCCACGCGCCCGTGCGTCCGGGCAGCGCCAGCTCCCCGTCGAGGAGCGGTCGACCGTCGCGCTCGAGGCGCACGCGAGCGTGCCACGGCGACACGTTGAGGACGTGCACGACCTCGACGCCGTCGTCGGTGCGGCACGGGACGACCACGACTCCGCGCACATCGCTCGTCACGGAGACGGACGGCTCGGCATCCAACCGCCCGAGGAGCGCGTCCCAGATCTCCGGCAGGCAGGGCAGGTCCGCGGCCGCCGTGATCACCCGGCCGCGGCCGAGGGGAGTCTCCACGACGCACGGCTCTCCGCTTCGGGCCAGGCGGGCGAGGACGGTGGACTCCTGTCCCACCGTGAGCGGCTGCGCGAAGCCCACCGCCACCTCCGCGCCGTTCCACGCGGGAGAGCCGTCGACATCGGCGGGCCGGACGAAGGGGGTGCGGCCCGGCGTCGCGGCGTACGTCATCGTGTGCAGCCCCGAGTCGTCGGTGACGCCCGGCTGGATGCCCAGCTCGTCGATCAGCGTCGTGCCCGGGCGCCCGATCATGTTGAGCGTGGGAAGAACCCCGCTCAGCAGAAGGCGTCCCCCCTTCCGCACCCACCCGACCAGCGCCCGCTGCAGAGCCCCGTCGAGATGCGGCGTCGGCGCCAGTGCGAGGACGCGGTCGACGTCGAGGTCGTCGAGGGCCCCCGCTTCGTCGAGGAGCACCGCATCCGGAGCGTAGCCGCCCACGATCAGCGCGCGCCCCATGACTTCACGGCTGCCCGTTCCCCGGAACCGCTCGAGGTCGGCCACGAACTGCGCGTCGCGCGCGGAGCCGGGATAGTGGTACTCCGTCATGTAGTGATCCACCACGAATGCGAGCGAGACGGGCGGTCGCTCCGGCCGGGCCGCCCGCAGCAGCTCCGCGTCGTCGCGGACGGCTGCCGTGGCGGCCGCCATGCGGTCGTACCAGGGGGCGACGCATCCTTCGGGGTCGATCGGGGCCGCGAATCCGTGACGCTCGCCGGTGAACGCCACGCGGTCGTTGCCGTCGCCGACGGCTTCGAAGAGCATCGGGTTGCGCCCGCCCGCGAGCATGTAGAGGTTGACCACCGACGCGCCCTGCGCGACGGCCAGCTGGAGCTTGAGCGGCGCGGCCTCCGGGCCCGAGGCGATGTCGAACGCCTCTCCGTAGTCGCCCGACCCCACTTCGAACTCGAGAGACCCGAACGGCTGGGCCGGGGCGCACGTCGCGGCGAGGAACGCGTTCGAAAGCCACAGGCCCGGCAGCTTGTCGAGGGTGAGGTCGCCGATGTAGACGTCCGTGCCCGGGATCGCGTCGGGGCCCGCGCCGTCCGCCGACCAGGTGCGGTACAGCTGCGAGATGCCGAGCGGGAACATCGTCGCCCGTCCGCCCCAGCACCCGTGCACATTGATCAGGAGCGGGATGCCCCGTCCCACGCCGAGCTCGCGCACCCACTCGGCGAGGATTGCGGCGTAGCGCGCATAGCGCTCGCGGGTGAAGTGGCCGAGATCGCGGTGGAAGGCGAGAACCTGCTCCTCGTTCGGCGAGCGGAGGGCCGGCGCCCACGTCTGCCTTCGCGCCACGTCGAATCCGGACCCGCCCACCCCGTAGCGGTCCTGCACCGCTTCCGCAGAGTCCCTCTCCACGAGCGTCTCGACGAGCTCTTCCAGGGTGCGGCGGGAGAGGTCGGGACTGTTCGTGACCCACGGGAGCATCCCGATCTCGTTGTCGAGCTGAACCCCGACGACGGGTCCGCCCCGGACCGAAGAATACGCCGCGATCACCGGGATGACCGCCTCGTACCAGCGGCGGGCCGCCGCGAGGAACTCGGGATGCAGGTAGTCGATCATCGTCTCGGGCTTGCGTGTGCCGTCCCACCCTTCGCAGCGGATCTCGGGGTGAGCGCGGAGCACCGAATAGCCGAGTCCCTCGTTCTTCAGCTCGGCCATCACGAAGGGTCCGGGGCGGGCGATGACCGCGAGCCCGCGATCCCTGCACAGCGCGAGGAAGCGCCCGAGGTCGAGGTGCGAGTGACGCCGGCCGAAGTCGAACTCCCCGTCGGGCAGCTCATGGACGAGCCAGGGGATGTAGGTGGCGATCGCGGCGACGCCGACACTCACCGCCTTGTCCAGGCGATCGCTCCATTCGTCGGGGTCGAGGCGCCAGTAATGGACTTCTCCGGAGATGACGAGATCGCTGCTCAGAAGGGGCAGGGCGTCTGACGTGGAGACCAAGGGGTCCAACTCCTTTGTCGGGGAACTCTGCGGAAAACGTGTTGTGTTAACCGGTTACATTGTGAGAAGGTACATGATGTAACCGGTGACATCAACGTCACCGCACAACTCGAAGACGAGGTACAGGCATGAAGAATCCGACGGTGCGCGACATCGCGCGCCATGCCGGGGTCTCGGTGGCCACCGTCTCCCGCGTGACGAAGAACGACCCTAAGGTGGCTCCCGCGACCCGCGACCGGGTGATGGCGGTCATCACCGAACTGCAGTACCGCCCGTCGGAACTGGGCCGGGCACTCGCGACGCAGCGTCACGGCGTGCTCGGGCTCGTCCTGCCCGGTCTCTCCGGTCCCTACTTCGCCGAGCTGATGTCGGGGGCGGAATCCGTCACGCTCCGCACGGGTTCAGCCGTCCTGGTCCTCGGGACCCACCTGCGTGCCGACTCCGGTGAAGCCGTCCGGCGCCTCGCCTCGCGGACGGACGCCCTGGTCGTCGTCGGCGGGACCGTCTCGGAGGAGCTCCTCGAGGAGCTCTCACCCCGCCTGCCCATCGTCGTCGTGGCCGGCCTCGCCGAGGGGCTGACCTCGGTGCGGACCGACGGCGTCACGGCCGTCCGCGAACTCGTCGAGCATCTCATCGTCGAGCACTCGATCACGGATCTCCGCTTCGTCGGATTCGATGCGTCCTCGCCCGATGCGACCGCCCGGTACCAGGGATTCCAAGAGTCTCTCGAGTCCCACGGACTGGTGGAGTCGGCGGAGCCGATCGTGTCCGGTCTCGACACCGTGATGGGTGCGCGGGCCGCGCGGCGCCTCCACAACGAGGGGACGCTCCCGCGCGCGCTGGTGTGCGCCAACGACGAGCTCGCCGTCGGGATGATCGCGACACTGCCCGGCCTCGGTCACCGCATCCCCGAGAACGTCGCCGTCGTCGGCTTCGACGATCTGGCGCTCGCCGCAGATGTCTCGCCCACCCTGACCACCGTGCACCATCCGGTGTTCGAGATCGGCGTCACGGCAGCCGAGCACGCCCTCGCGGCTGCCGGCAGGCGGAACGAGCCCGCCGTCGTCACGCTGCCGACGCGCCTGGTCATCCGCGAGTCGTGCGGATGCGCCGGCGAGAAGGAGCGGTCCCGCTTCTGACCTCCCGCACCGGCTGCAGCCGGTGCTCACCCCCTGGCTGAGGGCACGCTGCAGCGCTGCTTGGCGTGCGCCTCGATACGAAGGAAGGAAACATCACCATGAACTCCCGACTGGCTCCACGAGCCGCAGCCGGCATCGCAGCCCTCGCGGTCACCGGCGCGGCGCTCGCCGCCTGCAGCCCCGCGACCTCCGAGGGCAGCGCCGATGCCGCCGGAATGATCCCCGTCGTCCAGTTGGGCGACTTCGGCGGCGGATCGAACCCGCAGGTCAACTACAACCCGTTCTCGGCGAATCGCCTCGGGGTCATCTGGGGCATCTACGACACCCTCATGACGACGAACGGCTACGACTGCTCCGAGACGCCCGAGCTCGCCACCGAGTACGAGTGGGTGACCCCGAGCGAACTGCACCTGACGCTCCGCGAGAACGTCACGTGGAACGACGGCGAGCCCTTCACCGCCGAGGATGTCGCGTACACGTTCGGCATCATCAACGACAACGCCGCGCTCGACCTCACCGGGCTGGGCGCGCACCTCGAATCCGCCGAGGCGGTCGGCGAGAACGAAGCCGTCCTGACCTTCGACGCCCCGTCCGTCGCCGACACGCCGAAGATCCTCGCCACCTCCATCGTGCCGGAGCACGTCTGGTCGCAGCAGGAGGACCCGGTGACGTACACGGCGGAGGAGGCCGTCGGGACCGGGATGTTCACGGTCAAGTCGTTCACCCCTCAGCGCGTGAGCATGCAGAAGAACCCCGACTACTGGGATGCCGACAAGGTCAAGGTGCAGGAGGTCCGCTTCGTCAAGGACGGCGAGGCGCAGATCAACCAGCTCAACCTGGCCAAGGGGATGTACGACGCGCAGTACATGTACGTGCCCGACATCGAGGACACCTACGTCAAGGCGGACCCGGACCATCACGGCTACTGGTTCGCGCCGGGGTCGCCGATCTCGCTGCTGATGAACAACGCCAAGGCGCCCTTCGACGACCTGGCCTTCCGTGCGGCGATCATGCACGGGATCGACAAGGAGACGCTCGTCAAGCGGGCGGGCGAGGGATACACCACCGTGGCCTCGCAGACCTCACTCGTGGTGCCCGGCATGGACTCGTGGCTCGACCCCTCGATCGCGGACAAGGGAGTCATCCCCTTCGACGCACAGAAGGCCGACGAGCTGCTGACGGCCGCGGGCTACGCCACCGATTCGGACGGTCGGCGCCTCGGCAAGGACGGCGAGCCGCTCGCCTTCACGTTCATCACGCCGCAGGGCTGGGATGACTGGACCCGCGCCGCGAATGAAGTCGTCCGCTCGTTCGAGGACCTGGGCATCGAGGTCACCCTCAACACTCCCGAGTTCCAGACGTTCGAGGTGGACCGTCGGCAGGGCAACTACGATCTCCTCTTCGGCGTGCGAGGCGGCACGTGCTCGATGTTCCAGAACTTCAACGAGCCGCTGCACTCCGACAACACGGCGCCCATCGGCAAGGACGCGACGACGAACGAGTCGCGCTTCTCCGATCCCGCGGTCGATGCGCTTCTCGACCAGCTCCGAAACGCCAAGACGCCGGAGGAGCAGAAGCCGATCGTCGTCGAGCTCCAGAAGGCGATGATCGAGAAGGTCCCCTTCGTGCCGCTGTGGTACGGCGCCCGGTGGTTCGAGTACAACACGGCGCGGGTGGACGGATGGCCCACTGAGGACGACCCGTACGCCGCGGCATCCGACAACACGATCATCTTCAAGCGACTGGCGCCGGCAGACGGCGAATGAGAGCCGGGGCCCCGGCGGTCTCCGCCGGGGCCCCGCTCCCGGGCACGCGCTGCGGCGGTGCGTGCCGGAGAGGAGACGACGATGTACTTCCTACGCCGAATCGGGTTCTTCCTCCTCACACTCTGGGGAGCAGTCACCCTCAACTTCTTCATCCCCCGGATCTCCGGCGGCGACCCCGCAGCCGTCATGGCCCAGAAGATCGCGGGAAAGGGGGAACAGGTCACTCCGGCCCAGATCGACGCGATCCGAGCCATGATCGGCGCCCCCGACATCCCGATCTGGGAACAGTACGTGCAGTACCTCGGCAACACCGTGCGGGGTGACTTCGGGGTCTCCATGAGCTACTTCCCCTACACGGTCACGCACATGATCGGGGAGGCGATGTGGTGGACGATCGTGCTGGTCGGCGTCACGCTGATCCTCTCGTTCATCATCGGGACCCTCTTCGGCACCTGGGTGGCCTGGCGTCGGGGGACGACCTTCGACACGGTGATGACGGTGGGCGCGAGCTTCATCGGAACCCTCCCGTTCTTCTGGATCGCACTGCTGCTGATCTGGGGCCTGTCCTACACGCTCGGCTGGTTCCCCGCCTCCGGCGGCTACTCGGGCTTCTTCGAGCCGGGATTCACGCCTGAATTCATCGGCGACGCGGCCCACCACTTCGCCCTTCCTGCGCTGGCTCTGCTCATCACCGGACCCATCGGCTGGATGCTCGGCATGCGCAACAACATGGTGCAGTCCCTCGGGGAAGACCACTCGCGGTTCGGTCGCGCCAAGGGACTCAGCGGCCGTACCCTCGCGATCCACTACGGAGCCCGCGTGGCGATCCTCCCCAACGTCACCGGCCTGGCCATGGCCCTCGGCGCGATGATCGGCGGAACCGTCCTGGTCGAGCAGATCTTCCAGTACCCCGGAATGGGCCGCCTGCTCTTCGATGCGGTGGGCAACCACGACTACGCCCTCTCCCAGGCGGTGTTCCTCTTCATCGCCATCGGCGTCCTGGTCGCGAACCTGCTGGCCGACATGCTGTACGGCATCCTCGATCCTCGCGCCCGCCGGAAGGAGGCCTCATGATGGCCGTCGCAGATCCCCAGAGCACCTCGACCGCGACCCTCGCCGGCGTCGGCCTGCGCCGACCCCTACGGGCCCCCCAGTGGTGGGGAGTGCTGTGGCAGAACAAGAAGGCCCGGTTCGGGCTCATCCTTCTGGCCGTGTTCGCCGTCATGGCGGTGTTCGCGCCCGTGCTGGCTCCGTACGACCCCACGAGCCGCGAGTTCGACTCCGGCCTCCCGCCCTCGCCGGCCCACTGGCTCGGCACGACGGGGCAGGGTCAGGACGTGCTCAGCCAGGCCATCTGGGGCGCACGCACGTCGCTGACCGTGGGTCTGCTCGCGGGCCTGGCCGCGACGGCGATCGCGCTCATCGTCGGGATGACCGCCGGGTATCTCGGCGGGTTCACGGATGAGGTGCTCATGTTCATCACGAACATCGCGCTCATCGTCCCCGCGCTGCCGCTCATGCTGGCGCTCACCTCCTACGGGCAAGGCGGGACCTTCATGGTCATCTTCGTCATCGCCGTGACGGGGTGGGCCGGCTCGGCGCGTCTCAAACGGGCGCAGATCCTCACGCTGCGCAACCGGGACTACATCGAGGCGGCTCGGATGGCGGGGGACGGGACGATGCGCATCATCTTCCGCGAGATCGCCCCCAACATGACCTCGCTCATCGTGTTCGGCTTCATCGGCGCCGTCAGCGGCGCCGTGGCGGCGGAGGCGGGACTGAGCTTCCTCGGCATCGGGAACCTCGACGCGGTGTCGTGGGGTCAGATGCTGAACGCGGCCAGCAGCGACGGCGCCCTCCTGTCCGGCGGCATCCTCCGGCTGGTCGTTCCGGGTCTTCTCCTGGCCGGTCTCATCACCGCGCTCACCTTCATCAACTTCGGCGTCGATGCGCTGAGCAATCCTCACCTCAGGGAGTCCTGATGTCCGTCGAGACCATCATCACCGAGGCCGCCTCCGCGGAGCCGGCCTCCATCCCGGCCGGAGAGCGGCCTCCCGTGCTGCAGGTGCGCGGATTGAGCGTCGACTACACCTCGTCGTCCGGTCCCGCCGCCCACGCGGTGCGCGACGTGTCGTTCGACATCGGCGACGGGGAGTTCGTCGGACTCCTCGGCGAGTCCGGGTGCGGCAAGTCGACACTCGGCAACGCCATCCTGCGTCTGCTCGACAAACCCGCCCGGCACGCCGGCGGAGAGGTGGTCTTCGGGGGCCGCTCCCTCTACGGTCTTGCGGAGAACGATCTGGCCAAGCTGCGCTGGAGAGAGCTGTCGACCGTCTTCCAGTCGTCGATGAACTCGCTCAACCCGGTCCTGCGGGTCGTCGCGCAGTTCGAGGACGTCATGCGCGCGCACGACTGGGACGATGCGACCGAGGGCGACCGGCATGACCGGATCGCCGACGTGCTCCGATCGGTCGACCTCGATCCCGAGCGGGTGATGCGGGCGTACCCGCACGAGCTGTCCGGCGGGATGCGGCAGCGCGTCGCGCTGGCGCTGGCCCTCGTGCTCCGGCCGAGGCTCGTCGTGCTCGACGAGCCCACGACGGGCCTGGACGTCATCGTGCAGCGTCAGATCGTGAACGTCCTCCGCTCGCTCCAGGCGGAGCAGGGGTTCTCCGTCCTCTTCATCAGCCACGACCTCGGCACGGTGCTCGAGCTCTCCGACCGCGTGCTCGTGATGTACGCGGGGGAGATCGTCGAGCAGCGCGCGGCGCTCGACATCGCGAAGGACCCTCTCCATCCCTACACGCGGGGGCTTCTCGGCTCGTTCGACGATCCGCGCGCCGAGCAGGTCTCCGTGGCGTACATCGCGGGCCGTCCGCCTGCGCTCACCCTGCTGTCGGCGGGCTGCCCGTTCGCGGCCCGCTGCCCGTCCGCGATGGACATCTGCCGTTCGGTCGATCCCCCCGTCACCCCGGTGGGCTCGGATGCCGACGCCGGGGAGATTGTCCGCTGTCACCTCTTCGATGAGGACACGACCGAACCCGGCCGAGCGGCCGAGGTGTCGTTCTCGCGATTGACGGCGTGGTCGGATGAGCGGCGGCCGGTCGAGGATGCCTCGCCCATCGTCGTCCTCGACTCGGTGAGCAAGACCTACCATCGTCGCGAAGGGATGCGTCGCGTGCCCGTCGAGGCCGTGCAGGACGCCTCCTTCGCCCTCATCCCCGGCCAGGTGCGTGCGCTGGTCGGACAGTCGGGATCGGGCAAGTCCACGATCGCCAAGATGATCACCGGCACCGAGCACTGCACCTCCGGCACGATCACGGTCGGCGGGAAGGATGCCACACGCCTGCGCGGTCGGGCGCTCGCCCGCCATCGCGCCGATGTGCAGATGGTCTTCCAGGATCCGTTCTCCGCGCTGAACCCCACCACGACCATCGGCCATGCGCTCTCGCGTCCTCTGCGCAATCACCTCGGACTGCGCGGACGCGCTGTCGCGCAGCGCAGTGCCGAGCTCCTCGAATCCGTGGGGCTGAGCCCGGGCGAGTCCTACCTCGACAAGCTGCCTCATCAGCTCTCCGGAGGCCAGCGGCAGCGGGTGGTGATCGCTCGCGCGATGGCGCCGGAGCCCCGCGTGCTCATCGCCGACGAGCCCATCTCGATGCTCGATGTCTCGATCCGGGCGGAGATCCTCGAGCTCCTGGCCGACATGGTGCGTCGTCACGACATGGCGATGCTGTACATCACCCACGATCTCCTCAGCGCGCGACTCCTCGCCGACCGCACGATGGTGATGCACCGGGGACGGATCGTCGAGGACGGCGAGACCCAGGAGGTCGTCCTGCGCCCGAAGGAGGAGTACACCCGCCTGCTGCTCGACGCGATTCCGAACCCCTTCGCCGAGCGGGTCTGAGATACGGCGCCGATCAGGCGCGGGCGGCGCGCTTGACGTGCTCGTACGCGGCCAGCGCCGCCTTGCGCGTGTCCTTGAGGTCGACGACCGGCTGCGGCGGGTCGGCGTCGGCGTACTCCGGCGCCCACCGGCGGATGTAGAGGCCCTGCGGATCGAACTTGCCGGCCTGCAGCTCCGGATTGAAGATCCGGAAGTAGGGGGCGGCGTCCGCTCCGGATCCGGCGACCCACTGCCAGTTGAACGGGTTGTTCGCGCCGTCGGCGTCGACGAGGGTGTCCCAGAACCACTGCTCGCCGAGGCGCCAGTCGATGAGCAGGTTCTTGATGAGGAAGGATGCCGCGACCATGCGGACGCGGTTGTGCATGTAGCCGGTGTGCCAGAGCTCGCGCATTCCGGCATCCACGAGCGGAACCCCCGTCCGGCCCTGCTGCCACCTCTCGAGTTGAGAATGATCCAGCGGCGGCCAGGGGAACGCGTCGAACTCGCGGCGCAGGTTCTCGGTCGCGAGGTCGGGCACGTGGAAGAGCGTGTGCCACGCGAACTCGCGCCAGCCGAGCTCGGAGAGGAACCTGCCCCCCTCCCCGCCTGCCTTGGCGACCTCGTGCCACACCTGGTAGGGGCTCAGCTCGCCCCACCGAAGGCGCGGCGACAGGAGCGAGGTGGAGTCGGCGGCGGGCTCGTTCCGAGCTTTGGCGTACCCCTTCAGGTCGTCGTGGAGGAACTCCCGAAGCCGACTCCGGGCCGCGGGCTCGCCCGGCTCCCACCTCTCACGCAGGCCGGCCGCCCAGTCCGGATGCCGGGGCAGCAGCCCCCAGTCGTCGAGGTCGTCTGAGCGGGGGGCACGGCGGGGGCCCGGGATCGAGCGCGGCTCGGGGAGCGGTGCGCGAGGGGAGGGGAGCGCGAGGCACGCGCGCCAGAACGGGGAGAAGACGGAGAAGTGCGTGCCGGCTCCCGTGCGCACGGTCCAGGGCTCGAACAGGACGGATGCCGCGAACGAGTCGACCACGACTCCCTCGTCGCGCAGTGACGACTTGAGGGCGGTGTCGATCTCGCGCTCCTCGCCCCCGTAGCGCCGGTTCCAGAAGACGGCGCCGGCCCCGGCATCCGTGACCACCTCCCGGACCGCCTCTTCGGCCGGGCCCCGTCGCAGCACCAGCACACCGCCCCGCTCGGCGAGGCGGTCGCGCAGCGAGGCGAGGGATCCGTGCAGCCACCACCGCGCGGCGCCGCCGAGGGGGCGGATGCCGGGAGACTCCTCGTCGAGCACGTACAGGCCGATGACGGGCTCGTCGCGGTCGACGGCGGCACGGAGGGCGGGGTTGTCGGCGAGGCGGAGGTCGTCGCGGAACCACACGACCGAGGGCGAAGGCATGGTCGGATGCTAACCGCGGCTGCGAGGCGTGAGGCGGGCTTGACAGCGGGTGCTGCGTGTGGGGTCTCGGTTCGCGCCCCTGCAGAACTCCTTCCGTCCGTCGCTGCCGTCGGCGACACGCCGCCGCCAGGCGCCGCGCGGCAGCCGGACGACGGGGTTATGCGGCGGCCCGGTCAGAGGCCGCTGACGTCGTGGCCCTCGGGCACGGTGATCTCGAGGCCGCCGGGCACCACGCGAGCGCGGACGCTCACGGCCTCTCCGAACTCGTCGCCGTCCAGCTGCACGAACTGCGGCTCGGTCGCACCGACCTCCAGCTCCGCGCCCCGGGCGTAGCGCACGGCATTGTCGCGGGTGCGCAGGGCGAGCACCCGGCGCCCGGCCCGGAACTTGCGGAGGAAGCTGTTGTCCCACGCGACGCGGCGCCAGACGAAGATCCAGCCGAGCGGGCCCTTCGGCTGGAACACGACGATGTCCATCGACCCGTCGGTGACGGATGCCTCGGGAATGAGCTCGAGCCCCGCCGGCAGCGAGCCGCAGTTGGCGAACAGGACGCTCTGCACGCGGGCGGAGTGAAGGCGATGGCCCGAGATCTGGTACATGATCCGGAAGGGCTTCGCCCCCGCCAGCGACCGCGCGGCCCCGTCGACGTAGGCGACCCAGCCCACCGACTTCTTCAGCTGCGGGCTGGTGTTGGCGATCATGGCGGCGTCGAGCCCCATGCCCCCCATCACGACGAAGGCGTGCTCCTCGGTCTTGCCCGTCGGGCGGCGCAGCGCCGCGAACCCGATGTCGACGCCGATGCTGTCGCCCTCGAACGTCGCTCGGATCATCGTCTCCGGGTCGTCCAGCGGCAGCCGCAGATTGCGCGCGAGGAGGTTCCCCGTGCCGCTCGGAACGATCGTGAGCGGCACGCCGCTTCCCGCCATCGCCTCCGACACGGCGCGCACCGTGCCGTCGCCTCCCGCCACGAGCACGGCGTTCACGCCGACCTCGAGCGCCTGACGCGTGACGTCGTCGCCGAGGTCGTCGACCGTCGTCTCGTAGAAGAGGGGCTCCTCCCAGCCCGCCTCGGCGGACAGCCGCTCGACCGATCCGCGCAGAGCGTCGGCGTCCACCTTGATGGGGTTGTACACGAGAGCCAGCTTCGGGTTCGGTCGCTCCGCGCCGCCCTCCATGGGACGGGTCTCGCCCTCGGCGCCGACCCGACGCGCCTCGCCCGTCTCGCCTTCGGCGGTGTCGGGCGAGATGTCGCCGGGCTCGCGGATGACGTCGTCGGGCTTGGCCGCCGCGACCGGATCGGGCTCCCCGTCGGCGTCCGCGCGGGAGGATGCCGGCGCCCCGGGCTCGCCCGGGTCATCGCCGTCCTCGGGCTCGCCGCCGTCCTCGTCATGATCGCCGTCCTCGGAGTCGTCGTCGGCCTCGTCTGGATCCCCGTCCGCCTCGCCGGGCTTGTCGGAGCCGCCGTCGTCACCCTCGCCGGGCTTCTCGGAGCCGCCGTCGTCACCCTTCTCCGGACGGTCGTCGCGGCTCGCGGCCTTCGCGGCGACCTCCTGCAGCGTGTCATCGGCGAGATCCTCGGCCTCCGCGCGGATCTGGTCCGCCGAGACCCGGATCTCTCCCGTCTCCGGCCCGTCGGCGTAGATCGCGTCCGAGGGGTGGGGCGGATCCTCAGGCCGAGAGGTGTCTTCGCCCGATCCGGAACCCGCTGCCATGCGTACCACCATAGGGGCGCGGCATCCGTCGCACGTGGTTGTGCGCCCATCTTGACAAGCCGCGCGAGCCGGTCTCCCGCCGGGATCCCATCCCGGCGCAGTACACTCCCCGCCGTGACGCTGTTCGAGCCGCCGACGGGGCAGGGATGGCACGGGTACGAACCGGTTCCCCTCCGGCCCCCGCGCCGACGCGGCGGCGGTCGCGCGCTCGTCATCGTGCTCGTCGGCCTGGCGCTGGCCGTCGCCGGAGGGCTGTGGGCCATGGAGCAGTCCGGCGGCATGCCGTGGGCCCGCACCGCGCCCACGGCCGAGGTCGTCGCGCTCGCCGATCGCGTGCAGCTGACCGACACGGGTCGGGATCTCCTCTATTCCCTCCGTCCCGAGCTCGCCGACGCGGAGGCGGTCGCCGAGGCCTGCGGCGGCGCGGAGCGGGTTGCGCCCGGATCCGCGCCGGATGGGGAGACGACGCCGCTCGGCTGCTACGTCCGCTCGTTCGCGGGGCGCCACATCGTCCTCTACAACCCGCGCGACGAGCGCCTCGCCGGCATGGTCGTGACGACCGCGGCTCACGAGCTGCTCCACGCCGTCTACGACGCCCTTCCCGCCTCCGAGCAGAGCCGGATCGACGCGCTGATGGAGCTCGAACTCGCCCGCGTGCCGGTCGACGATCCCGTGCGACGGCAGATCGACTCGTCGGTGGGATCGCACGACTCGTCGGTCGGCACCGAGCGATTCGCGTACCTGGGGTCGCAGATCGAGCTCGAGGGCGGGTTCGCGCCCGAGCTCGAGAAGCTCTACGCGCGCTACTTCGTCGACCGGGCCGCGCTCGTGGCCGTGTTCCGCCAGACAGATGCCGTCGTCCACACGGTCATCGGCGAGCTCGACACCGACTGGGCGGCGCTCGCGGCGGAGGAGCAGGCGGGCCGCGATGCGCGTGCGACCTTCGAATCCGACCTTGCATCCCACCGGGCCGACCTCGCCGCGTACGAAGAGGAGCTCGCTCGCTTCGAAGCCCTTCCGCAGCAGGAGCGCGCGCAGTGGACGGTGACGCGGACCGCTCCCGACGGCTCCTCGACGACCCTCGGGTGGGAGCAGTCGCTCGCCCAGTGGCGGCGGGAGCTGGATGCCGCAGCCGCCGAGCTCGCCGCGCGCGGTCCTTCGCTCGACACCGCCGAGGAGGCGACGGCAGTCAAGCGCGCGGCGCTGGAGGAGCGGGAGCAGGATGCTGTCGCCCTCGTCGAAGCCGCATATCCGGGCACCGACCTGAAGTAGCGCGCATCCGGGCACCGACCTGAAGTAGGGCGCATCCGGGCACCGACCTGAAGTAGGGCGTACCCGGGCACCGACCCGAAGTAGGGCGTACCCGGGCACCGACCCGAAGAGGAAGGCGTCCCTGACGCCGGTCCGGCGGCACGCTCCCCGGCCGACTCTAGACTTGACGGATGATCGATCCCGTTCTTCTCCGCGAGAATCCCGAGCTGGTCAAGCGCTCGCAGGAGGCCCGGGGGGAGTCGCCCGACACGGTCGACGAGGCGCTCGCCGCCGACCACGACCGCCGCGCCGCCATCACGGCCTTCGAAGAGCTTCGCGCGACGCAGAACGCGCACGGCAAGCGCGTGGCACAGGCGCCGAAGGACGAGAAGGCGGCTCTGGTCGCCGAGGCGAAGGAGCTCAGCGAGCGGGTCAAGCGGGCCCAGCACGCCGTCACCGCGGCGGAGGAGGCGGCCGACGCCGCCTTCGCGAAGCTCGAGAACGTCATCATCGACGGCGTCCCTGCCGGGGGCGAGGACGACTTCATCACGCTGCGCACCCACGGCGAGCCCGCGCGGTTCGACTTCGAGCCGCGCGACCACCTCGAGCTCGGCGAGCTGATCGGGGCGATCGACATGGAGCGGGGCACGAAGGTCTCGGGCAGCCGCTTCTACTTCCTCACGGGCATCGGCGCACGCCTCGAGCTCGCGCTCATGACCCTCGCCCTCGACCGCGCGCTGCAGGCGGAGTTCACCCCGATCGTGCCGCCCACGCTCGTGCGTCCCGAGGTGATGCGGGGGACGGGCTTCCTCGGCCAGCACTCCGACGAGGTGTACCACCTCGAGGAGGACGACCTGTATCTCGTCGGAACGAGCGAGGTTCCGCTCGCCGGCTACCACATGGACGAGATCCTCGACTTCTCGCGCGGCCCCAAGCGGTACGCAGGATGGTCGACGTGCTACCGCCGGGAGGCGGGCTCGTACGGCAAGGACACGCGCGGCATCATCCGCGTGCACCAGTTCAACAAGCTCGAGATGTTCATCTACACGACACCGGATGACGCCGAGGCCGAGCATGATCGCCTCGTGGCCATGCAGGAGGGGATGCTCAAGGACCTCGGCCTGGCGTACCGCGTCATCGACGTCGCCGCCGGCGACCTCGGGTCGAGCGCGGCCCGCAAGTTCGACGTCGAGGCGTGGGTGCCGACGCAGAACGCGTACCGCGAGCTGACGAGCACGAGCAACTGCACGACGTATCAGGCGCGACGCCTCGACATCCGCTACCGACCGCAGTCGGCCGACGGCAAGGCGAGCGCGAAGACGACCAACGTCGCCACGCTCAACGGAACCCTCGCCACCACGAGGTGGATCGTCGCGATCCTCGAGACGCATCAGCGCGCCGACGGCTCGGTGGCGGTGCCCGAGGTCCTGCGTCCCTACCTCGGCGGCCTCGAGGTCATGGAGCCGACGGCATGACGCGCGGTACGCGTCCGGCGCGCGTCAGCGCGCAGCGCGCGAAGGGGACGATCTCATGAGCACGGAACATCTGCCCCCGACGGGATCGATCAAGGTCGTCAAGCCGAAGAAGGCGGCCAAGCTCGTCGAGGAGATCGCGCGCGACACCGAGAATCCGGATGTCGCGACCGAGCGCCTTCTCATCGTGCTCGACATCGACGGCACGATCCTGCTCGCCGACGAGACGCTCTCGCCGGGGGTCGCCGACGCGGTCGCGCACGCCCAGCGCACCGGGCATGAGGTCATGCTCGCGACCGGACGCTCCTGGGAGGGCACACGCGGCATCCTCGTCGCTCTGGGCATCGCGCCCGAGTTCGTGGTCTGCTCGAACGGCGCCGTGGTGATGCGGCGCCTCGACGGCGACGAGGGCGACTACGAGCGGTTCCACATCGAGACGTTCGATGCCACCGAGGTGCTGTCGCTGCTGCGCGAGCACCTGCCCGACGCGCGGTACATGGTGGAGCTCCCCGACGGGCACCGGCTCTACACCGAGTACCTCGACGACTGGAATCTCGTCGATGCACGGCGCGTGTCGTTCGACGAGCTCACGGCCCAGCCCGTCTGCCGCGTCGTCGTCGTCTCGCCGGGGCAGAGCGAGCAGGACTTCGTCGACCTCGTCGCCCGCATCGGTCTCAATCAGGTCTCGTACGCGGTCGGCTGGACGGCCTGGCTCGATGTCGCGCCGAAAGGCGTCGACAAGTCGACGGCGCTCGAGCGGGTGCGCGAGTGGACGGGCTTCGATCCGGCCCACGTGCTCGTGATCGGCGACGGGCGCAACGACGTCGGCATGTTCGAGTGGGCGCGTGAGAACGGCGGCCGCGCTGTGGCGATGGGTCAGGGGCCGCAAGAGGTTCGGGATGCCGCGACCGAGGTGACCCACTCCGTCGAGGCCGGTGGCGTCGCCAGGGTCCTGCGCGGCCTCTGATCGCGCACGGCACCGCGTCTCGCGAGGGCCCCGCCTCGGAAAGTTTGTTACGAATCGATTTCAAACTGGACAAACCGTAACGTTTGTTACAAGCTGTTCTCGGCGCTCAGAGGCGAGCGCACACGAGAAAGGTCCACGGATGGAACACCTCACCCCCCGACTGCGCCGCGCGGGCCTCGCGACGGCCGCCCTCGCCGCGACCGGGATCCTCGTCGCCGGCTGTGCCGCAGCATCCGGAAGCGAGCCGGCATCCGGCGACGCCGCGGCAGAGTCGACCCAGATCCTCGGCATGGACATCGCCGTCGACGACGACGCACGCGCGCTCCTCCCCGACGACATCGCCTCCGCCGGTGCCGTCAAGGTCGCCACCGACGCGCCGTACGCTCCGTTCGAGATGTTCGTCGAGGAGGGCTCCGAAGAGCTCACCGGCGTCGATGTCCTCCTCGGCCAGGCCATCGGCGCCAAGCTCGGGATCGACTTCGACTTCGCCCAGCAGGGCTTCGACGGCATCATCCCCGCGCTTCAGGCCGGCAACTTCGAGGTCGCGATGTCGGCGATGACCTCGAGCGTCGAGCGGATGGACGTGCTCACCTTCGTCGACTACTCCGCGTCGGGCACCGGCATCCTCACCCGCGCGGGCAACCCGGACGGCATCGAAACCTACCTCGACCTGTGCGGCAAGAACGTGGCGGTGCAGTCCGCCACGAGCCAGGTCGACCTCGTGAACGAGTCCTGGCAGGCGGAGTGCGAGGCCGAGGGCCTCGAGCCCATCGCGCTCGCCGAGTTCCCGTCCGACTCCGACGCCCAGCTCGCCATCACGGCGGGCAAGGCCGTCGCGTCGCTGCTGACGAAGCCGAGCGCCGGCTACGTCGCCAAGACGACGAACGACGGCAAGACGTTCGAGGTCGTCGAGGACGAGACCGCGCCCAACGGCTACGACGCGACCCTGAACGGGATCGGCGTGCTCAAGGAGAACGAGGAGTTCGCGAAGGCCATCCAGGCGGCACTCCAGTCGCTCATGGACGACGGGACGTACACCAAGATCCTCGACGAGTTCGGCGTCGCCGGCATCGGCATCGACGAGGCCACGATCGACGGCGCCAAGTCCTGACCGGAACCCCCCGGACCCCGGTGCGGCCGGCACCCCTCCGCCGGCCGCACCGGGTCGCATAATCTCCGCTGCGGGCATCCAGCCCGCCCCACCGAGGAGCATCATGGCCGCATCGTCGCCGCAGCTCGCCGCCGGCGCCTCCACGGACGCCTCGTCCGAGCGTCGACCCGCACCCATCACCGCCGTTCCCCTGCGCCACCCCTGGCGGTGGGTGTCGGGGATCGTCGTCGGACTCCTCGCCGCCGCCCTTGTCCTCGGGTTCGCACAGAACCCCAACATCGACTGGCCGACGGTCGGCGAGTACCTCTTCGCGCCGCTCACCCTGCAGGGCCTCGCGACCACCATCTACCTGACGATCGCGGCGATGGCGATCGGCCTCAGCGGCGGAGTCGTCGTGGCGATCATGCGCCTGTCGCCGAACCCGGTGATGCGGGTCGTGAGCGGGCTGTTCGTCTGGATCTTCCGCGGAACGCCCGTGCTGCTGCAGCTCATCTTCTGGGGCTTCATCGGCGCCTTCCTCCCCAAGCTCGTGATCGGCATCCCGTTCACCAGCGTCGAATTCTGGTCGGTCTCGACGAGCGACCTCATCCCGGCGACCGTCGCGGCGCTGCTCGCGCTCGGTCTCAACGAGATGGCCTACGCCTCCGAGATCGTCCGCGCAGGCATCGTGTCGGTCGACCACGGTCAGACCGAGGCGGCGCACTCCCTGGGCATGACGCCCGGGCGGACCATGCGCCGTATCGTCCTGCCGCAGGCCATGCGCGTGATCGTCCCGCCGATGGGCAACGAGGTCATCACGATGCTGAAGACGACCGCGCTCGTCTCGGTCATCGCGGGCCGCGACCTCATGTCGAATCTGCAGGCCGCCTACGCGCAGAACTTCAAGATCATCCCCCTCCTCATCGTCGCCGCGATCTGGTACCTCGTGCTCACCAGCATCCTCGCCGTCCCCCAGGCATGGCTCGAGCGCCGCTTCGGGCGCGGTGTGGCCGGGGCGCGGGAGAACGGCGCCCTCCGACTGCTCCGCAGCTGGAAGGGCGGAAAGAAGTGACCACCATGCTCCCCACCGAACCCGCCCTGTCCGACGGGGCCGCCCCCACCGCGACGTCGGCCATCATCGACGCCCGCGACGTCTACAAGCGCTTCGGGTCGCTCGAGGTGCTCAAGGGCATCACCCTGCAGGTCGAGCGCGGCCAGGTCGCGTGCCTCCTCGGCCCCTCCGGCTCGGGCAAGTCCACGTTCCTGCGCTGCATCAACCACCTCGAGAAGATCGACGCCGGAATGATCCGCGTCGCCGGCCGAACGGTCGGATACGAAGAGCGCAATGGAAAGCTCTACGAGCTGCGCGAGAAGGATGTCGCGCGTCAGCGCCGCGGCGTGGGCATGGTCTTCCAGCGGTTCAACCTGTTCCCGCACATGACGGCCCTCGAGAACGTGATCGAGGCACCGGTCCAGGTGCTCGGCACCTCCCGCGCGGCTGCGCGGGAGCGCGCCATGCAGCTGCTCGACCGCGTCGGGCTCGCCGACAAGGCGGCCAGCTACCCGAGCGCCCTGTCCGGCGGCCAGCAGCAGCGCATCGCGATCGCGCGGGCGCTCGCGATGGACCCCGAGGTCATGCTCTTCGACGAGCCGACGTCGGCGCTGGACCCCGAGCTCGTCGGCGACGTCCTCGACGTCATGCGCGACCTCGCGGCATCCGGCATGACCATGATCGTGGTCACCCACGAGATCGGCTTCGCGCGCGAGGTCGGCGACGTCGCGGTCTTCATGGACGGCGGCGTGGTCGTCGAGCAGGGCCGGCCCTCCGACGTGCTCGTCAACCCCCGCGAGGCCCGCACCCAGGCGTTCCTCGCCAAGGTGCTGTAGTGCCCGGCGTGCCGGGCGCCGTCGTCGCACCGACGGCGGCGGCCCTGCGTGCCCGCGCGGAGGCCCTCCTGCCGGCCTTCCGCGCCGAGCTCGCCGAGCTGGTCTCGATCGACTCGGGGTCGCATTCCCCGCGGGGAGTGGATGCCGCGGGCGGGTGGTGCACCGAACGCCTCACCGCACTGGGGTGCGAGGTCGAGCGAGTCCCGACCCCGCGGATCGGCTCGGAGCGTTTCGGCGATGTCGTGCTCGGGCGCCTGCGGGGCCGCGGCAGCCGACGCATCCTCCTGTTCGCCCACCTCGACACCGTCTTCGCCGACGGTACGGCCGCCGCACGGCCGTACCGCGAGGACGGGAGTCGCGCCTTCGGCCCGGGCGTCTGCGACGACAAGGGCGGTGCGGTCGCCGCGCTCCACGCCGTGCGCGTGCTCGTCGAGGCGGGGTTCTCGGACTTCGGCGAGATCGTCATCGCCTTCAGCCCGGACGAGGAGGTCGGCTCACCGGCTTCCGGGGCCATCCTCGCCGATCTCGCGCGGGGGATGGATGCGGCGCTCTGCCTCGAGTGCGCGCGAGAGAACGGCGACCTCGTGACGGCGCGCAAGGGCGTCGCCGACATCCGCATCGACGTGCGCGGTCGGGCCGCGCACTCCGGCGTCGAACCGCACCGGGGCCGAAACGCCGCCGTCGAGGCCGCGCACCTGCTGCTGGACGTGCAGGGTCTGAGCGGCGCGCGACCCGGGCTCACCGTGAACATCGGGGTCGTCAACGCGGGGGAGCGGACGAACGTCGTGCCCGCGTCGGCGCAGTTGTTCGGCGAGGTGCGCGCGGCCACGCTCGCCGACCTGGACTGGGCTCTCGCGTCGATCGAGGCGCGCGCCGCCGCCACCGTCATCGACGGCGTCTCGGCCGTCGCGGAGCGCATGGCCGTCTGCCCGCCGCTCGAGCCCCGGTCGACCGACGCCCTCTTCGCGAAAGCCGCCGCCGTGGGCGCCGAGCTCGGCGTCCCGGTCGCGGGGGCCGCCACCGGCGGCGTCTCGGACGCGAACTTCGTCGCCGCCACCGGCGTGCCCGTGCTCGACGGGCTGGGTCCGATCGGCGGCGACGACCACGCCGAGACGGAGTGGCTCGACCTCGCCAGCGTGCCTGAGCGGGTGGCTCTGCTGGCGGGCCTGGTCGTGCGCATCGCCGCCGGGTGAGCGCGCTACTGTCGAGGTCGGAGGTGCTCGAGATGGCCGAGGCCGGCATCGCGGAGTCGATCCGCCGCGGCATGGGCGACTGCTCGCCCGCCGAGCGGAGGGTCGCGCGCGTCCTCCTCGCCGCCTACCCGTCGGCCGGCTTCGAGACCGTCGCCCGCCTCGCGGAGCGCGCGGGCGTCAGCGGCCCCACCGTCCTGCGGTTCGTGCAGCGACTGGGCTACAAGGGCTTCCCCGACTTCCAGGAGGCCCTGCGGCGCGACCTCGACGAGCGGTCGGCGTCGCCCCTGCGCATCCATCAGACCCGCCCGCCGCGCGACGACTCCACGCAGTCGCTGCGCGATCGCGCCGCCGCCATCTCGGTCGCGACGCTGCAGCGCACGTTCGACGAGGTCAGCACCCACGACCTCGACCGGTGCGTCGAGCTCATCTCCACAGCATCCGGCTCGGTCCTCATCGCGGGCGGGCGCTACAGCGGCCTGCTCGGGCAGATCCTCGCGCTGCATCTCGAGCAGCTGCGACCGCGCGTGCGCATGCTCCCCGAAGAGCCGTCGGCACGGGCCGCGCTCGTCGAAGACCTCGGACGCCGCGACGTGCTCATCCTCTTCGACTACCGCCGCTACGAGGACCACACGCAGCGCCTCGCGCGCGTCGGCCGCGCGCGGCACGCCTCCATCGTCCTCTTCACCGACAGCTGGCTCTCGCCCATCTCCTCCGAGGCCGACGTCGTGCTCTCGAGCGAGACGGGAGCGCCCTCGCCGTTCGACGCGCTCACGCCAGTCATGGCGCTCATCGAAGCCGTCGTCGCCGGCTGTTTCGACCGCCTCGGCGATGCGGCGGTCGACCGGATGGCGCGCGCCGACCGCGTCGCCGGAGACCTCGGCCTGTACTGACCGCAGGGTGCGGCGGTGATGCGGCGGCCCGACGCAGGCGATCCGATCGCACCAGGCGCCGAGCCGCGGCATCCGCCTGTCTTCATCCGATCGCCTGTCCCGAGACGGGAGGGATGTCTCGCCGCCTCGATCGCTGGATGCGGCGAGTTGAGCCTCCGGCGTCGAGGCGAGTCCTGGATGCGTCGAGTCGAGCCTCCGGCGTCGAGGGGAGTCCCGGAGGCCCTGAGCCGAGCGTGGAACGTCGACTCGAGTCCCGGAGGCCCTGAGTCGAGCCTTCGTCGTCAACTCGAGTCCCGCCGGGGCTCGACGCGTGCACGGAGGCTCGACTCGCGGATGAGAGCGGACCAGGCGGGGGGATGGGAGCGGACCAGGCGGACGAGGGGGAGTGCTGGGGCGGGGAAGCGACGACAGCGCCCGGCTCCGCGATGCGGGGCCGGGCGCTGGTCGGACCGGAGGGGTCAGCCGACGGTCGAGATGTCCATCCGCAGGTTCGAGAACGAGATCGCGCCCGCGCGGGTCGTCCAGGCCGCGGTCGCCTCGTCCCGCGTGAGGGTGGTCGCGAACTGCGGACCGGTCTCCAAGCTCACCCCGTAGCCGGTGCGCGACGACGAGCCGACGACCTCCCGCGCGAGGTCGCGCAGCGTGTACACGCCGCCCGCTCCGTCAAGCGAGTCCCACACGTCCTCGCGGGGCGCCGCAGAGGCTCCGCGGGGCTTGAGGGGCGAGGCATCCTTCGCCCTCTGGACGCCCACCCCGTCGCCGAGGGTGATGCGGTCGCCGGCCGTGGCGTAGCTCCACCGCACGCCCGTGACGCCGTTCTCGGTCGCCGTCGCGTGGGAGACGTCGAGGATCGACGCACCGTGCTCGCCGATGACCTGCCCCTTGCCGGTGACGCGGTCCAGGACGACGGCGGTCGTCTCGTCGATGCCGAGGACGAACGGATGCCCCGTCTCGAGCGCGAGCTTGGCCGCCCGGCCCTCGCGGCCCCACGTCGTGAAGTGGCTGTCGATGAGCACGCCGCCGACGAACCCGAACCCTCCGTACGGGAGATACCCGAGCGCGCGGGCATCGTCGAGGTATCCGGGGGTCGCGCCGTCGCGCCACGCCTCGTATGACTCGCCGCCGGTGATCATGTCGGGCCCCTGCTGGATGGTGAGGCCGGCGCTGACGCCCGACACGACGCCGCGTGAGGCGACCTCGCGGATCGCGGCCATGGCGGGTGTGTCGCTGCAGTCCGTGAACGCCTCGAGCTCCGCGTCCGCGCATTCGAAGAGGGTGCGCACATAGCGCATCTGGTCGCCGCCGCCGAAGAAGACGCCGGTGGATGCCGCGATCTCGGCGCTGACACCCGCATCGAAGGCGTTGGCGGGGGTGTAGGTGTCGCCGGGGAAGTTGACGCCCGTGTCGATGGGCACCGCATAGGTGTCGGCGCCGTAGCTCTGGAAGAGCGCGGAGTAGTAGAGGCCGTTGGCCGCGGCGTTGTTCTTGCTCGGGTCGCCGGCGTCGATGGCGTTGCGCGCGGCGGACGCGGCGGCGGTCACGATCGCGATGCGCGCCTTCAGCGGCCCGCTGCCGTCGGGGTCGGCGAGGTCCACGATCGAACGCAGGATCTCGGCGTTCTCCTTGAGGTTGCCACCGATGAGCACGGCGTGCGGGTTCGTCTTCTTGGCCGCGGGGGCCGCGGGGGGTGCGGCGGTCGCGGATGCCGCGGGGGCGAGCAGGAGCGCCGCGGTGACGGCGATCGCGCTCGCGCGGAGGGCAGAGGGGCGCATGTGTTCTCCTTTGAAACAGCAGGTACAGAATGACTACTCTGTACGAGAAATCTAACGCACGTTACAAGCAGACGAAAGGGGATCGGCATGGCGATCTCTTCGACGGCAGTCGCTGCCGCCACCTTCGAGCCGGAGGCGGCGGATGACGACCGCCCCGCGACGCCCGCCGAGGCGGCGCGACACGCTGCGGCCGCAACGCCCGCCGAGGCCGAACGACAGGCCGCGGCCGCGATGCACGCCGTCTCGCCCTCGACGACTGCGATTGTCGACGAGGTGATCGACTACGCGCGACGACGCGCGCTGTTCACCGAGGTCCCGCTCGACCGGCCGATGGCTCCTTCCGAGCTCGCCCGGCTGGCCGGACGGTCGATCAGTCGGGACGGCATCGGCGCGCGGCGCGCGCTCGGCGTGTTCGAGCACGTGCTCGCACCCTCCTGCCTGTCCACCGACCATCCGGGGTACCTCTCGTTCATCCCCTCGGCCCCGACGAAGGCCGCACTGGCCTTCGATCTCGTGGTGTCGGCATCCGCGATCTATGGCGGCTCGTGGATGGAGGGTGCCGGCGCCGTCTTCGCCGAGAACGAGGTCCTGCGCTGGCTCGCCGATGAGTTCGGCCTGCCGCCGGGCGCCGGGGGCGTGTTCGTGCAGGGCGGAACGGTGGGCAATCTCTCGGCCCTCGTCACCGCCCGGGACGCCGCGCGTCGCCGGTACCGCGCGGAGGGGCGGCCCATGCCGGAGCGGTGGGCAGTCGTGTGCAGCGCTGAGGCGCACTCCTCGATCGCGTCGGCGGCCGCGGTGATGGATGTCGACGTGGTCAAGGCTCGCGTCGACGAACGCGGTCGCCTCACCGGCATCGCCGTGGCCGAGGCCCTCGAAGGGCGACGCGATTCGGTCTTCGCCATCGTGGCGACCGCGGGCACGACCAACTTCGGGATCGTCGACGACATCGCGGCGATCGCCCAGGCGGCGGCCGACGCCGACGTCTGGCTGCACGTCGACGGCGCCTACGGGCTCGCCGCCATGCTCGCGCCCAGCACGCGCCACCTCTTCGCCGGGGTGGAACGAGCCGACTCGCTCATCGTCGACCCGCACAAATGGCTCTTCGCGCCCTTCGACGCGTGCGCCCTCATCTACCGGCGACCGGGGGCAGCGCTCGCCGCGCACACGCAGAAGGCCGAGTACCTCGACACGCTGACCGAGTCGGCCGACTGGAACCCGTCCGACCTCGGCATCCAGCTCACCCGCCGGGCGCGCGGGCTGCCGCTGTGGTTCTCGCTCGCGGTGCACGGCACCGAGCACTACCGCGTGGCGATCGAGGATGCTGTGGCCAAGGCCGGCCGTCTCGCCGAGGAGATCCGGCGTCGGCCCGGACTCTCGCTCGTGCGGGAGCCGGATCTGTCCGTCGTGGTGTTCCGGCGCGACGGCTGGAGTGCGAGTGACTACCAGGCGTGGTCCGACGGCCTCCTCGGGGAGCAGAAGGCGTTCGTCGTGCCGAGCTCGCACGCGGGGGAGCCGGTGCTGCGCGTCGCGATCATCTCCCCTCTGACGACCGACGGGCTGCTGCGGGAGATCCTCGACTCGCTCGCGTGACGGGCGCGGGTGCGCATCTCGACCTCGGGAGTCCGCCCGCTCGGCTCGACTTATCTGCAGTCACTGCACATAATCGTCGGCGTGGATGTGACCTTCGTCGCCAACGACACCCGAGGCGGCGTCGAGCCGTACCTGGCTCTGGCCAGAGAGGCCGTGTCTCGCGGCCACACCGTGCGCGCCGCCGCGCCGGAGGACTACGAGAGCGAGTTCTCCGCGGCCGGGGTGCGGTATACGCCACTTCGCGGGGTCGACCGCGCGGCGATCGCCGCCCGGTCCGACCAGGTCTCGCTGCGGCAGATGAGCCGTCACGTCACCGAGCTGAGCCGAGTCTGGGCGAGGGAGGTTCGGGAGCTCGCAGACGGATCCGACGTCCTCGTCGCCGGGATCGGCGGGCTCGCCACGGCGGGCCCCGTCGCCGAGGCGCTCGGAGTGCCGCTGCTTCGCGCGCATCTGCAGCCTCTCGAGGCGCCGAGCTGGTCGTACCCGGGCGCCCTCGCCCCGCAGCTCGACCGCCTCGGGCCCCTCGGCCGCCGACTCTCTCATGCGCTCACCGGCGCCGGCACCGCTCTGCTGACGCGGGCACCCGAGAAGGCCGCGCGCGAGGCTCTCGGGCTTCCGCGGCGGTCCCGCGCTCCGCTCCCGTCGATCCTCTACGGCTTCAGCCCCGCCGTCGTCCCCGTCCGCTCCGACGCGCGCACGACGCGCATCGCGACGGGGTACTGGCGGCTTGCCGCTCCGAGCGATGAGGCGGTCCCGTCCGATCTGCGCGAGTTCGTCTCGGCATCCGACCCGATCGTGAGCTTCGGCTTCGGCAGCATGACCGCCGACGACTCGGCGCGGCTCTTCGAGGCCGTCGTCGACGCGGTCGAGCGGGTCGGGGTGCGTGCCGTCCTGTTGACAGGCTGGGGCGGTCTCGCTGGTGGGGAATCGAGCGAGAGGGTGCACGTCGCGGCATCCGTCCCGCACTCCTGGCTCTTTCCGCGCATGGCCGCGACCATCCACCATGGTGGCGCCGGGACGACCGGAGCCGCGCTCGCCGCCGGCGTGCCCACCCTGATCGTCCCGTTCGGCGCGGACCAGTTGTTCTGGGGCCGGCGCGCCGAGGCGCTGGGCGCGTCGCCGGCGCCGCTTCCGCGGAAGCGCCTGGACGCCGACCGGCTGAGCGCCGCCCTGGAACGGATGCTGCGCGACGGCGCGATGCGCGAGCGCGCGGCTTCGCTCGGCGAGACGCTGCGTGCCGAGCGCGGCGCGTCGGGCGCGATCGACCACGTGGAGTCCGCTGTCACCGCGCGACCCGGCCGCGATCGTCGGCCCCGATCGACCGGATAGACTCGACGCCGTTCGACGGATGCCTCGGCAGCCGTCGGGAGGGTTGTCCGAGCGGCCGATGGACCTGGTCTTGAAAACCAGTGGGCAGCAATGTCCCGTGGGTTCGAATCCCACACCCTCCGCTGATCGCGCATGCCGCGAGCCCTTGAAATGAAATGGATCGCGGGCCACGGTGGCCTTCGAAGGCTCGGCTCGTGCCCAGGGTGGCGCATGTTCCTCGGCGCTGCGCTGAGGGATGGGACGGCCGCGGCCCTGTCGTATGCGTCCGACGACCTGCAGAACTGGCGATACGACGGCATCGCGCTGCAGCGGTCGACGCGGGAGACGGACCCTGTCTGGATGGGCGCGCTGTTGGAGTGCCCCCAGATCTTCACCATCGGCGATCGCGCCGTAATGGTCTCATCCGTCTGGGACCACGCCGCGCTGCACTACGCCGGCTACGCCGTCGGCAGCTACTCCGAGGGTGAGTTCCACGCCGAGACGTGGGGGCGGCTCACCTACGGGGACAGCTTCTACGCCCCCTCGCTCTTCATCGACTCCGAAGGCCGCCCGTGCCTGCTCTTCTGGATGCGGGGCATCCAGGACCCCGACGACGGGTGGGCCGGAGCGCACAGCGTGCCCTACCTTCTCTCGGTGGCGGGCGGTCGACTGGTCGCCTCGGTGCATCCCGATCTCGACGCGCATCGCCGAGACCCGATGTCAGCCGGAGAGGTCGAGTCGACGGCTGCCGACATCGTCTGGTCGAGCGGGGACGGCGGGCGGCTCCTGATCGGCCCGGGTGCGACTGAGATCTCGACTACGTGGGAGCAGTCGACGGTGACCGTGCAGACTGCTCCAGGCGGGACTGCTTCGACGGCCCCCGTCGAAGGAGACGTGCGGATCGTGGTGGATGGCCCCGTTCCCGAGGTCTCATCGGCCGGCGGACTGCTCGGCCTGGCGACGGGCCTCGGCGACGCCCCTCTCAGCATCCGGGCCGACGGAGGTGCCGTGGAAGTCTTCGCCCTGGCGTGACGGCCGCGAGCCGCGCGCTCGCGCCCGGACGCACCGAATTCGCGGCGCTCGTCTCCCGCCGCCCCCGGTGCGTTCCGAGGATTTCGCAACGAACACTTGACGCCCAATCGTTTATCCTGCATCATGAAGGGGCTGGATAAACGATTGGGCAAGCAATGGCGCGAGGCAGGGCGACGATCAAGGATGTCGCGGCGGCGGTCGGGGTCTCGACCACGACGGTCTCGCACGTCCTCAACGAGGTGCCCGGGAAGCGCATCAGCTCCGACACCCGTGCGCGCGTCTTCGCCGCGGCCGACAAGCTCGGCTACGCACCGAACGCGCTCGCTCGCTCGCTGCGGACGCAGCGGTCGAACACGATCGCCATCATCGGCGACGAGATCGCCACGACGCCGTTCGCCGGGAAGATCATCCTGGGAGCTCAGGATGTCGCGCTGCGGCGGGACTCCGTCGTGTTCGTCGTCAACACCGGGTATCGGCGCGACGTCGAGGCCCGTGAGATCGACGAGCTGCTGAGGCGCCAGGTGGACGGCGTGCTGTACGCCTCGATGTACCACCGCGAGGTCGAGCTGCCCGCGGCGCTGCGTGCGGTTCCGACCGTGGTCGTCAACGCGACATGCGCCGACGAGCGCGTGCCGTGGGTGACGCCGGACGAGCTCGCCGGGGGAGAGGATGCCGCGGCTGTCCTGTTGACCGCGGGACATCGTCGGATCGCCTTCATCAACGACGAAGACCCTGTCGCCGCGGCCGTCGGCAGAGAGCGCGGCTTCCTGCGCGCCGTCGAGGCTTCCGCAGCCGCCGACGCCGACGTCATGGTGCTCACCGCCGAGAGCGGCGCCGAGGGCGGATACCACGCGGGTCTCCGGCTGCTGGGCGGTTATGAGCGCCCGACTGGAATCTTCTGCTTCAACGATCGCGTCGCGATGGGGGTCTACCGCGCCGCGTACGAGCTGGGCGTGCGCATCCCCAGGGACGTCTCGATCGTCGGCTTCGACAATCAGGACTTCATCGCGGACGGCATCGCGCCGAGCCTCACGACCATCGAGCTGCCTCACTACGAGATGGGGGCCTGGGCGACCGAGCGGCTGTTCGATCTCATCTCTGAGTCGGCACCGGCGGGCCCCGCACCGCACACGAGACTCCGAGGGCCGGTCATCCACAGGCACTCGGTAGCGCCACCCTCCCAGGATTCGAGCCCGGGAGAGCGGCGCCAACCGGCTGACAGGCGCGGCAACGCCTGATCCGTCGATGAACCGCAAGAACACATCACCACTCGAACAGGAGAATCCGTGTCCCGAACAATCGGCCGCATCGTTGCGGCTAGCCTAACGACCCTCGCGGTCGTGGCAACAGCAGGCTGCGCCGCCGGCGGCGCCGGCGAATCGCCCGATGGCGCGACCACCATCGATCTGTGGACCCACGCCGGCGGCAACGAAGCCGAGCTCGGAGTCATCAACACCATCGTCGACGACTTCAATGCGAGCCAGGACGACTACGTCGTCAAGGTCACCGACTTCCCGCAGGATGCCTACAACGACGCGGTGGTCGCCGCCGCGACATCCGACAGCCTCCCCTGCATCGTCGACATCGACGGCCCGAACGTGGCCAACTGGGCGTGGGCCGGATACATCCAGCCTCTCGGACTGCCCGACGACACCTACGAGGGCCAGCTCCCGGGCACGCTCGGCAAGATCGACGGCGAGGTCTATTCGTACGGCTTCTTCGATGTCGCGCTCGCGATGTTCAGCCGGCAGTCGACCCTCGACGCCGCCGGCGTGCGCGTCCCGACCGTCGACGACCCGTGGACGGGCGACGAGTTCAACGACGCCCTGGCCAAGATCGACGCACTCGGCACGTTCGACTATGCGGTCGACTTCGGCACCGGTGGCGGAGGCGAGTGGATCCCCTACGCCTACTCGCCCCTCCTGCAGAGCTTCGGCGGCGACCTCATCGACCGCTCGACATTCGAGACCGCGGACGGCGCACTGAACGGACCCGAGGCTCTCGAGTGGGCGGAGTGGTTCCGCGGCCTCATCGAGGACGGCTACATGGCGCAGACCTCGGGTGAGGACGCCACCGCCGACTTCGTCAACGGCACGAGCGGCATCCTGTACACCGGAAACTGGGCGGATGCCACGGTCCGCGGCGCCTTCGACGATGCGGTCGTCCTGCCGCCGCCGGACTTCGGCAACGGCCCGACGATCGGCGCAGGTTCGTGGCAGTGGGGTCTCACCAGCGGCTGCGACGAGGTGGACGGTGCTCGTGCGTACCTCGAGTTCGCCCACGACACGAAGTACTTCGTCGACTACGCCGAGGCGATCGGCCTGATCCCTGCGACGCTCGATGCGGCCGCCGAGATCCCGGCATTCGCCGAGGGCGGCGAGAGCCGCATCTACCTCGAGCTCGCCAACCAGTTCGCGGTGGTGCGGCCCGAGACGGCGGCCTACCCGTACATCTCGTCGGTGTTCCAGAAGGCCACCCAGGACATCCTCGCCGCCGGTGACCCGCAGTCGATCCTCGACAAGGCGGTCGCCGACATCGACCGCGACATCCAGCAGAACGGCGGCTACACGTTCTGATCCGGGAACGTGACTGATCCGGGGGGTGCGGCGCGCCCGTGCGCCGCACCCTCCGGACTCACAGGAGTGCATCATGACGACCTTCAGAACTTTCGACGCCGGCCGCGCAGAGGCGGTCGACCTCCCCCCGGACCCGCCGGCACGACGCAGGCGATCCGCTTCCCTCCGCGGTGAGCGCACTGCTGCCGCCTGGATGATCAGCCCGGCGATCATGCTCTTCTTCGTCTTCCTGATCATTCCGATCCTCTTGGCATTCGGTCTCGCCTTCACCGATACGCGCCTCATCTCGCCGCGGCCCGGCCAGTTCATCGGACTCGAGAACTTCGCCTATCTCTTCACCGACCCGGTGTTCTGGGCGTCCGTCCGCAACACCTTCTACTTCGCGATCGTCGTCGTCCCGGTGCAGGCAGGCTTCGCCCTGCTCCTCGCGCTGCTCGTGAACGCCAAAGTCCGCGGCACCAACTTCTTCCGCACGGTGTATTTCCTCCCCGTGGTCACCTCTATGGTCGTGGTGTCACTTCTGTGGCGCTTCATGTTCGAGAAGGACGGCCTGATCAATCAGGTGCTCGCGTCGGTGACGTTCGGCGCCTACACCCCGATCGACTGGCTGAACGACCCCGCCTGGGCGATGCCGGCCATCATGTTCATGTCGATCTGGCAGGGCGTGGCCTTCCATATGGTGATCTGGCTCGCAGGCCTGCAGACGATCGCCGCCGAGCTCTACGAGGCCTCCGAGATCGATGGCGCGTCCAAGTGGCAGCAGTTCATCTACGTGACATGGCCGGGGCTCAGGCAGACGGCGACACTCATCCTCGTCACCATCACGATCGCCGCCTTCAGCCTCTTCACGCAGATCGCCGTCATGACCCAGGGCGGACCCCTCGACAGCACGACCACGGTCGTCTACCAGGCGGTGCGCACCGGCTATCAGCAGCTGCAGACCGGGCTCGCGTCAGCGATCTCGCTCGTCTTCTTCGTCATGGTGCTGATCGTCTCCGGCATCCAGCGCTACCTCACCCGCGAAAGGAGCTGACCGCTATGTCCGCCACCCAACGACTCGTCCTCCCCGGGACCTCGCGCGCCGAGCGGCGCTCCGCACGCCCGGGCCGCGGGCGCGCCGTCGGAATCACCCTGGTGCGCAGCATCCTGGTGCTCTTCTTCGCGCTGCCCATCGTCTTCATGGTCGTCTCGTCGTTCAAGCCCGACCTGCAGATCTTCGCCGATCTGGGGTCGTGGCGCGCCTTCGCTCCGGTCGGAGACGTCACCCTGGACAACTACGAGGGCGTCTTCGACCGAGTCCCGTTCTGGCAGTTCCTCGCGAACTCCGTCGTCATCTCGGTGCTCACCGTCGTGCTCGGCATCGTCATCAACAGCATGGCCGCGTTCGCGCTGGCCCGGCTCCGGTGGCGCGGACGCGGGCTGGTGCTGACCCTGATCCTCGCGACGCTGATCGTCCCGTTCGAGACGCTCGCCCTACCGCTGCTGTGGTGGGTCGACCAGCTGCCGACCCTCGAGGCCGACGGCTTCAGCCTGGCGCTGACGACAGGATGGCTGAACACCTATCAGGTGCAGATCGTCCCGTTCATCGCGAACGCGTTCTCGGTCTACCTCTTCTACCAGTACTTCTCGTCGATCCCGAAGGAGCTCGACGAGGCGGCCCGGGTGGATGGAGCGGGCTGGTTCAGCATCTATCGCCGCATCGTCATGCCGCTCTCCGGGCCCGCCATCGCAACCGTCGCGATCCTGACATTCCTGCCGGCCTGGAACTCCTACCTCTGGCCCCTGATGGTCGTCCAGAGCGAGCAGCTGCGGCCGGTAATGGTCGGACTCCAGTACTTCTTCCAGCTCAACGTCTCGTGGGGTCAGGTGATGGCGTACTCATCGCTCATCACGATCCCCGTCGTCGTGCTCTTCATCGCATTCCAGAAATCCTTCATCAACTCGATCGCATCCTCAGGAGTAAAAGGCTGATGACATTCACTCTTCCCGACGTCTGGACCTGGGACATGTGGTTCGCAGACGACGGCACCGACTACCACGTCTTCTATCTCAAGGCATCCCGCGCACTCGGGAACCCTGACCGGCGGCACTTCCACGTGACGATCGGCCACGCGATCTCGGACGACCTGCGCACCTGGCGGGAGGTCGCCGACGCGCTCATCGTCTCGGACGAGCCCGCCTTCGACGACTACACCACCTGGACCGGTTCGGTCGTTCGCGACGACGACGGCCTGTGGCGCCTCTTCTACACGGGCACATCGCGTTCCGAGACCGGTGTCGTGCAGCGCGTCGGCGCGGCGACGTCGCCCGACCTCTACACGTGGACCAAGCGCGAGGGCGCGGTCACCGAAGCCGACCCGCGCTGGTACGAGAAGTTCGGCAGCGGCGACTGGTTCGACGAAGCGTGGCGAGACCCCTGGGTGTACCGCGACGCCGACGGAGGCGGATGGCACATGCTCATCACGGCCCGCGCCGACACCGGTGACGCAGACAACCGCGGCGTCATCGGACACGCCACCTCGGACAACCTCGACACGTGGGAGGTCCAGCCGCCCCTCTCCTCGCCCGGCGCCGGCTTCGGGCAGCTCGAAGTCCCTCAGATCGCGACGATCGAGGGGCGCCAGGTGCTGATCTTCAGCTGCCTGGCCAGCGAGCTGAGCGCCGCGCGCCGAGTAGACGGCGGCGGCGGCGTCTGGGCCGTCGCGATCGACGATCAGGACGCCGCACTGCCGATCGACCGAGCAGTCCGGCTGACGGATGAATCGCTCTACGCGGGACGCCTGGTCGAGAGTCGCTCGGGAGAGTGGTTCCTCTTCGCCTTCCACCACCGGGACGCCTCCGGCGCGTTCGTCGGCGCCCTCTCCGACCCGATCCCGGTGTCGTGGGGCGGCGACGGAGAGCTCCGCGTGAGCGACGGCCGATTCGACCACCTGCGCACACACGCGCGCGCCGCTCAGCCGTCCGGCAACTGACCGACACCCCCGCCATCGAAGGAGATGCCGATATGACCACGCGCGCCGGACGCCTGGGGGCGATCGCCGCGGCTGCGGCCGCAGCCCTCGTCGCCGCCACCCTGATCGCGGTGCCCTCAGCCGCGCAGGCGGCGGACACCACCATCGCCAACCCCAGCTTCGAATCCGGTGACCTCACCGGGTGGACCTCGGTCGAGGGCGATGCCTTCACCGACGCCAACGTCTCAGATGCCACCGACTGGGGATGGGGCTGCTGCTTCAACCCCGACGGCACGTACCACCTCTGGGGTGCGGCCGCGGGGGGCGACGCACCCACCGGCGTCCTCCGCTCCAGCGAGTTCACGCTGGGCGGCATCGGCGAGGTCAGCTTCCTCATCGGCGGCGGCAACGACATCGACAACCTCTACGTCTCCCTCCACCGCGCGTCCGACGGCGCCGAGATCCGACGCGCGACGAACACCGCCTTCGCCGACTCGGAGCGGCTCACCCGCGTCGTCTGGGACCTCGCCGCAGAGATCGGCGAGACTCTCTACCTCGAGGTGGTCGACAAGGCGTCCGGAGGATGGGGGCACATCAACGTCGACGACTTCAGGACCTTCACGGAGCAGTCGATCGCCGAGATCCGCAATCCCGGCTTCGAGACGGGCGATCTGAGCGGCTGGACGACCGCGGGCGAGGCGTTCTCCGATGCCCACGTGAGCGACGCCACGGACTGGGGATGGGGCGGCCCGTTCAATCACGACGGCACGTACCACCTGTGGGGCGCGGCCACCGGCGGCGATGCGCCGACAGGCACCCTGCGCTCCTCGACCTTCACCCTCACAGGCACCGGCACGATCGAATTCCTGATCGGCGGCGGCAACGACCGCGACAACCTCTACGTCGCGCTGCACCGCGCGTCCGACGGCGCCGAGCTCATGCGCGCCACCAACACCGGCTTCGCCGATTCGGAGAGCTACAGTCTGGTGAGGTGGGATGCGTCCGCTCAGCTGGGTCAGGATCTCTACTTCGAGGTCGTCGACAACGCCACAGGCGGCTGGGGCCACATCAACGTCGACGCGTTCGACACCACCGTCGAGGTCATCGGATACGAGCTCGCCAACCCCGGCTTCGAGTCCGGCACACTCGAAGGCTGGACCCCCACGGGCGATGCCTTCAGCTCGGAGCATGTCACCGAGGCGGACACCACGCCCGGCGGAGAGTCGTTCGGCCAGGAAGGCAGCTTCCACCTGTGGGGAGGCGCGCTGCAGGACGACGCGGCGGTGGGGACGCTCGAGTCCTCGAGATTCCGCATCGGCGGGCAGGGCAGGATCGAGCTGCTCGCAGGCGGCACGGCGGACGCGGGCATCTACATCGCGATCGTGTCCGAGGACGGCGGCACCGAGATCGCCCGAACCTCGCTGGAAATGGCAGGCGAGCCGTACAACGCACTCAGCCTGGATGTGACCGAACACCGCGGCGAGACTGTCCGTCTCAGGCTGGTCGACGAATCGACCACCGGCCACCTCAACGTCGACGGCATCCGCACCCTCGTCAACGAGCCCATGCACTGGAAGTTCGACGAGACATCCGGCGCCGTCGCCGACGGAGGCGCAGCCGACGCCGATCGTGTCGCCTACGTCTTCAACGACGCCGCATTCAAGCCCGACAGCGATCCCCTGTGGACGAAGGGCGTCGCCGGGGGAGCCCTCCTGTTCGACGGCTACTCGACCTATATCGAACGCGCGCCCGCAGAGTCGCTGACCCCCAGCGGCACCCTCTCCATCAGCGCATGGGTCGCCCCTCGCTCCTATGAATGGGGCGACCTCGGTCAGGCGTCCGCGATCGTGAACCAGCACGATGTGAAGGCGAAGACGGGATATCTCCTCGGGATGTACCGCCACGGTGCCTGGGGCCTCGAGCTGGGCGACGGTGTCGACTGGCACACCATCCGAGCGGACGGCGATGCAGTGCTGCCGACCTACGAGTGGAGCCATGTCGCCGCGACATACGATGCCGCGTCCGGGTTCATGCGCCTCTACCTCAACGGCGATCTCGTCGCCGAAGAGAACATCGGCGAGGGCACGCGCATCCTTCCCGCGGTGAACCAGCCTCTGCTGATCGGCCGGCACAACAATGCGGCAGTCATCAACGGCACGTTCCGCGCGAACATGTGGAACGGAGCGATCGACGAGCTCACGGTCACCGACGCCGCCTGGGACGCCGAAGACGTCGCAGCGGCTGCGGATCCCGGTGGTGAGCTGTCGGCGCCCGACATCCAACCCGACCGCGCCCGCTTGGACGGAGACCGGTATCGCCCCCAGTACCACTTCCTGCCGGCCGAGCATTGGATGAACGAACCGCACGCGCCCGTCTACTACGACGGTAAATACCACATCTTCTACCAGCACAATCCTCAGGGTCCGTACTGGCACCAGATCCACTGGGGCCATGCCGTCAGCGACGACATGGTGCACTGGGAGGACCTCCCTGAGGCGATCTCGCCGACGCCGCCCGTGACGCCGGACGGCGTATGGTCGGGAAGCGCGACGCTGGACGCGGACGGAAAGCCGGTGCTCTTCTACACGGCGGGCAACGATGCGGCGGTGCCGAACCAGGCGACCGGGCTCGCCTGGCCCGCCGACGCGGAGGACTCCGACCTCACCGACTGGATCCTCGAGCCCGAGCCCGTCACCGTGCAGGCGCCGGATCTCGACTCGCCGGTCGGGCAGCCGTGGTTCGGGCAGTTCCGCGATCCGTTCGTGTGGAAGGAGACCGCAGATGACGGCAAGCCGATCTGGTACCAGATCGTCGGGTCGGGCATCGTCGACGGCGCCACTCGCGTCGGCGGCACGGCGCTCCTCTACACCTCGCGCGACCTCGTGAACTGGGAGTACCACAACCCGCTGTTCATCGGCGACGCAGTGAAGTACCCGAAGACCGGCCAGGTGTGGGAGCTGCCCGTGCTGCTGCCGGTGGGCTCGGTGGACGGCGTCGAGAAGCACGTTCTCGTCATCAACCCCTGGTTCGACGGGTACAACCCGAACACCGCCAAGAACACCTACTACTGGGTCGGCGAATGGGACCGTGAGTCGCTGACATTCATCCCCGACCACGACGAGCCGCGAATGTGGGACTACGGTGAGCACTTCACCGGCCCATCCGGCATGGTCGACCCCGACGGTCGATCCATCCTGTTCACGATCACGCAGGACGGGCGCAGCGAGGGCGATCACTACCAGGCCGGCTGGGCCCACTCGATGGGTCTGCCGGTGAGCCTCGGACTGCTTCCCGGCGGCGATGTCGGCATCCAGCCGATCGAGGAGCTCACATCGCTTCGCGGCGACAAGGTCGTCGATGTCAAGAACCAGACCGTCGCGAAGACCAACGCGATGCTGGACACGAAGCACGACGCCTTCACGGACCTGCTCGAGATCGACCTGGAGCTGCAGCTCGCGCCCGGTCAATCCGTCGCGGGACTCGAGGTGCGGCGGAGCGCCGACGGCACCGAGCGCACCAGCCTGACGGTCGACCGATCCGCAGGCACGATCGGCATCGACCGGACCTTCTCTTCGCTGGACCCGGACACTCGCAAGGGTGTGCACGAGGGTGCATTCGAAGTCGGCCCGAACGGCAAGGTCTCGATCCACACCTACATCGACCGATCCGTCGTCGAGGCCTACGTGGGCGGTGCGAAGTCGCTCACCAGCCGGATCTACCCGACGCGCGCCGACGCGGTGGGCGTGCGCATCGTCGGCGACGACACGGTCAAGGTGAAGTCGCTGAAGATCTGGAACCTCGAGGGCGCGTTCGGAGAGGTCGTACCCTCGCACTTCGATGCTCCGCGCCCGGAGGCGGCGGAGGGCTTGCCGAACGGCGACTTCGCGACCTGCGACCTCAGCGGGTGGACCGTCGTCGACGGGGATGCGTTCACCGACGCCACCGTCACCGACCGGGACGACTGGGGCTGGGGCGGCCCGTTCCGCCAGGCGAACTCCTGGGGAAGCGGCGACCGCTGCCACCTCTGGGGATTCGATGAGTCCGTCGGCGACGCGACCACGGGCGCCATCCGATCGACGACCTTCACGCTCGGCGGTGACGGCATCATCGACCTGCTGACCGCTGGCGGATACGATCCCGACAAGCTCTATGTCGCGGCGGTCAGGGCATCCGACGGCACAGTGCTCGCCAAGGTGACGGGCAACGAACAGGAGGGCTTGCGCGCGCAGTACCAGCGCAAACGCCTCGACCTCTCCGCGCACGTCGGCGAGGAGCTCTACCTCGAGATCGTAGACCGCGCCACCGGCGGATGGGGTCACATCAGCGTCGACGACGTCAATGCACCCGCTGAGCCCGAAGATGCCACGCCGCCCACCGTCGGCGTCGAACCGGAACCGAACAGCCCCGATGGACGCGACGGCTGGTACGTGGGCGAGATCTCCGTCGCCGCGACCGCGCGCGACGACCTCGACAGCGCGCCGACCATCGAAGTCTCGATCGACGGGGCGGAGTACACGCCGTATGCGGAACCGGTCACCTTCGCCGCCGACGGCGAACACTCGCTCTCCGCCCGAGCGACCGATCGCGCGGGGAACACATCCCGGGTGGTCGAATGGGCTGGAAAGCTGGACAGGACGCCACCGGATGTCGCTGCCACGAGCACTGCGACACCCAGGCAGGTGACGCTGACCGCCACGGATCCAACGTCGGGCGTGGCTGCGATCGAGTACGCGATCATCGCCAAGCCCGGCCAGCAGCCGAAAGAGTGGACACCTTACTCCGCACCCATCGATGTCGGGAAGAACAAGGTCCGGGTCGCCTACCGCGCCGTCGACGTCGCCGGCAACATCAGCGCGACCAAGGAACACGAGGTGGCAATCGCCACGCCCACCAAGACCACCGTTCGCATCGACCTCGAGCGGCACTTCGTGAAGCGTGGGGGTGAGGTGCAGCTCACGGTGGCCGTCAGGGCGGGTGACGGCAGCGCACCGCTGGGCGAGATCGTGCTGACCGACAACGGCCGGCCCTCGATTCGGCGCGCGCTCACCTCGGATGATCGCGGAGCCGTTGTGCTGACGTTGGCGGGACTGAAGCGTGGGCTGCACGTCTATGAGGTGACGTTCACGGGCGACGGGTACGCGCGGTCCTCGAGCACGCGCACGCTCGTCGTGGCGTTCTGACGCATCGACCACCACCGCGGTGCTTCCACAGATGCCCATGCGACTCGCGGAGGTTTCCAGCATCACTACCGCTCATGACATTTTCCTCAACCGCAAGCGACACCGCAGGAGGGCGCCGAATGCCCCAGTTCCTCTCAGATCCCTCGTCACCGACGGCAGCCGCCGCTGACGGGGGCGCCGGCTCGTCGTCGACGACCGCCGTCGACGTGCTCGTCATCGGAGAGGCGGTCGTAGACATCACCTCGAGCGCCGGTGCGAAGACCGAGATGCCCGGGGGCGGGCCCGCCAATGTCGCACTCGGCCTGGGTCGCCGCGGCGTCGACGTCGCGCTGCTGACCAACCTCGGCCGTGATGCCCGGGGGAGCGTCATCACGCGGCATCTCGAGCGCTCGGGGGTGTGGGTGCTGGGCGAGTCGTTCGTCGACGATGCGACATCGACCGCGCACGCGGAGATCACCGCCGACGGCTCGGCGCGCTACGACTTCGATGTGCGCTGGATCGGACCGGAGGCGCGCCTCGGCGTGCGGCCGCGGACGATCCACACGGGCTCGGTCGCAGCGTTCCTCACCCCCGGCGATGCGCGGGTGCTCGAGCAGCTCGATCGGCTGAACGCCGAGATCGTCACGTTCGATCCGAACATCCGGCCGGCCCTGATCGGGGCGCGCGATCGCGCACGCGCGCGGTTCGAGGACTTTGCGCGACGTGCGACGGTCGTGAAGCTCTCGGACGAGGACGCCGAGTACCTCTACCCCGATACCGGTGTGCACGAGGCGCTCGACGCGATCGCCGCGCTCGGTCCGCGCCTGGTCGCGCTGACGCGCGGTGCGCACGGCGCCGCGCTCGCGGCCGACGGGCACGCGGTGGAGGTTCCCGGTCGGACCGTCGCCGTCGTCGACACGATCGGGGCGGGTGATACTTTCATGGCCTCGCTCATCGCCGACTACCCGTCGATGCACGACGGGGGCATCTCGGCGGCCGACCTGCGCGACCTGGGCGAGACCGCCGTCGGCGCCGCCGCGATCACGGTGTCGCGCGCGGGTGCCGACCTGCCCTGGTCCGCCGACCTGGCCGCGCAAGGCCGATAGCCGCCCGCCGACCTCGCGGCGGCCGGTCGCCCCGCCGAGTCGCGGCGGAAGGCCCGCAATCCGCGCCCGCATCGCCGGATGGCCGGCAGTCGGCCTTCGCCGGCGTCTTCGCGCGCTAGCGAGCCGGCTCTGCGGCGGGCGTGAGGAAGGTCAGCTGCGAGCCGTAGCAGGCGCCATTGGCTGTCACCGCCGTTCGCGAGAGAGTGGGGGATCGCAAGCAAACTCGGGATCGGCCGGCCCCAGTCCGCCAACCTCCGATGAGCGAGACGATGTATGCGGTCGTCGCCTGGTCCGACGCTTGGGGTGGTGCGCCGTGGAATTGCCTCACGCAGGCCACATGGTCGATCTCCATGACGGTGACCGTGCCGGGCGTGCGCCCGGGGGCCGCATTCCACGGTTCGAGGGAATCGAGAGCGGTCGCTTGGTCGGGTTCACACGTGTGAGGCGCTTCCGAGTGTACGTGGCTCGAAGAAGGCTCGAAGCGTCGCCCTGGTCGATTGCAACAGCTTGGATCTCACGACGATTCCCCTATCGTTCATGGCGATTCGCTGAATGAGGAACGCGTGTCCTCCATCACCCATGACGAGGTGCACTCGCTAGTTCCGGCATATGGCGGACGACCGGCTCGTTCAGCGGACGCGAGGGCTCCCGGTGATGCAGCATGCGCGACGGGGCTTGGTCCGTGCCCACGTAGGGCCCGCATCGAAACCGGTTCGAGAGCGAGCGAAGAGAGGCCCGACTGAGCCAACGGTTCCGGAACCTCGGGACTCTGCGGGTCCGCTGTCGGCGGCGCTGCAAAACTGGTCGATTCCGCCCGCCGCAAGTGTTGTGTTTTCGGGCGCCGCCGACATCCGCGGTCGAGGCAGCAGATCCAGGAAGAACGTGAGCGTGCATGTCCGTCGGAGTTCAAGTCCCTCCGTCTTCAGTGTGTCACCCACGGTCGAGGTCGCTGCTCGGGATGTCGCGAACGGGATGTGTGCACGCATGTGTGCACTACGTCGCGAGATCCGCGGTACGGCGCAGAAAGGCGGGGTCATGCCGTCTGTCTACGGATCAGAGGGTTGCGTGCGAGGTGCTGCTCAATTCGCTCGTGAGCATCGGGGATCGCGCGGGTGCGGTCAGGGTGCTAGACCGGGTGAGGGGTCGATCATGGACAACGAAACGGCGTCACGCGAGGCGGCCGACCTGGCTGCTGCTCGGGCCGAGCTTGAGGACTATCTGAACTGACGCCACTACAGCATCCGACACATCCGCACGACAGGCGGTCCGCCAACCGCGGCTGGGCTGCGCGCAGTTCTCGCCTCGATCAGAACTGTCGACGACCGGCTCGGTCCGGATGATGTGTAGACCTGGGGACGGATTGTCTGTCCGCCAAAGTGGCGAGTTCCTGTCGACGACGCTTGAAAACTGGGCCAATGCGACGGGCGAAAAGTAGGCCACCAGTTCGTCGTTTGCTCAGTCTGCCGGATCCTGGGTTTTGATGCTGGGGAGGCTGTCAATGCCCCGACCGCGAAGCCGGTAGCTCGCGCCTTTGAGGGTGAGGACGTCGGCGTGGTGAACGATCCGGTCGATCATCGCGGCGGCGACGGCCTGGTCTCCAAAGACCCCGCCCCAGCCGGAGAACGGCAGGTTCGAGGTGAGGATCAGCGAGGCGTGTTCGTAGCGACTCGAGACGAGTTGGAAGAACAGGTTGGCGGCGTCCTGCTCGAACGGAAGGTAGCCGACCTCGTCGACGATGATCAGCCCGTAACGGCGCAGCCTGGCGAGCTCACGGGGCAGATTCCCCTGCCGGTGCGCGTCGGTGAGCCGGGTCGCCCAGTCTGTCGCGGTGGCGAACAACACCCGGTGACCATGCCGGGCGGCGACGATCCCCAGCGCGGTCGCCAGGTGCGTCTTCCCGGTTCCGGGTGGGCCGAGCAACACGACGTTCTGCGCTTCGAGGAGGAACCCGCCGGAGGCGAGGGCTGCGACTTGTTGGCGGACGGTGGGCTGCGCGTCCCAGTCGAAGTCCTCGAGCGTCTTCCGGGCCGGGAAGCCGGCCGCTTTGATCCGCAGCTCGGCGCCAGACGCATTCCGCGCGGAGACCTCCCTCTCGAGCACGGCGGCGAGGTAGTCCTCGAATGACCAGCCGGCATCGCGGGCTTGGTCGGCCATCCGACTGGCGGCCTCGGTGATCCGGGGCGCTTTGAGCGCGCCGGCGAGGTAGGTGATCTGCTTGACCGACTCAGTCGTCTTCCCGGCGCTCATCACGCGACCCCGGTGATCCCGAACGCCCGGTCGTAGTCGGCCAGGTCGCGGGTGAGGTCGTCCGGAACCACCGCCCGGGGCTGCTGGAACTGTTGCCGCAGTTTCTTGGCGGTCTCCCGATGAGTTGGATCGGTGATCGTGCTGCCGCGCGCCCAGACCCGAGGGTGGTCGGCGACGATCCGCCCGTCCAGCCTCACCCGGACGCGGTCAAGGTCCGCGGTCACGTCCACGAGGCGACCGATCGCTGCCGGGTCGACGGAGTAATCAACGGCATCAAGACGCACGTAGTAATCCCGTCCCAGACGCACCCGTTCCCGCCAGCCCAGCTGCAGCGGGACCGGCGGCAACGGCAGCATCCTCGACCGGTCGTGTTCGATCAGGTCCACCGGCCTCGCTTTGATCGTCCGCACCACTCGGGCGTTCGCCTTCTCGAGCCAGTCGGCCAGCTGAGTGTTGAAGTCCGCGGGCGAGGTGAAGGAGCGGCCGGGCATGAATGAGGTCTCCATCCAGCCGTTGCGGCGCTCGACGATCCCCTTCGATTCCGGGTCGTAGGGTCGCAGCTGCACGACCTTGGTGGCGAGGGTGCCGGCGAACGCGGCGACGCCTCGCGCGAGCCTGCCCTTCTGCCCGATGCCAGGCTCGTTGTCCCAGATCAGCCGCCGCGGAACCCGGCCGAGCTGTTGGATCAGCTCCCACGACCCCAGCAGCAGATCCTCCGTCCTGCGGGTCGGGATCATCCGCGCGGTGAGGAACCGCGAGTGCGCGGCGACGATCACCAGCACCGGCAGCAGCACAGCGTTGCCGTCCTCGAGCGGGATCTTCCGCGGTGGGAACCACAGGTCGCACTGCACCGCGTCACCCGCCGCCCACGACAACCGATCGGCGGGATCGACGGGGCGATGCTCTGGTCGCAGCCGGCGCACGTTCTCCCGGAACCAGGTGATGGACCCGGTCCACTCGACGCGCTCCGCGATCACTGTGGCCGGCATGTCTGGATGCTCCGCGAGCAGCGCCCGGACCCGCGCTTCGAACGGTGAGAACGACGTCTCCTGGGGCCTTCGCTGATATCTCGGCGGCTTCGCGGACGCTACCGCCGCCGCGACCGTCGTTCGAGAGATGCCCAAGTCTCTTGCGACCTGACGCTGCGGAACGCCGTCCGCGACCAGCCGCCTGATCAACGCCCAATCTTCCACCGAGATCACCCACCCAATCTGTCTGGGTGGCCTACTTTTCGAGCGTCGCTATGGCCTCATTCTCAACCGTCGCCGACAGTTCCGCTGATGCGCTCGCGACGCCGAATCGGTCGGGCATGTCCCGCACGTCACCACTCATCGCATCCCGATCATGGGGCCCGGAGTCCGTGCCCACATCCTGCCCACATCCCCCGACGATCTCGCGGGATCGCTGGGGATCCGGAGCCCACTGGTAAGGGCCTGAATCCGCGGAATTCCGCGGTTATTCGGCTCTGACGGATCGAGCAAGATCGAACCTATTTGGGTTCGAATCCCACACCCTCCGCAAATGGATGGCGCGACCCGAGGAGCGCTCACCGCGCGGCTACAGCGAAGCCGCCGGTGGAGCGATCGCTCCCGGCTCGCTCGCTGACTAGCGGCATCAGTTGTTCAGGCGCTCGACGTCGGCGATGATGTCGAGGCGATTCAGCAGGGTGTCGCCGGCTGAAGCGATGGTGCCGAGCGCCCCGAGGGTGATCAAGGCCGTGATGATCGCGAATGCCACGACGGCGGGCCAGGCGTAGCGCCGCTTGACGGTGAGCACGAGGCAGGCGAGTGCGCTGAGGATCGCGACCGTCTGACCCGCGACGGTCGCGAACGCCATGCGGATCGCTCCGTCCACCGTGAGCGCGCCGTAACTGTTGAATGCGACGGTCAGCGCCATCGGGATGAGGACGACTCCCACCAGCAGGACAGCGGTACGGCTGATCCGCCGAGACTTCCGCGCGAGCGGGGTCCGGTCAGGAACTGTCTGCGTCGTCATGGTGAGACCCTATCGAGCGCTCACGTCCGCGGGTCAAGACCAGCCACCGAGCCCCGCAGTTCCCCGTCGATCGTCGGCGCCGTCGGTCGAGTCCGCCCGCCGTCCGCCGACGATGAAGCGGGAGTCCAGGCACCCTCCCTGGAGGATGTTCCTTTACGTGGGGGTGCATGTCCGGTGAACTGAGCGAATGAGATCCGATCGGCCGACCCCGGGCGACCCGTGGCCGCACGACATGGTGATCACGGTCGAGGATCGACCTCACGTGCTGCTGGAGCTGCTCTGGCTTCGCGAGGCGCATGCTCTCAGCCCGACTGGGGTGGACCTTCCCCCGCCGCTGATGGCGACACCGGCATCCGCCGTGAATACAGTCGACGACGCGACTCGGTCGCAGTGGGAGGCGGACTGGGGCGACGTCTGGGAACGAGCCGCATCCCACGCGGGTCTGGAGAGCGACCGAAGGCTCTTCGATCGGCTTCGCAGCACTGCCGACGGTTCACCGGAGCGCGAGTCGCTCCTTCACGCCATGGTCGGCCCGAGCTGGGGAGATCAGCACGGACGGAAAGTATTCGACGATCAATCATACCGGTCATGGGAACGGGACGGGATGGACGCATTGTTGGCTTCCCGGCAACAGCCAGCCTCACTGGAGAACGAGCCGGAGCGACGTGACCTTGACGTGCTCATCCCGGCGTGGCGTGCAGGACTCACGAAGATCGTCGTCATCCCTTGCCAGGGGGAGCACACTCGCAAGCTCGGCTCCAACGCCCTCCTCGTCACAGACGCGACCCGCGCCGAGAGCAGCCGATACCGGCGGGCACTGAGCGCCTTCGCCTGATCGAGTCCGACACTCCTCGCTCCCTCCGTCCCTCATGCGGTCGGACGCGCGGCCTACAGCGGCAAGTCCGCGATCCCTCGCCCGGTCATGGCGGTGCGCTCCTCTGCGCTGTACTGTGACGCATGTCCGTGGATGGTCTGACTGAGGGGGTGGTACCGGTGAACGAATCTCAGCGGGTGCTCCTCATCGGAGGCACGGAAGGGCGATGAGTCGTCCGGGAGCGCCGCATCACGCGTATTCCCGAAAGGCACGACCATGCACTTCATCACATCGCCGCGACGTTACAGCGGCGTGCTCGAACGCGACTTTTTGCTCGACGGCGTTCCCGGCATCCTCTGGCTGCCCGAACATTCCGCCTCTGGGGTGCCGCTGATCCTGCTCGGCCATCCGGGCGGCCTGGGGCACATGCGCCAGCGGCTGACGGCCCGCGCCGTCCACGCCGCTCGTGACGGGTTCGCTTCCGCGACCATCGAGTTGCCGGGCGCAGGCGATCGCCCGAGGCTGGCGGATGTCGACGAAGCGCGGGACGATCTGCGCAGGGCGTTGGTGGAGGGTCGGCCGGTCAGCGCTGCCATCATCGACAGGCTGATCCTTCCCCTGGTCGACCGTGCGGTTCCGGAATGGCAAGCGGCCCTCGACGCGCTCCTGTCATTGCCGGAGATCGCAGGTCCCGTCGCGTACTCGGGAGGGATCATCTCGATCGGCGTGCGGCTGGCGGCCGTTGAGCCTCGCGTCGTCGCAGCCGGCCTGTTCGCCGGGAGTTACGTGCCGCGCGTCATCCTCGAGGAAGCGCGTCGGGTCACGATACCCGTGCACGTCCTCCTTCAATGGGACGACGAAGGCAACGACCGCCAGGTGGCGCTCGATCTGTTCGACGCATTCGCTTCCGAGGAGAAGAGCCTGTACGCCAACATGGGCGGACACACCGGTGTTCCGCCCCACGCCGGCGAAGCCGCTCACGGGTTCTTCAAGAGGCATCTCACCTGATGGCGAAGCCCTCGCCCGTCGTCAGACGGCGGGCGAGGGAGCCGGAGTCAGCACGATGAGCGGGCTGTAGGCGATCATCTCCTCGATATCGTCTCTGCGCCACCGGCGTGCTGCGGCCTCGATGAGCGGCCGCGCTTCCTGGGGATCGGTGATCACCCGCGCCGTCGCAGGAACGTCGGCCTCGATGCCGTGCTTCAGATGCACGATGACGTTGGGGTCTGCGGTGATGTTGTGTATCCAGTCCCGCGTGCGGTCTCGACGCGGCATCCCGGTTATGAACAGCACGCCGTCCTCGTTATGCAGGAAGATTTCTATGCGGCGCGGGAGCCCGCTTCGGCGACCGGTCGTCGTCAGATCGATGATCTGACTTCGGTGCAGTGCCTCGCTGACGTCGTTGTCCATACCTCTTTAAGCGATCTGGATGCTGCAGACATTCCAAGCGATCGGGACTTCTCATGCCCAACACTGGTGGCGAAGGCGCCGACAGCAAGAGCCGAGCCAGTCGCACGGAACCTTTCGTGGTCCTCGCTAACCCGCGCTCGAGCCGGTCCTCGCGCGGGCGCTGCGCTCAGAATCGCCGCCCTTGCGCCCGGCGATCATCCAACGGTCGTTTCGTGGAGGGCGCTGCTGCTCACCCATCCAGCGAGGCGAGCATGTCTGCGATCGCCGCTGCTACGGCGGCGGGGTTGCCGTGGAGGATATCGTGCCCTGATTGCACCGCGATGGAGACGGGTTCGGAGCTCCCGTCGAGCCACAAGGCCTGGTCCTCCTGGGATCCCGACTGGCCGTTCGTCGCCCACAACACGGTGACCGGGATCGCGGGGATCGGCAGACGGTCAACGGCGAGCTGGTGCTCGAAGAGCGGCGGCGGTCCTCGACCCGCCATCGGGTGCTGTGCGCGCCGTGAGGACGAGCGATCCCACACCGACAACTCCCGCGAGCGTCACGGCGACACGGACACGGAATCGGTTGTCCATGGCGGCCTCCGGGATCAGCGCTGCGCGGTGAGCCGGAGGCGCGGTGCGCCCTCGAATCGCCAGCGCGTAGCCCAGGATACGCGCGTCGCTCCGTCGCGGATGTCGATCTCGGTGCCCACGCTCCTGGGGTCAGGAGCAGCCGGACGTGGCGGGAGCTTCGCAGACAGCGAGGGCGGGTATCGTGCGCTTCGGAGTGGAGCAAGGTGCTCCGACGGCGTGCTCATCGTGCCTGTGGCCACCGCCGACGACTCGGCGGGCAGGGCGCGAGTTCAGGGCGCAGGCTGAGCGAAGTGCAGGAGGAGCAGCTGCGGACGGCCGGAGACCGCGCGAGTCGCCTCGGGCACGTATGCCATCAGAGACCATGGCCACGCCGGCCAGTCGCCGATCTCGCTGCTCGGCCTCGGCAGCGGCGAGTCGTCCCAGTCGAGGGCCGGCTCCTCGCACCCGCGCAACTCGAGTCCTGCGGCGAGCGCCGCCCGAAGATAGTCGCCGAGGAGATGCCGGAATGCCGGGGCGAGGCGGCGCTCGCCGTCGGGTCCCAGACCCTTGATTCCCGAGCCGATCGTCGTGAGCTCGCGATGCACGTCTGAGATGAGGAGCGCGCCACCCGGGCGCAGCACGCGGGCGAACTCGGCGAACACCGGGCCGAGATCGCTCACGTGGACGAGTGCAAGCGCGCACACGACCACATCGACCGATCGGTCAGCGAGAGGCAGTCGATCGACAGATCCCAGGTGGAAGTCGCCCTCCGGCACACGCTCTCGGGCCAGCTCGAGCATGTCCGGTGACCCGTCGACGCCGATCACGGTGTGGCCGAGGTCGGCGAGAATCCGCGCGAATCGCCCAGTGCCACACGCGGCATCCAGGGCGACGCCGACCTCGCGGTGCGCCAGCCATTCGGTGATGACCGGCTCGTCCATCGCGAAGAGGCCGCCGCCCGCATTCGCGTCGTAGTCGGGCGCCTGCTGCTGATAGATCACGTCAGCGGCAACGCGCTCCACGACCTCCCCGCGGTTCTGGAGCTTCCCGTCGGCGAGCAAGCGGCGGATCTCGGCGACCCGGTCTTCGACGAAAGCCTGATCGTGGTCACCGGCCCATGCGTCGAGCAGAGCGGATCCTTCGATGCCGAGCAGATAGGCAAGAGGGTCCTGGTAGATCACGATCAAGGAGCGTAGCCAGAGGCACGCGCGCGCATCAATGCACGTTCAGTTCCTCCGCGCGCCGCAGATTCCGCTGAATGATCGATTCAGTCAATACACCGTTCAGTCAATATTCGAGCCCTCATCCACACCCGTGGGAGACCATGTCGCCGCGCCGCTACTCAATGTCCGTACGAGCCGAGCAGGCCGCCCAAACGAGGGATCGTATCCTCGCCGCCGCCCTGGCCTGCTACCGAGGAAAGAGGATGTCGGCCACGAGCCTTCAGGCGATTGCGCGTCGAGCGGACGTATCAGCGGGGACGATCCTCAACCAATTCGGATCCGCAGACGCACTCGCTGACGCTGTCGTCGAACAGCTGTCGTCCAGCCTTCGCGTCCCCGACGACAGGGGATGGCCGGACGAGGCGCCTGCCCAGCGCGTGCAACGTCTCGTCGCCGAGATGTTCGAGTTCTACGAACGGAGCCGACCCTGGTTCGACACCTTCCGCGCCGAGCTGGGTGAGGCGCCGGCACTCCGCGACGGCGAGGCCGCTTACCGGCGGACCATCGGCGAGCTCTACGGCCGCGTCTTCGGAGGAGCGCTCGCTGAGGACCGGGTGCGGGCCGCGATCGTCGGACTCACCAACCCCAGCACGTTTGTCGCGCTCCGCGAGGCCGGGATGTCTGTGAGGGATGCTGCGGAACTCATCGCGGAGACGCGCAACCGAACCGTTTCAAGCTGAACCTCGGATGGCGGGCTCTTCGCAGCTCGTCGGAGAGCGGAGAGCCTGCCTCGACGCTGACCTCATCGTGCTTCTGCTCTCTCTCACTGGCTCACCTGGAAGGCGCCGATACCGAATCCTTGAGTTCTTGTGGGCTTCGGTCGCACTGCGCCTAGCCTGAGTTGGTGCAGATGAAACCCCGCCGGCGGTCCGCTCTCCTCGCTACGGTCCTGCTAACGCCAGCTCTAGCGGCTTGCGCCGGGGCAGCGACAGCCTCCCAAACCGCGACGGTCACCGTAACCAACACCACAACGGTGACCCCCACGCCGGAGCCCGTCGCGGCTCCCCGCTCATACGATGACGCGATCGCTGAGGTGGACGCCTGGCTGCTCTGCTGGGGAGCGGTCGCCGGAGCGAACTACGACGACTGGACGATCGAACCGTACGCTGAAGAAGCACCGCTCGGAGGAGAAACTGTTGTCGATAACGGCGATGGCACCTTCGCGGTCACGGTGATGTGGGCGCCTACGTCCGGCGAGGGATGGGCCGGTGAGGCCACCTGCAGGGTCGGCGGCATGGTCGGCGCTCCGTCCGTGGAACTGACCGGGGTGCGGGACTACGGCTGAGTGTTTGCGAGGTCGCTCGCAGGTCAGTCCCTCCCCGTGCCAACGGCAGGGCGCAGGGCTGCCCGGGTTCGGGCCGGGCTGTCAAGGTTTGGCGGCCGCGAGCAGGATCGCCGCCGTCACGGCGCACAAAATCATCGCGCAGGCGCCGAAGACTGGGATGAGAGACGCGCGCGCCCGTCGAACCAGCAGGACGATGCTCACGACGCTCGTCGCGATGTATACGACTGTGAGCCCGGGCCACACGAGTCTGGATGCGGCGTCGTAGAGAAGCAGGTTGCAATCTTGAGGATCGGCCGCGCAGCTAAGCCAATCCCAATAGGGGAGGAAACCTATGGTCACCAGGAGCAGCATCATGAAGGCGAACAGCGCCGCAAGGAGGATCAGTGTCCCCGGGAGGTCCCACTTCGGTCGTCTCCTCCGCGAACGTGAATCGCCACTGGAGGACTCGCCATCGGATGACGTTTCCGACATAAGCCCAAGTTAGCGAAAACGGATCGATCCACGACCGAACCTGGCAGCGCGCGCCCGGGGTCCGCACGCACGTGGGTCGTTAGACGCGCGGGTCGCAACTCGGCTGGCGTAACCATCTCTCACTCTGCTATTGCAACAAGGCCAATCAGGTTCCGTCCACGCTGGATGTCGGCGAGGGTCAGCGCTTCTGGAGGCGCGGAGAGTCCCCGCAGGCCCCAGCCGATGGGAGCCATCTCTAAGCGTCGGCGCGTCACGCCTTCGCTCCATTCGAGAATAATTTGGCCGGCGCCGGTGCCGCTAGGTGTGGACTTTGTCGTGTACTCGAGGGCGCGAAGGCATCGCGCTTCTACGAACACTTCGGAACGTGGGGGTAGCCCGGCCTGGAGCGAGATCGAGCTCTCACGGACGAGAAGCATGTAGGACCACGAGGAATCTCTTGACAGGAACACTGATGCTAGTTCGCGTCGAGCTTCCTTGGACACGGACACCTCGATGACGACGCCGGACGGGTGTTCGCGTCGAACCGCCGATATCAGGGCCTGGCGCCAGAAGAGCCACGCCGACACGAGTAGGAAGGCGACGCCGAGGCCGAATGGTATCGCCGGGGCACGCGACCACCGCAACCATCCCGCATCGATCAGTTCGTCCATGTTCTCCATGGTCAACTGAGGCATGCTGAATTCGAGCCACCAAGCGACTCCCAGCAGAAGTGCGCCCAGCACGGTCAGCGCGAGAGCCCTCAACAATCGAGTCACGAGTGGGACCCGCAGAGCGCAGCGCGTCCCCTGTTGCTCCTCGCCGCCATCTTGTTCCCTCTCGCGAAAGCCGCTGACTCCGTGCCCAGCCGCACCGCTGGCAGGGCGTGGGTCGGCAACGCAACGTCGAGTCAACATACCCCAGCTCGCGCACGGGTTCCGCTCAACTAACAGAACGTCGCGATGCCCGTCCGATCGGCGGTCCTCCATCGAGCGCCGTTGAACGCTGGCCGTCACAAGTAGATTCTGCGCATGACGGGAGACGCGCGGAGGGCATGGGTGATCGTTGGCGGAGGCTTCCTGGCGGCTGTCGCGATCGCGGTCGGGTTGGTCGCGGTGTCGTCCTGGCTCGTCGACTCCGCCGATCGTGAAGAGGAGCCTCCAGGAACGCGAGGCGCTTGACTGCTCGGCCATCGGTCGCTCAGCGAGGCAAACCTGCCCGCCACCGTGCGTAGCTTCCCGCGTCCTCGCGCGTATCGCGAGCGGCAAGGTCAGCGACGCAACTCTTGCTGCGCAACCACCCGCCATGTGTAGACGCGGTCATCACGACCGAGTTCGATGAGCGACAGGCGCGCAGATGGAACGACGATGGGACGAAGGTCAGCGAGGTTCAGCGCGTCGCTCAGCTCCTCTTCACTGATCTGTTTGGAGAAGTAGCCGAGACTCACGTGAGGGTAAAAGACCTCGTCCGGTTCAGGGACGGGGCCGCCGGCCGCCGCCACGAGCTCGCCTTGCATCTTTCGCAGCTCCTGTAATCCCGGTGACGTCGCGGAGAGACAGAGACCCTCCTGATAGATGAAGAGGCGATCGAAGACCAGCGGCCCGACCGAGGTGCGAGACGCCGCGCTGAAGACAGAGTCGACATGCTTACTCAGCGTCGCCGGGTCGTAATCACCTGAATGCCCGACGCCCGTCATCGTCAGATGCAACCACTCGACCGGCACGACATCGACGCCCGTTACCGTGCTGAGGGTCTTCCCGGCACGCTCCGCCGCCTCGTGGAGACTGGTCGCGTCCTCGAACGTGAGATGCCAGGTCAGGTAGCGAGTGCCCGGACCCCATCCCTCCCGCCACCACCAATGGTTCCGGGTGCGCTCGAAGGCGCCTCGCTGCCGCGGTAACGGATGAGATGGCATCGTCCCATTGTCTGCGATGTGTCAAAGATCTCGAGCAGTGCGTTTCACTCCCGACGTGTGATCCAGCACGTCCCCGGTCGCCAGCACCTCAGGTGCGGTGCGCACGCCCGTCGCTATCCGTGCACGGCAAACGCCTCAGAGCACACCGGCGAACGCAGCGACGTCGCGCGCTACCCTCGTCAGTTCTTCGCCCGGTTCGATCTCAAGGTCGCCCTCCGCGAGCCAGCCGTCGTTACCCCCATCGAGCGCGGACCGCCGCATCGTGACCTTCAGCTGGATGTGGCCGCCGCGGTGAATGGCGACCAGACGCAGTTCGCCCTCCAACGATTCCCAGCTCTTCGTTTCTCGCCAGCCGCGCCAGGACTTCTCCATCGACTCGAAGAATTTGACGAGATCCTCAAAGCCTCCGCCCCAGTGCTCCTCGACGGTGGTGCAAGCATGCAGGCCGCCGAGAGCGAGAATCGCGACGGCTTGGGTCGGAGTGGCGGGTGCCGGTGGTGTAAGGCTCAGGTACTCGGACCGGCCCCCGATGCGCGCTTCGGGCATGCATTTGATGATGCCGTACCGGTTGGGCCAGGGCACGCACGCCGGTCCGTCGACGCACGCGTTCAGGGCTCTTCGGCGTTTCCCACAGCTTCGATCCAGTCCACGGCCGCGTCGGATAGGAAGAAGCCGTCAGGTCCTGCTTCGCCGATCCACCAAGCGTTCGAGGTGAAGATGCCGCCGGCTGCAACAACCTTGCCGAGCACGCCCGCCGGCAGCGCCTCGCCGTTGTGCGCGATCAGCCAGTCCTTCCTCGTCGCGTCCAAGGACGACCACCATTCGATGCTCTCCACCGAGGTAGAGTCTCATCCCCGTGCCGCCGACGTAAGAGGGCCCTCCATCGAGCGCCGTTGATCGCTGGTCGTCACAAGTAGAGTCTGCGCATGACGGGAGACGCGCGGAGGGCATGGGTGATCGCTGGCGGAGGCTTCCTGGCGGCTGTCGCGATCGCGGTCGGGTTGGTCGCGGTGTCGTCCTGGCTCGTCGACTCCGCCGATCGCGAAGAGGCGCCTCCGGGCAACGCGCGACGCGCCTGACTGCTCGGCCATCGGTCCCTCATAGCGCGACGCCCGAACCTGAGACTGTCGCTCACGCCGTTTCCATGAACCGCCGTCAGCGGTACTCTCTCGCCAGAGATACACGGGGGCGGGTATGGGAGACCGCGACACATCCGATGCGGAACGGATAGCGAGGTACCTCCGTCTCTGCGACGTGTTGCCCGACGACGTCATCATTGCCGCAAACGACTACGCCAGTACGAACCTCGCGCGATACAAGCGTGACGCGCTGCTGGAAGTTCTCGCGCCTTTTCGAACGCCGCAGGAGGGCCGCGACACCGTCTCTCCGCTGCTCTTCGGGACATTGCTCTGCCGAGCGCTGCGATATCAAGCGGAGCACGACCGCCCGGGTGGCCGGCCACCTGCCCCGACAGATGCGCGAGCGGAGGCACACCCAGTTCTCGAGCTGATGAAGATGGGCGCAGGCCCCGCCTTCGTTTATTGGTTCATGGACAGTCCCGCGTTGAGCTCGTACTTCTCTTCAACTGATTCTCGTGAATTCGCCGAGGAGCGCGCCTGGGTGGAGGAGCTCGGGCCGCCCCCGAGCATTTGGTCATATGCGGGCCACTATGACGAGGATCCGGACTATCCCGGCCTCTGACTCCCGTAGCAAAAGGCCGGTCGGTCAACGCGCGGTCGGGCCCGCGAGTTAGCGAAGCGGTCTACGCCTCAGACAACCACCGAGAGTGGGTCGTAGGTTCGCACGATTTCGATGGCTATCTCGACAGCGCGCTTGGCCTGTTCGCTGGTCGGCGTGATGCCTTGATGGATGGCATCGTTGCGGATGTGCACAAGACCGGTCATCGTGTCGGCGGGCAACGTTGCAGTCGTCCAATCGACATAGACACCGAGAGTCGGTCGTCGGCCATGGCGGTCCCTGCCGCTCGCCGGGTGGGTGACGCGCCAGTTCGCGAGAACCAGCTCAACCGCTGTGCCAGCGTCGATCACCGCCTTGCGATAGCGGTCCCGCTTCAGATCACCTCGCGCGTCTCGGAGGAAGAGATGTGAGTCCGGCGGCAATCGACCCTGGTTGGTCGCAGCCACGATCCGCCTGAAGACTCCGAGCGTCACCGGTTCGGCCTCCGTGCGCCAGAGGTTCACCATACGTGGCCACGCGGAACGCGACGGACCGTCGTCAGCGATGGCACGGAACGCTAGGCCCGCTCCAACGGTCGTTGGCCGAACATGCGGATTGTCGAACAGCGTGTCCTGGCTCCCCACAGCCCCGATCCATATGAGCAGTCGCTCGAACCATCCAGGGACCTCTCCGAACATCGCGTCAAGTGCGGGTCCAATTGGAGTCCAACCCTCTATCGCGTTCGGGCTGCGCTCGATGCGCTCATCGTCGAGTTCAAACTCAAATGCGACTGACCCGAGCCACGCCCCTTCAAACCTGGGAGGGTTGGTTCGCCACTCGCCAACCTTGCCCCAGTAGTACCAATCGTCGTGTCGCGGCGACTTGGCGATGTGTTCGATCTTGGGAGCGAGTACTTCGAAGTTCCAGTCTTCCCCCATCGACCCGTCGGTGCCCTTCACCTGTGAGCTGCGCCACTCGATGTGCGGCAAGGTCAGTCGAGCGCCATATCCGGCGATACGCGCGAAGTAGGACTTGCCGTAGCAGGCCCGGGCAAGCTTCACGCGTACCGGCAATTCATAGGTTGCCACCATGTGCGCCACGGGACGACAGTATCCCGACGCCTCGGACGGGCCGCTTGAATCGCTCTCTGAAACGAGATAGGCCGGGAGTCTCGTTGTGCTGCGAGATACCGGGCTTCTCGGCTCCCTCGCGGTTCTCGATAGGGACCATCGATGGTTGCGGGGGCCTGACATAGACCCAGCTCACTTAGGAGAGCGTCTGGCCTGCGGTGCGCACGCCGGTCGCTCACCGGTCGATCCTCAGCCCTGCGTCGGCCAACTGTGTTGCGCGCGTCAGCGGCTTCGAGTGCAAGAAGCGCATCCGAGTTCCGGTCGTTGACGCACCGTGAATCCGACGTGCCCGGATAGGCGGCGCGCTGACCGGCGCGATGAGCCTGCACCGGATTCAATTGATCGATGCAACACCTCTGCTGGAGGTGGTTGCTGATGTATCTGGCCCTGTCCTCGCCTACCGCGGTGCGGCTTCTGGCTGCGGTGAAGTCGGGTGAGAGTCTCAGAAAGTCGGCCCGCATGGCGGGGGTCGGTAAGGGCAGCTTGTATCGCCTGCTGCGCGACCGGTACCTGCAGTTGCGTCGTTCGGGTCTGGATTCGGCGGCGGCGGTCGCGGAGATGGGGGTGCGGACCGGTTACATCCCCGAGTGGGAAGCCTTGGTTGATCATCCGCGGCTGCGGCATCACCTTGCTGTTGCCGAAGCGATCGAGGCGCGGTTCTGGGACGCGTTCGAATCGGGCATGACGATCACCGCGGCCAGTCACGCAGCCGGTGTTTCCCACGCGACCGGGCAGCGGTGGATCCAGCGCCGATTCGATCTGCTGCGCGCTGACCGGGTGAGCGTTGAGGAGTGCGCTCGAAGACTGCGGCTCCGTGCCGGAGGCGCCGAGAGGCTCGAGCGGCACTGGCAAGCCCGGCTTCGAGTTCGGCAGAGCGAAGCTGCTGCCGCCCGCCGGATCGCGTTGGCGACCGCGGCCCGTCATGTCGAACAGGCCACCGCGCTCCACGGAACGCTGAGGAGGAAGCAGGAGCTGACCGAGCGGTACTGGCAGCTGACACGCGAGGGCGTGACCAACACGGAGGCCTGCAGAATTCTCGGCATGTCACGCCGAGCCGGGGGTGAGATCCGTAGGCAAGCCCAGGACCGCATCCCACCGCAGACGGGCCTCCATCGTGGGCCCAGCCGCTATCTGGAGCTGCGGGAGCGAGTGACGATCGCGGATCTGCGCCGGCTCGGGTTCTCGATCAGGAAGATCGCGGAACACCTCGGTCGCTCCCCGTCGACGGTCAGCCGGGAGCTGCGTCGCCACGCTACAGCCGACGGGAACTACCTTCCCGCCACCGCCGACCACGCCGCCCACCTGCAGCGAGCCCGACCGAAGACCCCGAAACTGGCCGTCAACAATCGACTCCGGCAACTGGTCCAGCGCAAGCTCAACAGATGCTGGTCCCCGGAGGAGATCAGCGGATGGCTACGCAAGACCTACCCGGCCGACACAGGCATGCGGATCTGCCACGAGACGATCTACCGCGCCCTGCTCACCCGCGAAGACACCGGACTGCACAAGCGCTACGCGACCAAACTCCGCACTGGTCGCCGCATCCGCAAGAACCGCTGGCGTCACAATCACGTCACCGGCACCTCGCGCATCCGGAACATGATGATGATCCACGAGCGCCCCGCCGACGTCGAGGACAAGATCGTTCCCGGCCATTGGGAAGGCGACCTGATCCTCGGCACCGGGTCCGCCTCCGCGATGATCACCTTGCGTGAGCGCGTCACTCACTACGGCATCGTCATCAACCTCCCCCTCGACCACACCTCCGCCACCGTCACCGCGGAGATCACCCGCGCCTTCCGTCGACTCCCCAGTCACCTCAAGCGCACACTCACCTGGGACCAGGGCGTCGAGATGGCCGGCCACGCCGAACTCACCCGCGCGACCGGCGTCCCCGTGTTCTTCGCCGACCGCTCCAGCCCCTGGCAGCGAGGCGCGAATGAGAACTTCAACGGGCTGCTACGCCAGTACTTTCCGAAAGGAACCGACCTCTCGCACCACAGCGCCAAGCACGTCGCACAAGTCATGAACGAGCTCAATTCCCGACCCCGCAAGAAGCTCGACTACGACACCCCCGCCTCACGATTCAACGCCGCCCGCACCCTCGCCACACCGGTCCGATAGCCTTCCCAAACAACGTCATGTTGCATCGACCATCAGAATCCGCCCTGCCGTATTCGCGCGACGGCGCGAGACCGGGGGCCTAGCCCGGTTTCGGGTTCGGCCGGTGCGCATCACCGGTCACTACGCCGGCGCAAATGGTGCCGGCACCCACACGCGGTGCGTGCCGACGATCTCGAAGCCGACGGCGAGAGCCCGCGCGAGGTCGGCGTCGCGCTCGTAGCCCACGATGGCGCGGCCCGGATGCGATCGGCCGATCGCGGCGAGCAATCCGAGCCAATCGGGGTCGGTGCCGGGGCGCTCCCACACGTTCGACACTCCGACGACGTCCCCGCTGGGAGGCTGATGCGTGACAGCGCCACCGATAAGGCGTCCGTCGGCGAACCGCCCGAGGATTCGGAAGCGCGGATGCCTCAGCGCGGCCTCGGGCAGCACGCCGACGTAGTCGTGCAGCTCGCTCCATCGATCCAGGTCGCGCGCGTCGTTGAGCTCGGTCCATTCCTCGGCGAGACCCGGTTCCGGGGCTGTGCGGTGGATCCACTTCGCCTCGAGCAGCTCCTCGAACCCGTGCCCGGCCAGCTCGAGATCTGCGAAGCAGTCCGCGACGCCGCCGCCGGGAAGTCCGCCTCGCCGCCGCGCCCGGCTCGCCTCTGCAGCGGCATGCGCGTCGATTCCAGGCCGAAGAGCGAGCACCGACGAATGAAACAGCGGCACAGGCCCGCCCGCGACCCAGAGCCCGTCGGCCACGGAGACAGGGACGCCGTGCAGCTCCATCACGTCGTCGTACCAGCTCCGGCTCGCCGCAACCGCGGCCTCGAGCCGCGGGTCAGGAGGCGTCATCCACCCAGTCTCGCCCCCGCGCGGTCGCGGGGGCCTGTCGACACCCGATGGGCAGCGGTACCATGACGCCAGGCGCTCCGCTGGGGGTGAGCGCAAGCCGTGACAGCGGCGATCGTGGCAGGCGTCGCGGCGAGTCCTTCTACTGCGAGGGAGCAGCCATGACAGCGACGACTGGTGGGGCGCGTGCGTCACGACCGAGGCCGGAAGACGAACCGCCGGAGTTCGTGACGACGGCACTGAAGACCCATCGATATCTGCGACTATCGTTCGTCTTCGCCGTCGGAGCCCTTCTCATCGGCGTGACCATCGCCTCGGTCGCGGGCAACTATCTGAAGGGATCGATCAGCTACTACTACTGGACACCCGCCCGGAACGTGCTGGTCGGAGTGCTCATCGCGGCGTCCGTCGCGATGCTCGTGCTCAACGGGCGAGGGGGCGCAGCATCCATCCGGCTGTTCGGACGCTGGAACATCAACGTTCCCAGCCCGTCGACGCTGCTCGACTTCGCCGCTATCTTCGGGCCTCTGATCGCGATCGTGCCGACGGACATGAAGAAGACCGAACAGGGACTGACGACGTTCACGTGCGAGGTGAACGAGGTGGAGTGTCTTCCGAAGGCCGCACTGCCTGACGTGCAGAACGCGGTGCTCACGTACATCTTCGCCGTGGCCGTGATCCTCGCGGTGATGTGGTTCGTACGTAGCAGGAACGCGAAGCGGAAGCCGTTCGCGCTGCTCGTGCCCGTGACCGCCGTCATCACCGCCCTCGCCCTCTTCGTCCTCACCTTCGTGTGGAACGACGCATTCCCGTACATCCGCCTCGGCGGCTGGAGCGTCAGCATCCACTACCTTGCGACGTTCCTCTTTTTCGCGGCATTCGCGCTCGTGGTGTGGATCCGCGGTTCTCGTGACGACGATCCCGAGGACCGCACTCCGCCGACTCCGCGGCAGAAGCGCTGGTACAAGGGTCTGGCGGTGGCGATGGCACTCGACATCCTGTTCCTCGTCGGGCTGAGTGTGTTCGCGTGGATCGGCTTCGAGGATCTGTTCCCGGGCTTCCCGGAAGTGATGGTCGGCGAGTTCGCGGGCCTGATCGTGTTCGCCTGGTTCTGGGCGATCCAGACGCGGCAGCGCTGGAACGAGGTAATCACCCCGCTTCCCCGCGAAGGATCGGTCACCGCCGGTGAGCTCAGCCGAAGGCTGACCCCGGTGGAATGACCCACGGGCTCGTCACCTGAAGCCCGAGGCCGGGCCACGGTGTAGCGTGCAGCCGTGGTGAGCAGCGACTACTGGACCGCGGAAGACGCGGCACACTATGACGCCGACGCAGGCGAGATGTTCGCGCCCGCAGTCCTCGACCCGGTGGTCGATTTCCTCAGCGAGATGGCGGGGGAGGGACGCGCGCTCGAGTTCGCGGTCGGGACGGGAAGGGTTGCGATCCCACTGCTGGAGCGCGGGGTTCCCGTTCACGGCATCGAGCTCTCGCAGCCGATGACGGATCGGCTGCGTGAGAAGATCGGCCCGGATCGCCTTCCCGTCACCGTCGGAGACATGGCGACGACTGTCGTCGAGGGGGAGTTCTCGCTCGTCTACCTCGTGTTCAATACGCTCGGCAACCTGCGGACGCAGGCGGAGCAGGTCGCCTGCTTCCGCAACGCGGCCGGTCACCTCGAACCGGGGGGCTTGTTCGTCATCGAGTTGGGGGTCCCTTCTCTGCGCCGGATGCCTCCGGGTCAGACGGCGGTGCCCTTCGACGTCAGCGATCATCACGTCGGTATGGACACTCTCGATCCGGTCACGCAGCAGGGAACCTCGCATCACTATCGGCGCACCGACGATGGCGCCGTGCATTACGGAGCCAGCAACTTCCGCTACGCGTGGCCCTCGGAGTGCGATCTCATGGCGCAGCTCGCGGGGCTGGAGTTCGTCGCGCGATACGCCGACTGGCAGCGGCATCCATTCACCGCTGAGAGCGAGAGCCACGTCTCGGTGTGGCGGAAGTCGGGCTGAGTGGCAAGTCCCCCGGCTCCGCAGCGCGAATCGAGTGGATGCCGGCTGCTCGCAGCTTCTTCGTCGACGAGATCGTGAAAGGGCGGATGCGGATGTCGCGGCCGACTCTCTTCCTGACCATCAGGCTGCCGGGCACCGGCAAGACCACCGATGCCCGTCGGATCGAGGTCGAGCGTGGCGCGCTGCGTCTCACGAAGGACGAGTGGATGAAGGCCCTGTACGGAACGGCGAACCCCTCTTCCGCGTCGGATGTCATCGAGGGAAGGCTCGTCGAGATCGGCCTGAGAGCGCTGGAACTGGGACTCGATGTGATCATCGACTTCGGCCTGTGGGGCAAGGACGAGCGCTCTGCGCTGCGTCAGGCTGCAGCGGACCGCGGCGCGGCGTGCGAGCTGCGCTACTACCGGCTCACCGCGCACGAGCAGCGCAGACGGCTCGACCTGCGGCAGGCGGAGAACCCTGACGCGACCTGGCCGATGTCGGACGAGGAGCTCGCCCGCTGGGCGGCCGCGATCGACGTCCCCAGCGCCGGCGAGCTCGACGGCAGCGAGCCCATCGACCCGCCGCCATCCGGATTCGTCACGTGGGACGAGTGGCGCGTGCATCGCTGGCCCCCGTCCGTCCACTAGCTAACGGTCGGTGCGAGGGCTCTGATGCTCTCCCTGCTCCTTGTCGTAGCCGGCGAGAGTGAGGACGCTGCGCAGGCTCGCGGGGGTGCCGGGCCAGTGGCGTTCGATGGCGTCCATGCCGGCGTGCCGGATCGCGAACCGCAGAACGATCGCGACGATGATCGCGTCGTCGGCGTAGCCCAGCACCGGAATGAAGTCGGGCACGAGATCGATGGGCAGAAGCAGATACCCGAGCAGACCGAGCAGCCACCAGCGGGTCGCGCGCGGAACGGTCGGGTCACCGGCCAGCCGTTTCACCAGACGGATGACGTCGGGCACCAGTCGCACGATGGACCGCCAGTCCACGTCCGAGTCGGCGCGTCGTTGCTGCATCCACAGCACGACCAGCAGCACCACCCAGAGCAGGACGATGCCGCCGACGATACCGAGGACGATGGTCAACCAGTCCGGCATCCGGCTTCCCACCTTCCGTCACGGGCGCCACCATCCAACCCCACCTGCGCGGAACGCCCAACTCGGCAGCTGACGCCGGATCGTCACGATCGCCTGGACTCGGGGTCGATCAGCGCGGACGCCGGGGGTTTCGCTCGCGCCCGAATCCCAGCATCCTCGCCCGGTTCTCGCAAGCCCTGGCTCGGTCTCACCGCCCGTCACTACCGTGACGGAGGAGCGGGGACCAACCACCTCGCAGTGCGGAGACGATCATGGACGGGAACGACGAGATCCTGAATTCACTGCCGGTGAATGAGATCGCCGCCAAGCTCGGTGTAGACCCGAGCGTTGCGCGGCAGGCGATCCAGGAGGGCGGCGCGACGATCCTGACCGGTCTTCAGCGGAATGCGCAGACGCCCGAAGGCTCGCAGTCGATCCTGAACGCACTCGACAAGCACTCGGGCACCATCGGAGAGGGAACAGTGGATGTCGACAGCGTCGACACCGCGGACGGTCAGAAGATCCTCGGGCACATCTTCGGCGACCAGCAGCAGGCTGTGGCGCAGAAGCTCACGTCGGAGCCGCAGACGGCGGGCATCGACTTCGGCAAGCTGCTGCCGATCCTGGCGCCGATCGTGCTCGGGCTGATCGCGAAGAAGCAGGGCAGCACCTCCGGCGGGGCGGGATCCGGCACCAGCGCCGGCGGGGGCGGCATCGGCGACATCATCGGCGGACTGCTGGGCGGCAGCGGCTCGGGCGGCGGGTCGTCCGCAGGCGGCATCGACATCGGCGGACTGCTGGGCGGGCTCTTCGGCGGCAGGAAGTAGGCACTCGCGGAGCGTCGACAGCCGGCCCCGCACGCATCCCAGCGGCACGCCCTACCACGAACCGGAGGGCGGTGGCTGTCCCCCGAATGGGGACTGCCTGGCGCGGATGCCGCCGCCTAGCGTGGCAGGACGGTGCGCCTGACGGGCGAGCCGCAGGACGACCGAAGGAGGTCTGTGTGGGTAACTCGATGGCACGACGCCGGATCACGGCAATGATCAGTGGCACCGCCTTGCTGGTGGGTGCGGGGGTGGTCGGTGTCGCCGCTCCTGCGTCGGCGGGTACCTTGGCCCCCGCTTGTGTGAAGGCGTGGACCCTGTCGGACGGAGACGTCCGCGTGCGGAACGATTGCGCCAACTCCAAGCGCATCAAAGTCGTGATGGCCTGGGGCCCCGACCTCGCCTGCTGGACGATCCCCGCCGGCGGCGGCGCCGAGTGGGATGACCCGCTGGGCCGGCTCGACCGCGTGGAGCTCTGCTGAGACCGTGATGGGCAAGCCATCGAGGTCACGCCCGTGGCGCCGGTTGACCGCAGCCGCCAGCGCCGCGGCCTTGCTCGCCGGAACGGTCGTGTTCGGTGTCGCGGCGCCCGCGTCGGCGGGTGAGCTCGCACCGGACTGCGTGAAAGCCTGGGAGTACAGTTCCGGACACGTCTACGTCTGGAACACGTGTGCCAGAGACAAGCGCATCAAGGTCGTCATGGCGTGGGGTCCGGACCAGGCGTGCACGACGCTGCGCGCCGGCTACGACAAGCTGTACCTCGACCCGTTCGGTCGGTTCGATCGCGTCGAACTCTGCTGAACCGGGTCTGAGATCCGCCTGCGGTGGAGGGGTGGGCTGCGACCGCGGTCCGGGGCATCCCGCGACGTCGTCTCGGATGCATCCCACCCCTTCTCTGCGGCTTCTGCCCGGCGGACCACTCGCGCGAACGACACCCGCATCGTCGGCGGGGTCAACGGTCTCCCTGTGCCCTATCGGGTCGCCTTCCTCCGACGCGAGAATGAACGGGTGGCCGCTCGAGACGAGGTCCTCCAGGCAGCTGAGGCTCGCGCCGCTGCGCTCGCGGCGGGCGACGAGCGTGCCCTCATGGTGCTGCTGCACCCGGAGTTCGGCTGGACGACGCACACCGGGGAGCGGTTCGACCGCGATGGCTACCTGGCCGCGAATGTCGGCGGGCCGACGCGCTGGCACGCCCAGACGTTGACAGAGATCACGGTCACCGTTGTCGGCGACGCCGCCGTTCTGCGATGTTCGGTCACGGATGATGTGAGCACGCAGGCCGGACGAAGCGAGTACCGGATGCCGATGACTCAGATCTGGGTGCGTTCCGACGGCCGGTGGCGCTGTCTGGGTGGGCATGCGGGACCGCGCCTTGCGGCGCACGGACCCCTTCCGTGAAGAGTGTGGGTATCACGGTGGCTGAGCCCTCCTGCCGCGCTCGCCGACGGTGTCGAGCACCGGCATCCGGGAGCCTCCCGGCCGCCCCCCGGTGTCGGATTCGCCCGCATTCGGTAGAGTCGGCGGCCAGAGGACGTCCCGACCCGTCCGAGAGGCACCCGATGGCAAGAGACAAGGCGATCGACGAGTCGAAGGCGATGGAGGAGATCGCCGAACGGCTTCAGGAGCGTTTCCCGGAGGCGTCTCGCCAGACGATCGTCGACGCGATCGAGAAGGCCCGGGCAGGCTTCGACGGGGCGAAAGTCCGCGACTTCGTCCCCGTCCTCATCGAGAAGGAAGCCAAAGCCCACCTCAAGGGCAAGCGCTGAGCGGGCCACGCGCCGAGGTCTCACCGGCATCCCGGCGGATGCCGAACCGGAGCAGAGATGAGTTCGACACATCCCCAGGACGAGTACGAAGCGCTGAGAAGACTACGCGCGCTCCACCGGCAACCACAGTTCGCAGGTAGCGCTACTGAAATCGTCTGAGCGGGCGAGCATGCCGACCATCGAGGGCCCCGGCCGCAGCCGCCATGGATTGGATGGGAACCATTCGGTCGCCGTGGCGGCCCACGCCGACTGCAGGGCGGCGGGATAGTCGCCTTCGATGCGGAACACCGCCCAGGCGCCGGCGGGAACCTCGATGACGTCGAGGTCGTCGGGCACGCGGGTGCCGTCGGTGACGGCGATGCCGTGCACGTAGGTGAGCTCGCTTCCCTCTTGGTAGTCGGGGTCGACGTCGGCGCTCACCTGGAGCAGACCGGCCGGTTCGGTGTTGCTCAGGTCTTTGAGGCGGGCGTGCTCCGCGACAGGCAGCGAGGCGATGTGCGCCTGGATCTGCGGGTTGATGCCCTCGTGGATCAGAGGCACGCGAGCGGCGTGACCCACGAGCCGGAAATCCGGTCGGTCGGTGATTCGAGCGTCCATGGTGATGTTCCCTTCGACGGTCAGGCGGAACCTGATCTGCGGTTGTGTGCGAAGGGGGCCACCATCTCGCCGGACATCGCCGGGGCTGACGCCGTGCACCGAGCGGAATGCGCGCCCGAATGCTTCGGTCGACCCGTAGCCGTACCGCACGGCGATCCCGAGCAGATCGCCGTCCCCGAGGACGTCCGCGACGGCGACCGTCATGCGCCGGCGCCGGACGTACTCGGAGAGCGGAATCCCGGCCAGCGATGAGAACATACGCCGCAGGTGGTACTCGGTCGTGCCGAGCCGCGATGCCACGGCCGTCACGTCCAGATCTTCGGTCAGATGCTCCTCGACGTGGGCGACGAGTCGGTTCAGTTCAGCGATCACGACTCTCCCTTCGGGATCCACCCTTCCGGAGCATCTCGAACGGCACCCTACTATCGCGGTCCGATCCGATCTGATCCGACCGCGGGCGTCGTGAGGTTCTCACCGATGGCGAGCCTCACCCGCGTCGTCGTCGCCGGCGAAGCGGGCGAGGAAGTCGGCCGGCCGGACGATCCGGGCGAAACTGAGCCCGTTCAGAGGTCCGGGTTCGAACCCATCTCGTCCGCGATCCTGTCGGCCTCGCGAGCCACCGCCTCCTGCTCGGCCTCGCTCAGCGGCGGTAGACCGACTTCATCGGCGGGGATTCCCGCGTAGGGGTCCGCGCCGGGAAACTCCTGGTTGAAGGAGCCGGCGACGACTCCGCCCGGGGGAACCTCGTCGCCTGCGGCGCCGAGGATCGTCTCCTCGCCGGGAGCTTGCTCCGGTACGTCGTCTCCGAGGTGCTTACGATGCCACTCGCCGCTCATGTCCACTCCCACCGTTCCAACAGGGCCACACCGATCATCACCGAGACGATGGAGATGGGCAACGCCCGCATCGCTCGTCTCATTCGCCGAAGAGTAAGCGTCCGGACGCCGACGTACCCCATTCCGATCGACGGCCGGCGGGGATAACGTCGATGTGTCGGCATCTGCGAAGGAGCGGATGATGAGCGTGTCTACCCACGATGTGACCTTGCTGGAAGATCCGGTTGCGCAGCAGCTTCTCGCGGCGCCCGTGCTGGCGAGATTCGCGTACACCTGGTCCGATGGGACCCCCCGAGTCGTGCCGATGTGGTTCCACTGGGACGGTCGGTACGTGGTTGTGGCCAGTCCACCGGGCGCACCCAAGCTGAAGGTGCTGGGTGAGCGGCCGGACGTCGCGGTCACCATCGACACAGATGGATGGCCGTATCGCGTGCTGTCGATCCGAGGACGCGCCGAGATGGAGATGCTCGACGATGTCGCGCCCGAGTACGCCGCTGCGGCGGAACGGTACTTCGGCGAGGAACAAGGGCGAGCGTGGGTCGGGCAGCTCCGCGGCCGGCCGATGTGTCGTATCCGGGTCGTCCCCGAGTGGGTCAACGTCCTCGACTTCGAGACGCGTCTGCCGAGCGCTCTCACCCTGTAGGCGTCTGACCTGCGCCGGCGTGGACCGCGCACTCGGGGCTACCTGGTGTGCACGTCCGTCTCGGAGCCGTCGCGGCCCAGGACACCACGTCCGGGTGATTGACTGGGCGCATGGACGGGGTGGCGATGTTCCCGCTCGGCAGCGTGCTCTTCCCCTACACGCCGCTGGTGCTGAGGGTGTTCGAGCCCCGCTACCTCACGATGATGGGGCGTCTGCTCGACCTCGACGAGCCCGAGTTCGGAGTGGTGCTCATCGAGCGCGGGCTCGAGGCGGGCGGTGGGGATCAGCGCGCCTCGGTCGGCACGATGGCCCGCATCCTGCAGATCGAAGCCGGCGCCGCGGACCTGTACGTGGTGGCGCTGGGCCGCGAGCGCATCACGGTCGACAGCTGGCGCCAGGACGACCCGCATCCGGTCGCCGACGTCTCCATGATCTCTCCGCTCGTGTGGGATGACGCGCTCGCCCCGCTGCACCGCGAGGCGGAGCGGGTCGTGCGTCGGCTGGCCGCCCTCGCTTCCGCGCTCGGCGAAGGACGCTGGGATGCCGGGACCGCCCTCTCCGAGGATCCGGTGGAGTCGTCGTGGCAGCTCGCCGCGATCGCTCCGCTCGGCGAGTACGACCGGTTCCGTCTGCTGAACGCGACCAGCCTGGGAGGGCTGCTGCGCAGCATCATCGACCTGTGCCTCGAAGAGGAGCCCGTTCTCATCGCTCGCGCGGCCGATGCGCGCGACGCGGACGAAGGAGAGACCTGACGCGCAGCGGCATCCGTCACCTGCCGGAGGAGATCTCCTGGGTTCCGATGACCGCGAGCAGCTGCAGGCGCTCGTAGCTCTCGGTGCCGGGGGTGGCCGTGAGGACGAGGAGGGTCTGCCCTTGCTCGGGGTCGATGAGGATCTGGCACTGCATGTCCATCACGCCGACCTCGGGGTGCTGGAGTCGCTTCTCGCGGGGGTGCGTGGATCGCACTTCATGCGACTCCCACAGCGCCGCGAACTCCGGGCTCTCCGCGAGCAGCGCCTGGACGATGGCCCCTGCCCGGGAGCGGGCGCCGTTCTTGGCGTAGACCGTTCGGATGTCGGCGGTGAAGGCGCGGGACAGGGCGGGATGGTCTTCGGCAGGATAGACGTCCCGTGCAGGGGGGTGCATGAACCAGCGGTAGCCGACGCTGCGCATCATCCCCTGGAACCGCGTCTCGTCACCGAACAGCGCGCGTGCGGCCGGGGTCTGGGCGAGCGTCTCGCCGAGCTCGGTCATCACCTGGGCGGGCGTGTCGGCGAGCCTGTCGAGCACGCGCATGAGACCGGGGGACACGTGCTCGCTGCGCAGCGCCCGCGCCGGCGCCGTGTGGCCTGCCAGGCGGAACAGATGGTCCCGTTCGTCGAGGGTCAGCCGCATCCCCCGGGCGATCGCTGCAAGCATCTGCTCCGACGGCTGCGGCCCCCGGCTCTGCTCCAGCCGGGTGTAGTAGTCCGTCGACATGTCGCTGAGGGTGGCGACCTCCTCACGACGCAATCCGGCGGTACGGCGGCGCGGGCCGCGCCGCAGCCCGAGGTCCTCGGGCTGCAGCGCCTCACGGCGGCGCCGGAGGAAGTCGGCCAGCTGCTCTCTGTCCATGAGGCGAGTCTCCGGCACCCGGCGAGGCTTAGCCAGGGACCGAGGATCCGTGCGTGAGCATCACCCGCCTCACACCGGGACGTGGATGCCGGTGAGCTGCTCCGACAGCTCCCATACCCGGGTCGCGTCGCTCGCGCTGCGCAGCGGCGCATACAGCGACTGCTCTGCCGGCAGCCCGCCGAGATGGCCCAGCCCCTTCGGGCCGTACAGCCGGCCGCCCTGCGCCTGCGGACTCGTCGCGGCGTGGACCGCCGACAGCGCTGCAGAGGCCGGAGTGCCGACGAGGATGCGGCGGCGCGACATCCACCGGATGGCCTTCACCGCCGTCGTGTCCTCTGACCGCCCCATGCCCGGCTGCGCGGAGAGGAGGTTCGTCGGCGTGATGCCGGGGTGCGACAGGTTGCTGCGCAGGCCCCAGCCCGCGGCATCCGACCGCCGTTGCAGCTCCCTGGCGAACAGTCCCACCGCGATCTTCGAGGACCGGTACGCCTTCATGGGGTCGTAGTCGCGTTCCCAGTTCACGTCGTCCCACCTGACCTCGCCCCGGCTCGCGGCGACGCTCACCTGAGTCGTCACGTGCCCGCGACCGGCGCGAAGGAGCGGCAGCAGTCGGCCGACGAGCGCGAAGTGGCCGAGGTGGTTCGTTGCGAACTGCAGCTCGTTGCCGTCGACGGTGAGCTGGCGAGTCGGCGGATCCATCACGCCGGCGTTGGCGATCAGGATGTCGATCGGTTCGCCTTGGGCCAGCAGCGCGTCGGCGAAGCCCTCGACCGAGTCGAGGGACGCCAGGTCGAGGGCGCCGAGGTGGATGCGCGCGCCAGGCACGCGTTCGCGGATCCGGTCAGCGGCCGCTGCGCCCTTGGCTTCGCTGCGGACGGGCATGACGAGCTGTGCGCCCGCGCGCGCCAGGCGCGCTGCGATCTCGAAGCCGACGCCGTCGCTTGCGCCGGTGACGAGAGCCCGCGCGCCGGACAGATCGGGAACGGGGATGTCGAGTGCGTGGGGCATGGAGGGTCTCCTTCGTGGTCGGTGTCCTCCATGCTGCGCGCGTTCCGCGGGCGCATTCAGGGCGCGTTCACCCAGGGATCGACGGTCCCTGTTTCGCGGCCGCGGCGGTCGGTTCCCGCGCCGCGCGCCACCCGGTTCAGGCCGCATATCCTCCGGTCATCGCCTCGTGGATCTCACGGGCTTTGATCGTCCGATAGGTCGTGACCGGACGGGTCGCCAGCACGACCTTGCCGCGGGAGTGCATGTGCGCGAGATCCTCGTAGGCCACGATGATGTCGGCCAGCGGGTACAGGCCCGAGATGAGCAGCCGGAAGGCTCCCGCGTGCGCGAGCTGGGCGAGGCGCTCGAGCTGCGACGTCCCGTGCGCGACGGAATCGGCGTCCTCCTGGAGCAGGCTCAGCTCCACGTCGCGGCGGTCGGCGCTCGAGCGGTAGCGCGACTCCGGCACATCCAGCTCTTCCGCGAGCTCCCGCCCGTCCTTGCCGAAATTGTCGACGAACGCCGTCACCGGCCCACCCGCCACGCGGCGGATGCGATCGGCGATGCCGTCGCCGTAGCGCACCGGGGTGATCCCGAGCTGGCGGAGGTAGTCGAAGTTGCGATCGCCGCAGGTGCCGATGACACGCGCCCCGCGGTGCTTGGCGAGCTGCGTCTGCAGGCTTCCCACCCCGCCCGCCGCAGCCGAGACGACGATCGTGTCGCCCGGGCCGATCCGGAGCTGGTCGAGGGTGTCGAGGGCGGTGGCGCCCGCGAGGTAGAGGGCGCCCGCGACCTCCCACATGACGTTCGCCGGCTTGAGGACGAGCGCTTCGGAGGGGACGGTCAGGTGCGAAGCGTGCGCCCCGGTGCGCACGTGGCCGATCACCTGAGCTCCCAAGCGGAATCGGGCGCCCGGACCCGCGGCGACGACGATGCCGGCGAAGTCGCTGCCGGATCGCCGCGGCCACGGGTCGTCGGACCAGGTCGATTCCTTCCCGTTGCGCAGGAAGACCTCCATGTGGTTGATCGAGGTGGTGAGCACCTCGACGGTGACCTCGCCGTCACCGGGCGGCGGCAGCACCTCGGTGCGTTCGTGCAGCACGTCGGCGTCGCCGTAGTGGTCGTACTCGAACCAGCGGGACTGGATGACCTTGGTCTTCATGTCGAACCCTTTCGCCGTGTCCCCGCCGAAGTGCGAGGTGTTCCGGCCCCGCTCGCCGCGCACAGGACCAAGCGGCGAGCGGGGTCCCTGGGGGAGGTCAGAGCGACGCGGGCACCAGCACGCGGTCGATCGTGTGGATCACGCCGTTCGACGCCTGGATGTTGATCTTCCAGAGCACCAGGCGCGGGTCGGTCAGAGCGGGAGTCTCGTCGCGAAGGGTCACGGCGCGCGGCTGGACGGTGCCGCCGTTGGCCATCGTGAGCGAGCCCGCCGTCAGGACGCGCAGCGGGCCGAGCTTCTGGCCAGGCACCACGTGGTAGAGCAGGACGTTCTTGATCTGGTCGCCGCTGTAGGCCGTCGTGATCGTCGCGAGGGCTTCAGCCTCGGACGCCGGCGCGACACCGGTGACGTCCTGCACGAGGCGGAGGAACGCACGGTCGTTGGGGGCGAACACCGTGAAGTTGGTCGACCCGTCGGACAGGACCGGCGCGAGCCCGGTGGCCAGCACGGCCTGCACGAGGATGTCGTAGTCCCAGGGGTTGCTGTCGGGGGTTCCGCCGCCGGATGCCGCGACCGCGACGTCGACGATGTTGCCCGACGGAGTGCCGCCGCCTGTGGCGTGGGCGGGTGTGGCAGCGAACGCCAGCGCGGCGGCCGCCACCGCGGCCAGTGATGCGCGGGTGATCTTGTTCATCGTTTCTCTCCTTCATCGAGGAACGCGCGCGGATCCGTGCGCTGAACAGTTCTTCCGGCGGGATGCCGCGGCCGGATGCAGCAGCGGGGAATTCCTTTCCGGGATGCCGGCGCCGCAGGCTCGGGCGAGGCATCCGTCGAAGAAATCCGAACCCGGTGCATCCGAAACCGTCCCTGCCCGGGAAGGCACTTCCGAAGGGCGGCGACCGACCGCTCATGAAAAAGGAGGAAGACAGTGCGCAAGACAGCAGCCGCCGGCCTCGCGGTCGGCCTGATTGCCGCCCTCGGGTTCGCCGTCCCCGCGTCCGCGAGCACGGGCTCTGAGGCTCAGCTCTCGGTTCTTCACGGAATCCCCGGTGTCACCGTCGACGTTTACGTCAACGGCGAGTTGACGCTCGACAATTTCGAGCCCGGCCAGCTCGCCGGCCCGCTCGCGCTCCCCGCGGGCGACTACGAGGTCGCGGTGACGGCATCGGATGCCGCCGACGCGAGTGCGCCGATCCTCGGTCCCGCGACCCTCCCGCTGGCCGCCGGCGTCAACTACACCGCCGCGGCATACCTCAGCGCGGATGGTGCGAACTCGCTCAAGCTGTTCACGAACGACACGGCGACCACCGAAGCCGGTCAGGGCCGGCTGACCGTCCGGCACATCGCAGCCGCCCCCGCGGTCGACGTGCTCGCCGGCGGAACGCCCGTCATCGAGGACCTGACCAACCCGAACGAGGCCACGCTCAACCTTCCCGCGAGCACGGTCTCGGCATCCGTCGCCCTCGCCGGCACGACCGAGCCGGTGCTCGGGCCGACCGACGTGCAGATCCAGGACGGCGTCCTGACGATCGTGTACGCGTGGGGCAGCGCCGAGGACGAGAACCTCGCCCTCGCCACCCAGACCGTCTCGGTCGGGCACTCGAACCCGGGCGGAGTCCCCTCGGGAACGGCCGGATACCTCGCCGAGCGCGACGCCACGATGTCGTACATCGCTCTGGCGGGCGCGGGCGCCCTCGCCATCGCCGCCGCGGCAGCCACCGCGCTGGTGATGCGGCGCCGGCAGGAGGCGCGCCGCTGATGCGCCGGGGCACGCCGCGAGAGCACGGCCGGGACGGGCGGGCGATGGCCACCCTCATCGGCGCGGTCCTCGCGGCGTGCCTCACTGCCTGCGCGCCCGCGGGTGCGGGGGTGTCTGCACCCTCCCCATCGCCATCCACCTCCGCACCCGCACCACCGCCTCCCACCGCTGCGGTCGACGTCCCCGTCACCTCGGCGGAGCTGACGCCGCCCACCGCGGCGGTCGCGCCGACCCGACTCGTCATCGACGCGCTCGGCGTCGACATGCCGGTCACCGATGTCGGCGTCGAGCCGAACGGTCAGATGGAGCTTCCCGTCGATCCCGCCGTGGCCGGCTGGTACCGGTACGGACCGGATGCCGCCGCCACCGCGGGACACGTCGTCCTCGCCGCTCACGTCGACGCCATCGACTACCCGATCGGCCCGCTCGCCCGACTGCGGGATGTGTCCGTCGGCGCGCCGATCGTGGTCGCGGGCGCCGACGGAACGGCCCGCACCTGGGTCGTGGAATCCCTCACCTACTACGAGAAGACCGCGCTCCCGACCGGCGACCTCTTCGCCCGCGAAGGCGACCCCGCGCTCGTCATCATCACGTGCGGCGGGCCCTTCGACAGCGCAACGGGCCATTACAGGGATAACGTGGTGGCAATCGCGAGGCCGCAATCATGAGAGGCGGGGGACCCGTGGAGCCGGATGCCGCACTCGAGCGGGCGTCGGATGCCGAGGCCCAGCTCAACGCGCGGTTCGTGGCGGGCGACGAGCGCGCGCTCGCGGACGTGTACCGGCGATGGTCGCCCGTGGTCTTCACGCTCGCGCTCCGCTCCCTCGGCGATCGCGGCGATGCCGAGGACGTCACGCAGCGCACGTTCGTCTCGGCCTGGACCTCGCGAGCGAGCTATGACGCGACGAAGGCCCGGCTGTCCACGTGGCTCGTCGCCATCGCGCGCCGCCGCATCGCCGACATGCACGAGTCGCGCGCCAAGATCCGCGCCCTCCAGGCCGAGATGGAGCGGCTCACAAACCCCGACGACCTCGTGCGCGAGCCCCCGGATCTGTCCGAGTCCCTGCTCGTCGCCAACGAGATGCAGCAGCTCGAGCCCGACGCCCAGACCGTGATGCGGATGGCGTTCTTCGACGATCTGACGCATGAAGAGATCTCGCGCCGGCTCGGGATGCCGCTCGGCACCGTCAAGAGTCACATCCGCCGAAGTCTCACCCGAATGCGCAACCGATTGGAGGTGACGCGTGTCACACCTTGACCCGGAGCAACTCGCCCTGATCGCCCTGGGAGAGCCCGTCGCCTCCGACCAGGACCGCGAACACTTGGCCTCCTGCGCGGAGTGCGCCGCTGATGTCTCCGAGATGTCCCACGCCGCCGTCGTGGCCCGCTCGACCATGGACGAGGTGGAGCTCGAAGCCCCGCCCGCCCGCGTCTGGGGCCGGATCGCCGACGAGCTCGGCCTGGGCGACGCCGCGGTGCTCGCCCTCGCTCCCCCCGCAGACCTCGTTTCCGCGCGGCCGTCGAGGCCGGTGACGGATGCCGACACCCAAGCGGCGGCATCCGTCATCCCCTCCGCGGCACCGCGCCGTCGCCGCTGGTCGCAGCGGGCATGGTGGGCGCTCGCGGCATCCGTCGCCTTCGTCCTCGTCATCGCCGGGGGAGTGTGGGTGGGGGTCGGCTCGCTGACCCCGACCTCGATCGCGTCCGCCTCGCTCGAGGCGTTCCCCGACCATCCGCAGGCCGTCGGTACGGCGGAGGTCGACGAAGCACGCGACGGCGGTCGCACGCTCACGGTGACCCTCGATGGGGCCGCCTCGTCGGCGGACTATCGCGAGGTCTGGCTCATCCGCAACGACGGGGGCGCCCTCATCAGCCTGGGCGTGCTCGACGGGTCGAAGGGCTCGTTCCCCATCCCCGCCGGCGTGGACCTCGCCGAGTACGACCTCGTCGACATCTCCTTCGAGCCCGTCGACGGCGATCCCGCGCACTCCGGCGACTCCATCGTTCGCGGCCAGCTCACATTCGCCTGAGGCGGCGCGTTCAGCGACGCCACAGATGCGCATGAGAGTATGGGTGGGTTTTCCGACGAGATTCTGAGTACTCGTCCCTCAGGTCGAAGCCGACACCCCGCCCTCTGACGGTGGCGGGCGTGCCTGGGCCTGGAGGGATGTGACGCACCCCGAGAGGACCCGAGTGAGCGAGACGCCCACGCCCGAGACGCCGGGCCGTCGCACCGTGGCGCGGCACGGTGCGCTCACGTCGCCGCATCCGTTCTCGCAGCTCCTCAAGATCCTGGGCATCGTCATCGCCGTCGCGCTCGTGTCGGGCGCGGGCGTCGCCGCCTATGCCGCGATCGACATCACGTCGAGCTTCACCCAGGACGCCGTCGAGCTCGAAGGTCAGGAGTCCGTCCCGCCCGACATCGGGGCGATCGAAGGCGGCGTCAACCTCTTCCTCGCGGGGACGGATGCCTGCGAGCCGCAGTACGCCGGTTACTTCGGCGACCGCTGCACGGGTGCGGATTCAGAGGGCGAGCTGAACGACGTGAACATGCTCGTCCACATCTCCGATAATCCGCGCCGCGTCACCGTCATCTCCTTTCCGCGCGATCTCATGATTCCGATCCCCTCCTGCACGCTGGAGGACGGTTCGACGACATCGCCCATGAGCAAGCAGATGCTGAACACGGCATATGCCTACGGCGGCCTGGGCTGCGTCGTGAAGACCGTCTCGCAGCTGACCGGTCTCGACATCCAGTACGCCGCGAAGGTCACGTGGGGCGGGGTCATCGAGATCACCAACGCCGTGGGGGGCGTCGACGTGTGCCTCGCCAACGGCATCAAGGACCCGTACACGGGGATCGACTGGGCCGCGGGCACGCGCAACATCCAGGGCATCGACGCCCTGCAGTTCCTGCGCACACGTCACGGCGTCGGCAACGGCGGCGATCTGGGCCGCATCTCCAACCAGCAGCAGTACATGTCGCGCCTCGCCCGCAAGCTCGTGAGCGAGGAGGTGCTGTCGAACCCCGCGACGCTCTACAAGCTCGCCACCACGGCGGTGGACAACATCACGCCGTCGCAGAGCCTCACCAATCCGGTGACCCTGGTGCAGATCGCGCTCGCGGTCAAGAACGTGCCCTTCGACGAGATCGTCTTCATCCAGTACCCGGTGCTCGACGACCCCGCCGACAACGACCGCGTGGTGCCGAACACCTCGGCGGCCGACGCGCTGTGGACGGCGATCGCGGCGAACCAGCCCCTCGAGCTGACCGGCGAGGTGAGTCAGGGCGAAGGGGTCGTGGTCGTCGAACCGACGACTCCGGCCGAGCCCACCACTCCGGTCGAGCCGGCGCCTGAGGCCTCGGCGACGCCGGGCGAGACGTCGGCGCCGACCGAGACCGCGGCGGAGCTTCCCTCGTCGATCGCGGGACAGACCGCCGCGCAGGAGACCTGCTCGAACGGCAACGTCAAGAGCCGCTGAGGCGCTGCTGGGTGGACCCGGTTCGGTTCGGGTCTACTCTTCGAGCCCGAGACCGACGCGGTCGACGCGACGGTGGTACCGCATGCCCGCGAGACCGCCGAGAAGGGCGCCCGCGAGCGTGACGAGGGCCGCGCCGACGGCGGTCAGGATGCCGGTGAGTGTCAGCTGGTCGGACGAGACCGGGATCCGCGGGAAGCTGTTCAGCGCGCCGAAGATGTCCCACTGCGCGCCCGCGATCGCCGTGATGATGGCGACGACGATGGCGACGATGATCGCCCACAGCCACACGCCGAGTCCCTGCATCAGCCCGCTGAACCGCGCCATGCGCCCGGCGACGTAGCCGCCGGCGAAGTAGCCGACGAACAGCACGATGCCGATGACGACGGCGCCGATGATCGTGGCTGCACCCATATTGTCGGTGGCGGCCTCGGCCGCGTCCTCCGCTGTCTGCGGTGAGGTCATGCCCACCGCTCCGCCGATCGCCGCGACGATCGCGGTGAGGAGGACGACGAGTCCCATCGCCGCGAGCCATCCGAAGAACGCGGAGCCGAACTTCATGCCACCGAAGCGCTCACGTTCGCGCGCCACGACGTCGTCTCGTGCGACGACCGCGTCCGTGCCGCCGGCGTACACGGGGCGGTCGGTGGTGGCGGGGCGGTCGGCGTATCCGTCGCCGTTCGCGTCGGTCCGGCGGTCGGTGGTGGCGGGGCGGTCGGCGTAGCCGTCACCGTTGGTGTCGGTGCGGCGGTCGGTGGGGGCCGGGCGGTCGGCGTACCCGTCGCCGTCCGCGTCGGTGCGGCGGTCGGTGGGGGCCGGCTGGTCCATGGCGACGGTGCGGTCGGGATCGGTACCCCGCGAGACGGGCTCCCGCGGATCAGGGGGGTTTGTACTCATGTCCGCAAGGTATGGCCTGGCGCGTGTGTCGACACCGGGGTTGTCATGGGAGGCGTTCAGCCGTACGCTCACCGCGGCATCCCTTATCGGTGTGCGGTCTTTTCTCGCCTACATCCGGCGTTTTCTGCCATCGGCGCGGGCGGGTTATGATGGCTGGGCGCATCCGCGGTCGCTCGCGGATGCCTGGAGACGTCGCATAGTCAGGCCTAGTGCACCACCCTGCTAAGGTGGAGTCCCCTTACGGGGACCGAGGGTTCAAATCCCTCCGTCTCCGCCAGAAAAGCCCTGATGTTCGGCGCTTTTCTGGTCGGACGGACCTCGTATCGGCCCCATTCTCGTCCCGTGAGAGCGAACTCCCCGCGAACCGGCGGGACTCCTTGTTTGCACTCCTTGAGGATGGTGCCCTTCCCGTTCTGGCGCGGAATTCCGCCCCAGTTCCGCCTCCGCCGATTTCACCGCGAACCGTTCGGCTGAAGTTCGGTCGTTCGGGTCCTGTGGAGGGAGCGATTCGATGATTCCGGGGGCTCGCACAGGGTGAGCCCTGAGCGGTACGCGCCTCCTGGCTTTCGCAGCGGAGTTCGGCTCTTCCTCAGGCAGCGCCGCGCGATCGGAAACGGCAGGCTTTCAGGACTAGCCCGTGCGCACGTGCGCCCGCTCGCCCTGACTGCCGAAGAGGCTCAGCACCTCGGCAGGGCCACCGTCGGCGCTGCCGAACCAGTGCGGCACGTGCGTGCCGAACTCCGCGACCTCGCCGGCCGCGATCGTCAGGTCCCGGCTGCCGAGGATCAGCCGCATACGCCCGCTCAATACGTACAGCCACTCGTAGCCCTCATGCGCGCGCGGTTCGGGGCGAACTTGGCTGCCGGGGATCAGGATCTTCCACGCCTGCACCGGCCCCGGCCGCGGACTGAGCGGGATGACCACTCGGCCGTGCACCCGCCGGGGCTTCAGCCGCACCCGCGGGTCTCCGACGTCCGGGGCTCCCACCAGCTCGTCCAGTGGGACGCGGTGTGCCTGTGCGAGCGGAAGGAGCAGTTCGAGGCTGGGTCTGCGTGGCCCGGTCTCGAGGCGTGACAGCGTGCTCTTCGATATGCCGGTCGACTCCGAGAGGGCCGTGAGGGTCAGGCCCCGGTGTTGACGGAGGCGTTTGAGTCGCGGTCCGACGGCTTCCAACGCGGATTCGATCGAGGCGGATGCGTCCACCCGGTCAGTGTGCAGAGGAATCCCGAAATTGGCAACGAACTTTGCCGTCGTCCGGCGCGGAATCCGATCCTGTGGTTATGAACAATTACGACATCTTGGTGATCGGTGGCGGCGCGGCCGGGCTCAACGCCGCCCTCGTGCTGCTGCGTGCCGAACGCAACGCCGCCGATCCGCGAGCGCAGGTCGTCACCGCCGCCGGCCAGGGGTCCGCGGCCGCTATCGCGATCAACGCCGATCTTGTCGCGGAAGACCTCGACACCGCCCTTCGGCTGCATCGAGACCAGTGAACGCACGCCTCATCACCCCACCGAATCCCAACCAGGAGGCCCCCATGTCCACATCCGAATCATCCGATCCTCGCACCGGCATCCAGCCGGTTCCACCGCCGACCACGCACCAGCTCGCCCTCATGATCTGGATCGCCGTCTTCCCCACGCTCACGATCCTCAATCTCCTTGTCGGCGATCTGCTGGCCCCGTTGCCGATGATCGTGAGGACGCTGATCCTGGTCACCGTCGCCGTCCCGATCGTGATCTACGCCCTCATGCCTCGCCTGCACCGCGTCCGCCGCGCGCTGTTCGCGCGTCGACGCCGCTGAGTAGGAGCCCCGGGCGAACCACCCGGGGCTCCGTGCATGGTGACCCGTCGAAGATCACCACATGTGGGGATGCCGGGTCACCACAACGCTTCGTAGCTTCGTCAATCGAGAAGCCCCGCTCGACCAGAGCCCGAACCCCATGGGAGAAGAAATGAAAGCTGCCGTCTATCGCCGCTTCGGCGGCCCGGAGGTCGTCCGCATCGAGCAGGTCGCCGACCTGCAGCCGAAGAGTGACGAGATCCTCGTCCGTGTTCACGCGACCACCGTGAGCGCAGCGGACCACCGTTCGCGTGCCCGGGACATCCCTGCCGGCCTGATCATCCCCAGCTCGCTCGTGCTCGGCTTCTTCCGCCCACGCCGCCCCGTGCTCGGGATGGATGCCGCTGGAGTCGTCGAGAAGGTGGGCGACGACGTGCAGGGGTTCGCGCCGGGGGACCGTGTCGCGGTCATGCTCGGAGGCCGATTCGGCGGCCACGCCGAGTACGCGATCGTCAAGGCGACCGATGCTGTCGTCCACACGCCCGGCAGCCTCACCTTCGCCGAGGCGGCGAGCATCGTGTTCGGGGGGATCACCGCACAGGCCTACCTCAACCAGGTGACGGTGAAGGCCGGCACCACCATCCTCGTCAACGGAGCCTCGGGCGCCGTGGGCTCCGCGGTCGTGCAGATCGCCGCCGCTGTCGGGGCCCACGTCACCGCCGTCACCAGCGCGGCGAACCGGGACCTCGTGACCGATCTCGGCGCGCAACGCACCATCGACTACCACGCTCAGGACTTCACCGCCGACGCAACCAGCTACGACGTGATCGTGGACTGCGTCGGCAACGCCCCGGTGAGCAGGGTGCACTCCATCGTGCGACCGGGCGGCGCGGTGCTGCTCGTGGCCGCTGGGCTCCGCTCGCTCATCCGCGCCAAGCGGGACGCCCAGCGCTACGGGATCTCCGTCATCACTGGCCCCGGCGCCTATCGCGCCGCCGACCTTCAGCACGTCATGTACCTCGCCGAGGTCGGTGAATTCCGCCCCGTCATCGAGCGCTCCTACCCGCTGAACGACATCGCCCGGGCCCACCGGTACGTCGACACCGGCCGCAAGCGCGGAAGCGTCGTCATCCACGTCGCGGAAGCGGACGAGCCCGCCGCCGCAAGCCCCCGGCCCTGACCCTCCATCCCGAAAACAGAACGTCCATGCGCTTCGCACAATCGATCCGCAGCGGCTTCCGCGGCTACGCCGAGTTCTCCGCCACGGCAAGCCGATCCGAGTTCTGGTGGTGGATCCTCTTCACCGTGATCGTCGGCTCCGCTCTCGCCGCGCTCCCCGTGCCGACCCTCGGCTTGGCCGACGGCACAGTCCTCAGCGCCCCGACCCTCACCCCCGTGTGGCAGATCGCCGTCCTCCTGCCCACCCTCGCGGTGACCGTCCGCCGCCTGCGCGACGGCGGCTCAGGCTGGGGGAACGTCTTCTGGATCCTGCTTCCCGTCGCCGGCGCGATCGTCCTGGCGGTGCTGTGCGCCCAGCCGACCCGCACCCTCGTCCCGCAGACGCCCGCCGACATGGAGGGGGCGCTCCGATGAACATCGACAACGCTCGAGCTCTGCTCGATGTCCGCGACATCCGCCGCTCCTACGGTCGCGGTGCCAATCGGTTCGACGCGCTTATGGGCGTTTCCCTCCGGATCGCCCACGGGGAGTCGGTCGCGATCGTCGGAAAGAGCGGCTCCGGCAAGTCCACGCTGATGCACGTGCTCGCACTGCTCGACCAGCCCGACGGGGGCTCGCTCCTCGTCGGGGGAGTGGATGCTGCGACGCTCAGCACCCGGGAGGTCAGCCGACTGCGGAACGAGACCTTCGGATTCGTGTTCCAGCAGTTCTTCCTCAACCCGAACGCCACGGTCCTGGAGAACGTCATGCTGCCGCTGAAGATCGCCGGCGTGGGGCGTCGCGAGCGACGGGAGCGCGGGATGGCCGTACTGGCCCAGCTGGAGCTGGCAGACAAGGCCAGGAACAGGGCCGTCAACCTGTCGGGCGGTCAGAAGCAGCGGGTGGTCATCGCCCGCGCGCTCATCAACGAGCCGAAGCTCATCTTCGCCGACGAGCCGACCGGCAATCTCGACACGGCGACCGGCCGCCTGGTGGAAGACATTCTCTTCCAGCTGAACCAGAACAGCGGCATCACCCTCGTCGTGGTGACCCACGACACCGAACTCGCCGCGCGATGCGACCGCCAGATCCACATCAGTGACGGTCGTGAAGTGAGAGCAGAACTGATGGGAGCTCTCGCATGAGGATCACCGACATGCTGTCCACCGCGGTCGGCAACAGCCTGCGCAGCAAGACCCGCACGCTCCTCACCGTGCTCGCGATCTTCATCGGCGCCTTCACCCTGACCATCACCAGCGCCATCGGCACAGGTGTCTCCGACTACATCGACAACCAGATCGGCGCGTTCGGCGCCAAGGACGTGCTCACCGTCAGCAAGGCGCAACAGGAGACGGCGCAACGCGAAGGTCCCGCGGCGTACGACCCGGATGGCGCGACCCTCGGCTCCGACCTCGCCCAGTTCGAGACGGAACCGCTGACCACCGACGACCTCGACGCCATCCGATCGATCGACGGCATCTTCGACGTGAGCCCCGTGCGCGAGGTCACTCCCCGCTACATCGAATACGACGGCAAGGGAAAGTTCGTGCTCGACGTGAACCCCACCGCGCACCTCACGACCCCCGACCTGGCAGCCGGCGCGCAGCTGCAGAACGGTCGCGACGAGCCGCAGATCCTCCTCGTCTCGTCCTACGTCGACGCGCTGGGATTCGCCGACGCGCAGGGAGCTGTGGGGAGGACCGTCGAGATCGGCATCGCGGACCACAACGGCGCCCTGCACGAGGTCGCTGCGACCGTCGTCGGTGTGCAGAACGAGACGATTCTCGCGTCCGGGGCCGCGCTCAACGACGCCCTGTTCGAGCAGCTCGACGCCATCCAGAGCACGGGACGGCCTGCCGCCGTGTCGGAGCAGTCCATCGTCGCCATCGCACACTTCGACCCGCGCGCCTCCGAGACGCGCATCGACGAGATCCAATCGGCCCTCGAGAACAAGGGATTCCTGGCAGCAACAGTGGCCGACCAGATCGGGGTGATCCAGACGGTCGTCGACGGCATCATCGCGGTGCTCAACGCCTTCGCGGTGATCGCTCTGATCGCCGCCGGGTTCGAGATCGTGAACACCCTGTTGATGAGCGTGCAGGAACGAACCAGGGAGATCGGCCTGATGAAGGCGATGGGCATGCGGGGCGGGAGCATCTATGCCCTGTTCAGCACCGAGGCGGTATTCATCGGCTTCGCGGGCAGCGTCCTCGGCGCGGCCGCAGCCATCGGGATCGGCACCGTGGCCAATGGCGTCATCGTCGACCGCGTCCTGGCCGACCTCGAAGGACTTCAGGTGCTGCGGTTCGAGCTCGTGCCCGTGGCATCCATCCTCCTCATCGTGATGTCGATCGCCTTCCTCGCCGGCACCCTGCCTGCACGACGGGCCGCCCGCCAGAACCCCATCGACGCACTGCGCTACGAGTGACCCTCGGCGCCTGACTCGGAGAATCGAGTACCCATGACCCTCAACGTTTCGCCCCCGACGTCCGGTGTTCGGCCGGCCCGGAGGCGCAGCCCCGGCTGGCTGCTTCCCACCGGCCTCATCGTCTTCGGCCTGATCCCCATCGCCGCCAACGCCCTGCGGCGCGTCGCGATGGCCGTCGGCCCGGACGGTTCCGCATCCGGTGGGGATGGGGGGATGCCGCTTCCCGCCGTCCTCCACGTTCTCGGCGCCACTGTCTTCGTCGTCCTCGGTGCGTTGCAGTTCTCGGCAGGCCTGCGTGGGCGCCGGCCACGGTGGCATCGCGTCGCCGGCCGTCTAGCGATCCTCGGCGCGCTGCTCGCCGCAGCCTCCGGACTCTGGCTCGCGTTCGCCTATGTGTCGGGCTCTTCCGGGCTGCTGTTCGTCTTCCGGCTCCTCGCCGCGTCGGGACTGGCGGCGTTCATCGTCCTCGGATTCCGTGCCATCCGCCGACGCCGTCTGCCGGCGCACCGAGCGTGGATGATCCGCGCGTTCGCGATCGGGCTCGGTGCGGCGACGCAGGTGTTCACCCTGGGCTTCGGCGAGCAGCTGTTCGGCGAGGGCGAGCTCAGCATCGCTCTCCTGAACGGGGCGGGATGGGCGATCAACCTGGCGGTCGCGGAATGGGCGATCCGCCGGCGACCACGGCGCATCGCCCGAGCGGGCGCTGACTGGGCGCGGAGGCCGCGATGACCGCGGGCGCTGGTCGCGACGAGCCCGGCGACTACGAGCTGCGTGTCGGCCGGCACCTCGACGATCACTGGGCGGAGTGGTTCGGCGACCTCACGCTCACCCGAGAACCAGATGGCACGACGACGCTCAGAGGCCATGTCGTCGACCAGGCCGCCCTCCACGGCATCCTGATCAAGATCCGGGATCTCGGGATGGTCCTCATCTCGGTTCGAGCCATCGAGGCTTCCGGGGCCGGCAACGTCGCGCCCCCGGAGGCTGGCGGCGCGTGACAGGGGTCAGGTCGACTGCCCGCTTCCTGTGCCGACCTCGCCCAGCTGCTGGGCACGGAGCACCGCGGCTCGCCGGTTGCTGACACCGAGCTTCGTGTAGATCCGCTTCGTGTGTGTTCGCACCGTGTTGAGCGACACGACAAGCAGACGGGCGATCTCGGGGCCGCTCATCTCGGTCGCGAGGAGCCGGAGCACTTCCCGCTCCCGCTCACTCAAGGGTTCGGCGAGGTCGGTGGCCCGGCTGCCTGCGGGGTCGGCGAGTACTGGCCCGCGGCCGCTGCGCGCGATCGGAGCGTCGAACCGCGTCCGCAGCCTTCGGGCGTAGGCATGTACGCGATCGCGCGCAGCGACCGCATCAAGCAGCGTCGCCATCGGTGCCCCCTCGTCCACGAAGAGCCGGGCGTAGCCTTCAGGCTCAGCAAGGGTCAGCGCCCGCTCCAGTGCTGTCACAGCACCGTCGATGTCGCCCCGCGCGCGGTCCGCGAGTGCGTGTAGCGCGAGGATCTCGATGACGCTACCTACTCGCCCTCCGGCTTCCGCCGCACCGAGCAGACGGTCCAGAAGAGACAGAGCGTCGGCGAGGGTCTGCCGCTCACCCTCGAGCGTGTATTGGGTGAGAAGCGTTCTGGCAAGCGTGATGTGCTCGTACTCCCGGATGTAGCTGACGTCGTCGTCCGCGGACAAGCCCGCGCCCCGTGCCCACGTGAGCGCGTCGGCGACTCTGCCCTGCTTCAGCCAGAGCCGCGCCCTCGTCGCAGGGACGGGGCGGACGACGGGCGCCATGTCGGCCGTGAAGAAGCGCTCGGCCTGATCCAGCAGCTCGACCGCCCCAGACAGGACGCCCTGCGCCTCCCGGAGCTGAGCCATGCCCAGCCGCGAGCGGTAGCGGTATTTCGGCAGCCCCGCCGAGTCGCCCCCCTCCGCCACGGCTCGTTCGAACTCAATGGTCACCGCTTCCAGGTCGTCGCGTTCGTACAGGATCGTCGCCCTGCCGACGTGCATGTCCGGGATGCCGCGGCGGATCGGTTGCGTCTGCTCGTGTGCCAGCTGCAGCGCGGCGTCGTAGGAAGCCAGGGCATCGCTCAGGCGGCCCTGGGTCAAACGGATGTCGGCGAGGACGATGGTGCAGCCGAGGACGTCGGCGATGTGGCCAGAGCTCGTGAAGTTCGCGACCGACTCGGCATAGCCCTTGTGCGCGCCCTCGAGATCCCCGTCGCCCCAGAGGGCGAGCGCCTCCAGTGCAGCGGCAGCACCTCGCCGATAGTGGTCCGACTCATCCAGCAGACCGAGCGCGCGCCGCGCATGGTGCACGGTAGCGGTCGCGTCTCCCCGAGCGAGGGCCAGTCCTGAACGGTAGATCGCGGTCGAGCCCTGCAGGCTCCGCAACTCGCCGCTGTCCACGACGATGGGCGACCCCAGGTCCTGTCCCGCGGCGTCTGGTTCCACCCACCGTTCCGCGTCCCGCAGCCGTTCCTCCACGCCACCGATCTCACCAGTCGACAGCAGAGCACCGACGAACCCCAGGCTGAGCACGGGCCGTGTGCGGAAGGTCTCCGGAGGAAGCGCCTCCATCCAACTGCGGAGCGTCGCCTCTCGTCGATCGCGGCCCATCGCGGGCACCGCGGCCTCGATGAGGCCGGCAGCCAACTCGTAGTCCGGAGCTGCCAGGGCGTGATGGATCGCCGCGTCCTGGTCGCCGGCCTGCGCGAACCACGCGCTGGCTCGACGATGAAGTTCCGGCGCGGCGTCGGGCCGCTCATCCGTCAGCCTCACCTGTAGCACCTCCGCGAACAGATGGTGGTACCGATACCAGCCCCGACGGTCATCGAGCGGCACCAGGAACAGGTTTCCGCGGTCCAGCGTGTCGAGCATCGCTCGGCCGTTTCCGCGCGTTGTGACGGCATCGGCGAGCGAGGCGTTCATCCGCGAGAGGATCGACGACTCGAGAAGGAAGGTGCGCACCTCGGCCGGGACACTCTGCAACACCTCCTCGACCAGATAGTCGACGATGTACCGGTCGTCCCCCGCGAACGCGGCGATGAAGTCCGCGATGTCGTCCCGCCCCTGCATCGACAGCGCGGCGAGTTGCAGCGCCGCGATCCATCCTTCGGTGCGGCCCTCGAGCGTCAAGACCTGCTCCGGTGACAGTGCCAGGTCCATCACGCCGGTGAGGTACTCGGATGCCTCCTCCGGGCGAAAGCGAAGGTCGGCAGCGCGAAGCTCGACCAGGTCGCCGCTTGCACGCAGCCGAGCAAGCGGCAGGGGTGGATCAGCGCGGCTCGCCAGGACGAGGTGGACGTTCGGAGGTAGGTTCGCGGTCAGGAACGCGACGCCCTCGTGCACCGCGGGTGCGTGCACGAGGTGGTAGTCGTCCATGACGAGGACGAGTTCCCGTCCGAGGTGAGCGAGGTCGTTGAGCAGCCTCGTCAGCAGTGTCCAGGGGGAGGCGGATCCGGGCGTCTCGAGCAGCGCGAGAGCCTCGGCTCCCACATCCGGATCAACCGTCCGAAGCGCGGCGACCACATACGCCCAGAACCGCGCAGGATCGTTGTCGGCGTCGTCGAGCGACAGCCACGCGGCGGCGCGGTCGCCGGTCTCACTCGGGAGCTCCTCTGCCAGCCAGGCGGCGAGGAGGGTCGACTTACCGAACCCAGCGGGCGCCGAGACGATCGTGAGGCTGGATTGGATGGCGCGCTCCAGCTGCTTCACCAGACGAGGACGTGGCACCGCGTTGCGTCGCGCCTCCGGTCGATAGACCTTCGTCTCGAGCAGTGGCCTCGAGGACGCTACGGCGAGCGGCCGAGAGCCGGTCGGCGATGAGGGAGCGGTGTGCCCACCGCCCGGCTCGGCGCGCAGACTCTCCCGCAGCTCGTGTGCAGCCTGGGCGAGCGCGGCCGCTGAGCTCGGTCGCTCGGCGGGATCCTTGGCCAGGCATGACATGACGAGGTCGCGCACGGGGAGCGGCACATCCGAAGGCATCGCGGGCGGCTCGTCGTTTACCTGCGCCAGCGCGATCGCCATCTGCGATTCGCCGGTGAAAGGTCGCACGCCTGCGAGCGCCTCGTAGGCGACGACGCCCAGTGAGTAGATGTCGCTGGCGGCCGTCACCGGTTTCCCACCCAGCTGCTCCGGAGCGGCGTACTGCACCGTACCCATCACCTGGCCGGCGACCGTGAACGGCACCTGGTCGGAGGCGCGAGCGATTCCGAAATCTGCGATCTTCACGCGCCCATCGGGTTCGATGAGAAGGTTGTCGGGTTTGATGTCACGATGCACCAGACCCGCGCTGTGCGCGGCATGCAGGGCCGATGCGGCCTGCGCGACGACATCCAGCGCGCGCTCCGCGGGGAGAGGGCGCTCCCGGCTCAACACCGCGGAGAGAGCCTCGCCGCGGACCAGCTCCATCACCAGATATGCCGATCCGTCGTGCTCGCCGTAGTCGTACACCCGCGCGATGCCGTCATGATCAACTCGCGCAGCGAGCCGTCCCTCGACGCGAAAACGCTGGAGAAAGCCCGGCGCGTCGACGAGATCCGGCTTCAGGATCTTGACAGCGACCGTGCGGCCGATGACCCGGTCGGCCGCCTTCCAGACCTCACCCATGCCGCCGACCGCGATCCTGCTCGCCAGTTGGTAGCGATCACCCAGTGCGACACCAGCAACGAGCCTCATCGTCAGCTCCGCGCCCTACCCGGTGGTTCGAGGACGACAGGTTTCCGCATGATGCCCCCTCATCTGCACCTAAAGGGTAGCGTCCCCAGTCCTGCGGCCGGACTGCGCCCACCGTGAGAACATCCTGGCGATCAGGGTGTTCGACACCGCTGGCGTGCGTAAGAATCGCGTAAACCTGAAGAGCTCCGAGCGTCTTCGAACGTCATCAGAAGCGACCTCAAACCGCGGCAGATCAACGTGAACGCCTGCGAACCGACCCGGGCATCTACCCAGCGACCGGGTTCAAATTCCTCCGTCTCCGCCACAGAATGACCCGGTCATCGCGGCTTTTTCTCATTCCGTCGCGACCTGATTCGGCGTTCTCCGTCGTCAAGGTGACCCCGAAGTGACCCCGCGGGGGGTCACTCCCCGCGATAGCGGCGGCGCTCGCCAACGCGTACGTCGGTGCGTTCTGCCGCGCGATTCCGGGGAAGTCATGCGGCTCGAGCGCTCGGGGGTGCACCACCCCACACAGGTGATGTCCCCTCGATGGCTGAACCGCGGCCCGTCCGTGCGGGAGGGACGCGGGCGGTCGTCCGAAGATGAACGCGCGCCCACTCTCGAGGCAGTTGCTGATGTGTCCGGAGACAGCCGGCTGCAGCTTCGACTCTCGACCCCGCATCAGCACCGGGGGTCGCAGAGATGAGGTCGCCATCCGCGCCTACGCGGAGAAGCGGGCTGCTGTCGAGCGGCGGCGCCTGCGGCATCACCGCGCTTCGTCCCTAGGTCAGATCGGTCAGCGATCGCCACAGGCTCATGAGGCGGTGCTCTACCAAAGGGGCCAGCGGTTCGTCTTCTCCGTGATCGCGGCGAAAGGCGCCCGGCGGTGAGCCGTATCTGCTGCTGAACCGCTTGGAAAGGTGGAACTCGTCCGAGAAGCCGCATTCGGCGGCGATGGCGGCAACGGTCGACGACGTGCGCTGCAGGGCGACGGCCGCCCGCGCGAGCCGGACCATCTCGAACGCCCTGGCGGGCCCGATCCCGAAGTGCGATCGGAATGAGCGCGACAGGTACCCCGGCGACACGTCGAGCGCGCGGGCGATCTCGACGATGGCGATGATCCTCATCCCTGTCGCCGACCACGTCCCCTTGACGTAACTCACCGCTCGCTCGGCGAGAGCCTCCAAGGCGTGGTCGCCGGTGTCGCCTTCGTCCTCGTGCTCGAGGAAGACATCGAGCATGAGGCCGACGATGTGCGAACTGCGCGCACGCATCGTTTGGTCAGTGCCGGCGGCGGGTGAAAGCAGACTGTCGCAGAGCGCCGCCAGCAGAGGGAGCTGCGCCATCCGCCGTGTCCGGGGCCACTCCGAGGCATCCACATCGGCCGGCAGCTCGAAGTGGACGAACGCATGCGAGCTCGCCTGCGTGGCATCCCACTCGTACCTTTCAGCGGCTCCCAGCGGCGACAGGGCGATCGTCCCGGGCGTCAGTGGATGCGCCTGTGCGTCTTCGCCCATTTCGATGTGCCAGGTGGCCGAACCGCGAAGGACCCACACGAACTCGAAGGATGACATCTGCCGGGGACCGAACATCGCTCCTGCCGGATACTCGGCGACGTTAGCGAGCGAGCGGACAAGCACGGGCGAGCTCACAAAGGTCATGAATGTACATGGTAGTGATCGATATCTCCATGTCGCCAGCGCGATCAGCTGCGTAGCTTCGCAAGGAAACGACAAGTCAGCGCCCAAGCGCTGGGGAAGAGAGCAACCGACATGTCCACGACGACCGCCCTCCGGGCCTCTGTGCCGCTCCACGAGCAGGTCGACAACGCCTTCCGGGAGCAGTACGCCCGAGACGGGTACGCCGTCCTCGCGGGGGCACTGACGCCGCAGAGGGTCGAGGATCTCAACCGCGACGCGATCCGGATCTGCCGCAACACCCCACTGAGCGACGGAGACGATCTGACGGGTCTGTCGGACGCCGATGTGCTCCGCCGGTTCCTCTGCATCCACTACCCCCACAAGATCTCAGAGATCGCTGCCGCCGCGATGCACGACGAGCAGGTCGTCGCGGCGCTGACGTCCGTCATCGGGCCGAACGTCAAGGCCATGCAGTCGATGCTCTTCGTGAAGTCCGAGGGCAAGCCCGGGCAGGCCTGGCATCAGGATGAGCACTTCATCCCGACGCGCGACCGTTCGCTCACGGGGGTGTGGATCGCCCTCGACGACGCGACGATCGAGAACGGATGCTTGTGGGTGATCCCCGGCTCTCACCAGCGCGGTGTCCTCTATCCCGATCGCGACCAGGACGACCCTCAGTTCGACTGCACGGCAGAGGCGTACGACTTCCCGTACACCGAGGAGGATGCCGTGCCCGTCGAGATCCCTGCCGGAGCCGCGCTTGTGTTCAACGGCTACCTTCTTCACCGCTCACTTCAGAACTCCGGTAAGCACGGCTACCGCCGGGCACTTGTCAACCACTACATGAGTGCGGAGTCGCTGTTGCCCTGGCGCAAGGAGGTGGAGGGCAGTCACTTCGGCGAGTACGACTTTCGCGATGTCGTGCTCGTCGCCGGCGAAGACCCGTACGCCTACAAGGGACTCCGAGACCTGTCCGCGCCGCACGCCCGTCGCGACAAGGAGGGCGGCTGCGATCGATGACGATTCCTGCCGCTCCGGCTCGCGAGAAGCACTCGATCCTTCTCGCCGGCCGGGAGTACCGCTGGTCAGAGGTGCTTCCCATCGGCGACGACCCGCGCGCGTGGTCCCATTCGGGGGCGGCTGCGGGGCCGGACGGTTCGCTCTACTTCGGCGACAGCTCGGGGCGTCTCCTGTATGTGGTGAGGCCGGACGGCCGCGGCGGAATCCGTGATCGGCGAGCGGTGGCCGTGGCAGCGACCGAGTGCCACGGGCTCGCGGTCACCGCCGACGGAGACATCTGGGTCGCCGACCCTGGGCACAAGTACACGCGCGACGGTGCCGGCTATGGCGACCTGCGTCGCGGCGGCGGCGTGACCAGATTTCACCCCGACGGGGGAATTGCGCAGCAGCTGTCGTCCGAGGGTACCCGGGGCTGGATGCCGACGAGTGTCGCACTGCACGACCACGGGTCCGCGTCAGGCGGAGCGGTGTGGGTGGCCGACGGGTATGGGCGAAGCCTCGTGTACGGCTTCGATGCCGATGGGCGCTGCTCCTTCACCGCCAACGGTGCCGACTCGGGAATGCCCTTCCGCACGCCGCATGCGGTCATCATGGACGAACGCAGCGCCGAGCCGAGGCTTCTTGTGGCCGATCGCGGCAACCGCCGCATCGTTCAGCTGTCGATGGACGGCCGATTCCTCGGTGCCTTCGGCCAAGCCGAGCTGACCGGCCCGTCCGCCTTCGCCTTCGACGGCGAGTTGCTGCTCGTGACGGACCTTTACGGGCGCATCGCGGCTTTCGGCCCGGACGACTCGTTCCTCGGCGGGACCGGATCCCTACCGCACCGGCGCGAGCGGCCGTGGCCCAACGAAGACCGCAGGCGGGGGATCCAGGCTGCCACGCGCCGAGCGGGACGGTTTCATGCTCCGCACGGCATAGCCGTGGGAGCCGAAGGTGAGATCCTCGTCACGGAGTGGGGGATCTCTGGCAGAGTCATCCTGCTCATCCCGACGTGAGCCGAGTCTGATCGTCCCCGTCCACCGGAGATCCCATGCCCCAGATCGAGCCATCGCCATTCGTGGTGTCCACCGACGGCGACGACGCCGGACCCGGCACGGACCTACGCCCGTTCCGCACCCTCACCCGCGCACGCGACGCGGTGAGGGAGCGGCGCCGCTCCGAGTCACGCCCGACGTGGGAAGTGGTCGTTCGCGGCGGACTCTACCCCGTCACGGAGACCCTCGCCTTCGACAGGCGCGACTCGGGTAACGCGGGGGAGCGGGTCGTGTTCCGTGCGGCACCCGGCGAGCGCCCCGTCCTCGACGGCGGCGTCCGGATCTCGGTCTGGCGCCGGAGCACGCCAGATGTTTGGGAAGCGGAAGTCCCGGCCGGCCTGTCCGGTGTGCGCCAGTTCTACGTCGACGGGGTCCGTCGCCGGCGCGCGGGCACTCCGTTCGCGATAAAGGGCTCGGGGTGGACGTACGATGCCCGCGGGCTTCGGGATGGCTACCTCGTGCCCCGCAGGCTGCTGCCTGAGCTCGACCGCCCCCAACACGCCGAGCTCAGCCAGCTCATCCAGTGGCGCCACTACCGCGTGCCCATCCGGACGTTTGAGCACGTCGACAGCGAAACCGTCGCGATCCGCTTCAATCGGGAAGCTTTCGACGTCGCTCTTTCGAACACCCCGTACTCGCAGACGCCAACCTTCAACAACGAGTTCCACATCGAGAACGATCCTGCGCTCCTCGAGGAGGCGGGCGCGTGGTGCTTCGACCCCGCACGCCGGATACTGCGATACCGCCCGGTGGACGGCGAGGACATCGACCGATTCGTCGCGACCGTCCCCGCCGTCCAAACCCTGCTCGAAGTCAAGGGCGATGGCCCAGGCTCCTACGCCGAGAACATCGAGCTCCGAGGTCTCACCTTCCGCCACGCTGCATGGGATGCCCCGACGGCGGCGGGATTCGTCACCAACCAGACGGACTATCTGCTCGCTCCGCGCGGACCTTCCGACGGGCCGCTGGCTCAGCACCCGCCTGCGGCGGTCCAGGTGGACGCGGCGCGCAGCATCCGCTTCATCGACTGCCGTATCGAGCATGTCGGTGCCATAGGTCTCGCGGTGCACTACGCCCACCGCGTCCAGATCGACGGATGCGTCGTCTACGACACATCCGACACCGGCATCACGATCGGGACTCAGGCCGGTGCCGTGATCGACCAGCCGTGGGAGGAGACGCCGACATTCAACTCCGTCACCCGCTCGCTGATCCACCGAACCGGGGTGGAGTACGGCAGTGCGCCGGGCATCCAGGTGTACTTCACGCAAGACACCCTGATCGAGCACAATGACGTGTCGGCCACCGGCGGAGGGGGCATCGATCTGAACTCGTGGACACCGGACGTCACCCGTAATCGAACTCGTCGCAACCGCGTGCTGCGCAATCATGTGCACGACTACATGACCCGCACGATCGACTGCGGCGGAATCTACACGTGGTCGGTGCTCGGCGACGGGACGGTCGAGAACGACAGTGAGATCGCCTGGAACCACATCGAGGGTGGCCACGCCCACTACGGGGCCCTCTACCTCGATGAGACCAGCCGCTTCGTCCGCGCACATCACAATGTGATCGATCGTCCGCACAGCAATTGGCTGTACCTGTGGCGGCACACGATCCGCGACGTCCGCGTCATCGACAATTACGCGACGACGACCGACTGGGTGAATCGGGCGACGGACAGCGTGGTGGATCCGCCGATCCTCTTCGATCCCGCCGCGCCGCCCACCGCGGTGCGCGCGATCATCGAGGGTGCGGGGCTGCCGCCGACCCACCGGCACCTGCTCGAGGGAGTGGGCGAGCCTCCCGTTCCTCCACCCACCGTGAAGATCCTCGCGCCGCGAACCGTCCGCCTCACCGAGGATCTGCACCTGGACGCGGTCGTGGACGATGCTTCTCCGGTCGCCCCGCGGTGCCTGGGCCTGCGGCTGCATTGGTCGAAGATCTCCGGACCGGGAGACGTCACATTCCACTTCCGCAGCGGGCTCCGCACCACGGCCGCGTTCAGCAGGCCGGGCGATTACGTCCTTCGTCTGACAGTGAGGGACGGCGAGCGTGCGCAAAGCGAGACGATACGGGTGCGCGTCGCCGAGAGCGAACTCGGTCGCGACCTGATCACTGACGCCGCGTCCGTGACGGCGGGCGGCGAGCGGCTTGTCCACAACGCTCCCGGCCGCTTCGCGGTCGAGAATGTGCTCGATCCGGATCCAGCATGCGGCTGGGAGGCCGACGGCTCGTCACCGACATTCCTCATCGTCGATCTGGGATCGCCCGTGGTCATACAGCGGATCGAGATCCTGACCAATCAGGGCGCGCACGACGCAGACGACATCGATCAGCAGGGCGCGGATCTCGTCGTCTCGGCCTCCAACGATCCGGAGATGTCGCCGGTAGAGAGCGTGGTGATCGGTTCTCTCGGCGGTCGGATCAGCGAGCTCGGGCTGGATCGCGGCGCACTCGGGGTCTTCAACGTGCGCGATCCGCATGCCTACCGCTACCTCAAGATCAGGAAAGAGCCTGATATCCCCCATCTGCACATCGCCGCCCTCCACGTCCGGGGCGAGAGCGCGTGACCCCGCGATGCGGAGCGCTACCCTGAGTCGGTGCCCGAGCCGCGCCCTCGTCGACCGACGATCAACGACGTGGCCGAGCGCGCCGGCGTATCGAAGATGGCCGTCTCCTTCGCGCTGAACAACCGCCCCGGCGTCTCCGAAGAGACGCGCCGACGCGTGCTCGACGTTGCCGACGAGCTCGGGTGGCGCCCGAGCTCTGTGGCACGCTCTCTGTCAGAGCGACGTTCGGGCGCTGTCGGCCTGGTTCTGGCGAAGAGCGTGGATGCGCTCGAGGGCGACACGTTCTATCTCCGGCTGATCGCCGGGATGGAGGCGGAGCTGTCTGTCGCATCAACGGCGCTCTCCCTGCTTGTCGCCCGCGATGCCCCGCACGAGCTCGAGATCTATCGGACGCTGGCCTCGGAACGACGGGCGGACGCGGTGCTGATCGCAGACCTCCGCCTTGAGGACCCCCGGCTCGAGCTGGTTCGAGAGCTGGGCCTTCCGGCCGTCATCCTCGGAGATCTCGTCGATGGATTCAACTGCCTGTGGAGCGACGATGACGGTGCGACGGATCAGGTACTCGATCACTTGAAGGCCCTGGGACATCGGCATGTCGCGCGGATCAGTGAGGCGCCCGACCGCCGCTACGCCGTTCGACGCGACGAGGCGTTCCGCACCGGCATCGCGGCCCGCGGGATGACGGGCGTCATCGCGCGGGGGTCGCTGACAGCGGATATCCAGGAGGTGGCAACTCGCTCCCTCCTCGGCGATGACCCGAGACCCACCGCGATGGTCTTCGACAGCGAGCTCCTCGCTGTCGGCGCAATGGAGGTCCTGCTGGCCGCGGGGGTCGACGTCCCGCGCGAGATCTCGATCGTCGCCTGGGACGGGTCGACGCTCAGCCGAGTGATGCATCCGACTCTGACGAATGTGCGGCGCGACATCGTCGCGCTGGGGCGGGCAGCGGGAAAGGCGTTGCTTGCGGCTTCCGGCGGTGACCGTGCGGACCTCACCAGTCCGCAGACGCTGGTCGACGTCGCGGACCCGCGTCTGGTGGTCGGCGGGAGCACGGCCGCCCCCCGCTGAGCGCTTTGCGATCCCTCTGGACTTTACCGGTATAGTGGGGTTTGCGGGCGCGCCGTGGCCCCGCCAGCCAGCGCACAGTCAGGAGTCCGGAGATGACCGAACGCACCCCCCTGCACGACGGATGGACCCTCCGCCTCGCAGAACCGATAGCCGAGGCCGTCCCGGACGCAGTGCGCGCCCGTCTCCCGATCCGCGCGACGGTGCCTGGCACCGTGCACACCGATCTTCTCGACGCGGGGCTGATCGACGACCCCTATATCGACCGGCGGGAGCTCGATCAGGAGTGGATCGGAAGGCAGGCCTGGTTGTACGAGCGCAGGGTCGAACACCAGCCGATGGCGGGCGTCTCGACGAGCCTGGAGTTCGACGGCCTCGATACGATCGCCACCGTCTTCGTGAACGGACACGTCGCGGGCAGATCTCAGAATATGCACCGGCGTGTCGCCATGACGATCGACGACCACCTCCATGCGGGAACCAACACGATCGCTGTGCGGTTCGACTCCGCCGTCCTCTTTGCCGAGGAGGAGCGCACACGCATGGGACGCCTCCCCAACGCCTATCCCACGGCGTTCAACTACATCCGGAAGTCCGCGTGCAACTTCGGGTGGGATTGGGGTCCCTCTCTGACAGGCGCAGGCATCTGGCGCGACGTGCGCCTCGTGCAGGCGCGTGGCGCTGCGATCTCTCGCGTCTCGCCCACGGCGACCGTTGATGGCGAGGACGGCGTCCTCACCGTGCAGGTCGAGCTCTCGGGAGCGGCAGACGCCACCCTCGAGGCGACTGTCTCCGTCGGCGATCTGCGCGCGTCGGCGGTCGTCGCGCCGGGAGAGTCGACGGCCCGCCTCCGCGTTCGCGTGCCGGCCGTCCAGCGCTGGTGGCCCCACGGCTTCGGCGAAGCTCGCCTCTACCACGTCGCAGTCCAGCTCGTCGACGGCAGCGGGCTGCGCGACTCCTGGGAAGGGAGCGTCGGCTTCCGCACAGTCGAGCTCATCACCGAGCCGGACGCCGAGGGAACGCCGTTCACGTTCGTCATCAACGGCGCGACGGTACCGGTCCGGGGAGCGAACTGGATTCCCGACGATTGCTTCTTCCCCCGCGTGACCGAAGCGCGGGTGCGGGAGCGCATCACGCAGGCGGTCGCCGCCAACACCAATCTGCTGCGGATCTGGGGTGGCGGGACGTACGAGAGCGAGGACTTCTATCGCGTCTGCGACGAGCTGGGCGTGATGGTCTGGCAGGACTTCCTCTTCGCGTGTGCCGCATACCCGGAGGAGGAGCCGTTGCGCTCCGAAGTCGAAGCCGAAGCACGTGACAACGTCCAGCGGCTGATGACACACCCGAGCCTCGTGCTGTGGAACGGGAACAACGAGAACATCTGGGGGTACGAGGACTGGGACTGGCGGGAGCACATCGGCGACCGTACCTGGGGTCTCGGGTACTACACGGACCTCTTGCCTTCGGTCGTCGCCGAGGTGGATCCGTCGCGCCACTACTGGCCGGGCAGCCCCTATTCGGGATCGGCGAGCATCCACCCGAACAGCGAAGATCATGCGCTTCAGCACATCTGGGACGTGTGGAACGACCTTGACTACACCGCGTATCGGGAGATGCGCCCGCGCTTCGCATCGGAGTTCGGCTGGCAGGCTCCGCCCACGTGGTCGACCATCGTGCGCTCGGTGCGCGACGAGCCGCTCGCCCTCGATTCGCCCGGCATGCTGCACCACCAGAAGGCGATCGACGGCAATCACAAGCTCGAGCGCGGGCTCGCTGCGCACTTCGACAGGCCTGATGATTTCGACTCGTGGCTATTCGCTATGCAGCTGAATCAGGCGCGGGCCATCCGGTTCGGGATCGAGCACTTCCGGTCTCTTCGGCCGCGCAACACCGGCACGATCATCTGGCAGCTGAACGACTGCTGGCCGGTCACCTCGTGGGCGGCGATCGACGGATACGGGCGCAAGAAGCCGATGTGGTACGCCCTCCGCGCCTCGCAGGCGACACGCATCGCGACGGTCCAGCCCGTTGCGAAGGACAGCGGGCAGCTCGCGGTCGTGCTCGTCAATGATGCCGCGGCGCCGTGGCGGAGCACGGTATCCGCGCGACGGATCGACTTCGATGGCCGCGTGCTGGCCGAGTCGGTATTCGATGTCGTTGTCGAGGCGGCCGGCTCGGCGAGGGTCGCTCTCGATCGGCAACTCTGGGTCGCGGCAAACCCGCTGGAGGAAGTGATCGTCATCGAACCCGTCGGAGCCGACCGGGCGCTGTGGTTCTTCGCTGAGGACCGTGATCTGCTCTACAGGCCGCCTGCCCTCGCGACGTCGGTCGAGCGGCACGGAGAGGACGTGCGTGTCACGATCACCTCCGACGTACTTGTCCGGGACGTCTGTGTCTTTCCGGACCGCCTCGCAGACGCGGCGGAGGCGGACGACGCGCTGATCACCCTCCTGCCGGGTGAGACTCGCATCGTCAACGTCACCGGCATCGCTGCTGGAGAGGAGCATAAGCTGCTCCGCAGACCCGTTCTGCGATCCGCCAACGACCTCGTGGTCGCGGAGGCGGCCCTCGCCGCCCAACTCTGATGATTCCACCGGTCGAAGTGCACGTGGCTCCCTGGGGCCGCCCGGAAGCGACCGGCTCCGCCGGAGATCCGCATGCCACCCCGCAGGCGGCGCGGGACGCGCTTCGCGAGCAGCGGCCCGCCGGTCAGGCAGCGGTCGTCCACATCGCCCCCGGCAGGTATCGCTTCGCCCAGCCGTTGCTCCTCGAGCCCCGCGACTCCCGCACGCGCTGGGTCGGGGCCCGCTCCGACGATGGTGCCGCGGCCGCCGTCTTCGACGGCGGCATCGAGATCGCCGATTGGACGCCGACGGCGGGCCCGCGCGGTCCCATCTGGTCCGCGCCCGCGCCGCAGACTGCGGAGATCCGCTCCCTCTGGACAGCGGACGGGCAGAGGCTGGCCCGCACGAGGCGACCCCGGTCGGGCACCTTCCGCATCGGGTCCGTCGACGATCTCGCCATGGCGGGTGGACACATGGATGCCCTCTTCGACGGAAGCAGCACCTTCTCGTACGAGGGATCCGATCTCGCCGATCTGGCGGACGCTGGACGCATCGACATCCTGATCTCTCACTACTGGGTGCAGGAGCGGATGCCGGTGCTGTCGGTGGATAACGAGCGCCGGTCGGTTTCGAGTACGCGGCGGAGCATCTTCGCGCTCCGGGACGATATCGACAGGGCGCCGGCGCGGTACACGCTCGAGAACGTCCGCGATGCGCTCGGCGAAGAGCCTGGTGAGTGGTATCACGACCTGGAGACCGGTCGACTGCTCTATGCACCGCGCCAGGGCGAGGATCCCGATCGTGTCCGGATCATCGCGCCCGCGACAGAGCAGCTCCTGATCGTGCGCGGGCGACCGGGTGACCCCGTCGTGGAGGTCGCCTTCGAGGGGGTGTCCTTCGAGCACACGGACTGGTCGATGCCCGGCCCCGCCGACTACGGCCTGCTACGACGCCTGCCCCGCATCCCGTTCGCCTCGGCTCCGCAGTCGGCGATGGACGTTCCCGGAGTGATCTCGGTCGAGCACGCGCTCCGATTCTCACTCCTGCACGCGATCGTCGCCCACAGCGGTGGCTACGCCCTCGATCTCCGCGAAGGCGTGAGAGACGCTTGGGTCTCGCACTGCCGGCTGCGGGATCTGGGGGCTGGCGGCATTGCCGTCAGCGGAGCTGCCTCTCACCGTTCGGCCGGGACTACTCGCGGTGCCATCATCGAGGACTGCGACATCGGCTGGATCGGTCGTGTCTTCGCCGCGGGCGCCGGCATCCTCATCCGGCACAGTGGTGGCAACGTCGTGCGGCACAATCGCATCCATCACACGAAGGCCACCGGCATTTCGTGCGGCTGGGTATGGGGTTACCGCGAAAGCGTCGCGCACACCAACGTGATCGAGGCCAATCATCTCCACGACATCGGGGATGGCAGCCTCTCCGATCTGGGGGGCATTTACCTTCTCGGCGTCTCGCCCGGCACGGTCGTGCGGGGCAACGTCGTCCACCGCATCCGCTGCGCGAACTACGGCGGCTGGTGCATCTATCTCGACGAGGGGGCATCGCACATCTTGATCGAGGACAACCTCGCCTACGACGCGGGAGCGCAGGTCCTGCACCAGCACTTCGGAAGAGGGAACGTGGTGCGCAACAACGTTCTGGCGCATGGCCGGCACGGTCAGGTGTGCGTGACACGACCCGAATCGCACGTCTCCTTCACGTTCGAGCGCAACATCGTGGTGGGGTCAGGGTCACCGGCGTTCGTCGGAGAGGGACCGTCGCGCCCTGACCTCGCCCAGGTGAACTCGGACTCCAATCTGTTCTGGGACGAGCACCGGTCGACGGTCCGGGCCGGCGAAGGGCGGACGGACGCGCGCGCCGCGGGCGGGTTCAGGCCGATCGACGACGAGTGGTTGAAGCTGGGTCGGGATCAGCACTCCGTGGTTGCTGATCCCCGGCTGCGCCTCCCTGTCGATGGTCGGGTCGTCAGCCCTGTCGTGGATGCGCACAGCGTGAAGTCGATCGGGTTCATCGAGCCCGCATGGGACACCGTCGGTCCTCGTCAGTCGCCGGCTTCGGGGCCCGACCCGAGGGATTCGCGGACCACCAATTCTGCTTGCGGCGCTTCAACGGTGGAAGCGACGCCGTCCCGAAGGAGCGCGATGACGGTGACCCCGGCACGTTCGCCGATCGCCTGCACATCGTGGCCGAGAGCCGCCAGCCGCGGGCTGCAGAGCTGGCAGAGCACGGAATCGTCCCAGGCGAGCACCGACACCTGCTCAGGGACGGAGACTCCGGTGCGAGCGAGCTGTCCGACGCCCCCCAGCGCCATGAGGTCGTCGTCGTAGATGATCACGCTCGGTGGCTGCACGTGAGCCATCAGCTCTGCAGTGGCCTCGGCGCCTCCCTCCTCCGTGTAGGGTGCCACTGCTTCGTGGCAGGTGAGGGCCAGTGCCGCGCACATCGCCGCGAACGTCTCGGAGCGGATCTGACTGTGCGCGAGCTTGCGCGGTCCGCTGACGCGCCCGACCGAGCGGTGCCCGAGAGTCTTCAATCGAGTCAGAGCGTCGGTCATCGTGGCTCTATCGTTCGTCCAGACAGCGGGAAACGGGCCGGCCGTCTCGGGGTCGCCGACGACCACCGTCGGCATCGCCAGCTCGACGAGCGCGGGCACCCGAGCGTCGTGGCGTGCAAGGTCCACCAGGAGGATCGCGTCGACGGTGCCCTCCGCCGACCAGCGCCTGTACGTCTCGACCTCCGCGTCGGCCGACGCGACCACCGTGAGCACGACAGCGAGACCCGCGGGGCTCAAGACGCGCTCGGCTCCGGCGATGAACTCGTGGTAAAACGGCTCCGCACTCAGATGCAGCGAGGCGCGTTCGAGCACCAGGCCGACAGTGTGCCGCGACGACTCCCTCATCGATGGACTCCCGCCGCTCGTGGCGCGAGGGTCTCCTGCAGCACCAGCGCAGACGCCCCGAGCGCCGCCGCATCCCGGGGACTCCTCGAGTAGCGCACCTCCACATCGTGCACGCGTCGCGCGAAGAAGCGACGCGAGATGGCGGCGCGAATCGCGTCGATGTAGAGGGCGCCCGCGACTGCGAACCCCGGCCCCGCCAGCACGATGAGATCGAGGTCAACGACATTGGCGAGGGTTACCGCCCCCTCCGCAATCGCGGCCGCCGACGGGGCGATCAGTGCAGCGGCGGCGGGATCCTGGCGGATCGCGCGACGAGCGATCTCGTCGAAGAGGCGCATGTCAGATCCAGCCTCCGCGCCCGCGAAATCGAATCCAGACCGTCTGGCTTCGGCCACGACTGCGGACGGTGCCGCGTAGAGCTCGAGGCATCCGGTATTTCCGCATTCGCACCGCTTCCCGTGCGTATCGATGCAGACATGACCGATCTCACCCGCGTTCGACGCCGAACCCCGCAGCGCGACCCCGTTGATCACTATTCCGGAGCCGACGCCCTCGTCCATGTACAGGCAGGCGAAGGCCAGTGGGGAATAGTCGTGTCCCGCCCAGAACTCGCCGACGGCGGCCGCTGTGGCGTCCTTGTCCACGAGCACACGAAGCCCGAGTGCTTCGCTGAGCCGATCACGCAGCGGGAAGCCTCGCCACGATTTCGGCATCGCCGGTCCGCCTACGGTTCCGGCATGGTGGTCGATCGGCCCCGCGGCGACAATGCCCACCCCGACGAGGCTCTCGCGCGTCGCGCCGACCTGCGCTAACAGGAGGTCGAACTCGTTCGCGATCTCCGCCACCACCGTTGTGGGGTGCTCGTAGCCGATCCCACGTGTCCGCTTTCGCCCGAGCATCCCGCCGGCCATGTTGGTCACGACATATGTGACCCCCGTCATGGAGACATGCACACCGACGGCACATCGAGCTTCCGGGCTGATCTGCAGCATCGTACGTCGCTTGCCGCCGGTCGACTGGGCGAATCCGACCTCGCGGACGAGCCCGTCGTCGATGAGAGCGCGGACGATGTTCGATACGGCGGCGCGAGTGAGGCCGGTGGCTTGGGCAATCTCCACTCGGCTGACCTCCGGAGAATCCCGAATCCGATCCAGCACGATTCGGCGACTCGCCTGTCCTCTGGCAAGGCCAGTCGTATCGGCCACCTCGCCCCCTCCCTCTCCGCAGACACCGTACCAGCCTTCATTCACCCGATTGACAAAGTGCGGGCGATGACTTGACAGTTGTACGACATTCGACCATGATCGAGACCGGCACTGTTTGTCAAACGACAAAACTAAGTGAGGCTTCAACTCGGGATACCGGGGTCCGGCGCGCAGACGCGCTGGCAGGCAGCCACTCACATGCAACGAAGGGAACGACATGCACATCACACGATCGATCGCTCCAGCGGCGGCGCTCGGTGTTCTGGCGCTGTTGGCCGCAGGCTGCGCCTCGCAGCCTGCGGCCGTGGCACCCACGGCTGACGGCCTCGCAGACGTGGGCGAGTGCGAAACGATCACGGTTCTCACCAACCGCACCGACATCGTGGACACCGACTTCAAGGAGTACGCCGAGGAGTTCGAGAAGCAGAACCCCGGCCACTCGGTGAAGTTCGAGGCCGTGAAGAACTACGACGACGACGTGCGAACCAGGATGAACACGAAGGACTACGGCGATGTCCTCCTGATTCCGGCCTCGGTCACGCCCGATCAGTTCCCTTCGTTCTTCGCGCCGCTGGGCGAGCAGGCCGACCTCGCTGAGGAGTACTACTTCACGCCGTCCGGCTCATTCGAGGGTCAGACGTACGGCCTCTCGCAGACCGGCAACGCCACTGGCTACATCGTCAACAAGAAGGTGTGGGCCGAGGCCGGCATCACTGAACCGCCGGCCGATCCCGAAAAGTTCCTCGCCGCGCTCGAGAAGATCAAGGACGAGACGGGCGCTGTTCCCCTGTATACCAACTACAAGGACGGGTGGCCGCTGAGCGCGTGGAGCTCGCAGTACATCGGCATCGTCAGCGGAGAGGACGGCCGCAACATCCTGGCCTCCGACCCGGAGCCGTGGACCAAGGACAAGGACCTCTTCATCGGGAACTCCCTTCTGTTCGACGCCGTCGAATCCGGTCTGACGGAAGAAGATCCGGCCACTACCAACTGGGAGTCCAGCAAGACGCTCCTCGGTTCGGGTGAGGTCGCCTCGCTTATGGTCGCCTCATGGGGAGTGACGCAGGTGCAGCAGGCAGCCGAGGACGCGGGAGCGTCGAGCGACGACATCGGCTTCTGGCCCCTGCCCGTCCAAAAGGACGGGATCTTCCGCACGGTGCTCTCCGGTGACAAGAACCTGGCCATCAACACGAACTCCGAGTGCCAGGGCACCAGTCGTGAGTGGATCGACTTCTTCGTCAACGACTCCGGCTATGCGGCCAGTCAGGGCGGCATCACGCCCCGGATCGGCGGCGAGCTGCCCCCCAGTCTGGTCGCCTTCGACGAGGTCGGCGTCGAGATGATCACCATGAACCCCGAACCCGAAGGCAAGGAGGGCCGGCTCGGCGCGGTGCAGAAGGAAGCCGGGATCGCGCTCGGTGACTCTGCGTGGTACCAGAAGCTGGTCGACGTCGCTCGCGGAGCGGCGGACGGTGACAAGGACTCGTTCTTCGCCCAGTTGAACGCGGACTGGTCAGCTGCCGTCGAGGCGCAGGAGTAGGCGTCCTCGGACGCTGACCTCCACCGCTCGGGGCCGGGCGGCACGCCGCCCGGCCCCCACACCGGAAAGAGAGTCGACGATGACGACCACCCAAGCCTCCTCCACCGGCCTGCTCTGGGCGCGTCGAGTCCGCAAGAGCAGACTCCGCTCCCGCCGCCGTGGGCAGCGCTCGATGGGACGCGCCCTGCTCCCGTGGCTCTATCTGGCCCTTCCGATCGGGTTCGTCGTCTTGTTCACGGGCATTCCGTTGACCAACATGGTGTGGTACAGCTTCACGGACTGGGACGGCCTGAGTCCCGTCAAGGAGTACGTCGGCTTCGAGAACTACGTCGAGATATTCTCGGACCCCGACCTCTTCGGCGTCTTCTTCGTCAGTCTGTATTACCTGGTCGGCGCGATCGTCCAGATCGGCCTGGCGCTCTACCTCGCCACGGTGCTGAGCTTCACACTGCCGTTGCGCAACCTGTTCAAGGGCATCGTGTTCTTCCCCTATCTCATCAACGGGGTCGCGATCGCCTTCATCTTCCTGTTCTTCTTCCAGCCGGGCGGAACGCTCGATCTCACCCTTCAGTTCTTTGGACTCGGGGCGCTCTCGCAGCAGTGGCTGGGCGACCCCGCCGTCGTCAACTGGTCGCTCGCAGGCGTCTCGGTGTGGCGATACATCGGGCTCAATGTCGTGCTGTACATCGGCGCGATCCAGTCCATCAGTCCCGACCTCTTCGAGGCAGCCGACATCGACGGAGCCTCGCGCTGGCAGCAGTTCCGCTACATCATCGCTCCCAGCGTGAAGCGGATCACCGCCCTGACGACGATCCTCGCCATCTCCGGCGCTCTGGCCGTCTTCGAGATCCCGTACATCATGCTGGGCGGCGCGAACGGAACGGCGACTTTCGTCATCGAGACTGTGCGCAAAGCGTTCGTCTACAACGAGATCGGCCTGGCGTCGGCCATGGCAGTCGTGCTTCTCGCGCTCGTGCTGGTGATCACGATCATCCAGCGGCTGACCATCAAGGACGAAGTGGATCTCGCATGACCGTCGACCTGACAGACGTCCCCGCCGCCCGCGCGGACGAACCCTCCGGCGGACGGTCGCCCGATCGGCGCCGTCGCAGTGCCGAACGCGTGCGCGTGAAGATCGGCCCGGCCTTCGAGTACCTGACGCTGACGATCGTGGCCGTCATCGTGATCCTTCCCATCACGACACTGCTGTTCGCTTCTTTCAAGACGACCGAGGAGTACTCGACCACGTCGGCCTTCACGCCTCCGCAGAACTGGCTCGACTTCTCGAACTATCAGATCGCCATCACCCAGGGCCAGATGCTGATGGGATTCTTCAACACGGCCGTCATCCTGCTGTTCTCACTCGTGGGGACGATCATCATGGGCACGCTTGCCGCCTACGGTATCGATCGCTTCGAGTTCCGCGGCAAGCGCCTCGTGACGGGACTCTTCCTGCTGGCTGCGCTCGTTCCGGGTGTGGCGACGCAGGTCGCAACGTTCCAGGTCGTCAATGCGCTCGGCCTGTTCAACACCCGTGGCGCCGCGATCGCGCTCTTCATCGGGACCGACATCATCGCCATCTACATCTTCCTCCAGTTCCTGGCGTCGATCCCACGGTCGCTCGACGAAGCAGCCCGCATCGACGGTGCCGGACACTTCCGCATCTACTGGCAGATCATCATGCCGCTCCTGCGGCCGGCGATCGCGACCGTCGTGATCATCAAGGGCATCGCCATCTACAACGAGTTCTACATCCCGTTCCTCTACATGCCGGATCCCGAGCTCGGAACGATCTCAACGTCCCTGTTCCGGTTCGTGGGCCCTTTCGGCGCCCAGTGGGAGGTCTTGTCGGCGGGAGCGATCGTCGTCATCGTTCCGACCCTCGTGATCTTCCTGCTGCTCCAGCGGTTCATCTACCGCGGGCTCGCGGCCGGCGCGGTCAAGTGACCATGCTCCTCGTCGCGCGCCCGCGCCCCGCCCCGCACACCGTCGCAACACCCTGTTGACGATGGAGTGAGTTCGCAGATGAGAAGACATCGTTCCGCGGCGCTCGTCGCCGCACTCGCCCTCGCCGGTGCGCTGGCGCTGGCTGGTTCCCCGGCAGCGGCCGCTTCAGACGCGTGGAAGGTCGGCAGGGGATTGGTCACGGTCGCCGGAACCGGGCTCGAACTGGACGGCGAGCCGTTCCGCTTCGGCGGAGTCGACCTCTACTGACCTGTCAAGGGGGCGCACGACTCCGTGGGCTCGCCACACTCGCACCGCCTCCCGACGCACGACAACGATGAGGAAGATATGACGCTGAGCACGCTGGCGGTCGACGGCGGGCAGTCCGGCACACGGGTGCGTCACAGTGGGAGTCCGCAGCCCACCGAATGGAGCTCGGAGCCTATTCGCACCGATCTGGGGCTTCTGCCGCAGCTGGCGAGAACAGTCGCAGAAGCGGCCGCGAGAGTGGGCCGGATCGATCGGGTGGGTATCGGTGTATCCGGCCTGACCGCCGGTGCGGATCCCGTTGCACTCTTGGACGAGATCGACGAATTCGGTGTGCGCGAGGTGTTCCTGGCGCACGACTCCATCACGTCGTACAGCGGCGCCCTCGGTGAATCGCAAGGCGCGGTCGTCGCGGCAGGAACCGGTGTCGTCACGCTCGGCGTCGGCCCCGCGCGACTCGCTCGAGTCGACGGCTGGGGGCATCTGATCGGGGACGCGGGAAGCGGCTATTGGGTAGGGCGGGCCGCGCTGGACGCCGTCCTGAGGCAGCTCGACGGACGCGGCCCCGTCACGAGCCTGAGCCAGGTCGTACGCTCCGACTTCCCAGACCTCACCCGGGCCTACATCGATATCCAGTCGGATGCCGAGCGCGTGCGGCGAGTGGCGGCGTATGCCCGCGCGGTCTTCGAAGCCGCGCCTTCCGATCGCGTCGCGAGCGACATCGTGCGCCGCGCCGCCGAGGAGCTGGCGACGTCGGCAGCCACGGCACTGGAGCGGGCCGCCGTCGATCCGCGCGAATGGAGAGTGGCGGCGGTCGGCGGGATCTTCCGCGCAGACGCCCTCCGGGACGCGTTCACCGAGGCAGTGCGCTCGCGAATGCCTGCCGCACGCATCGTCGTGGATGCCTTCGACCCGCTCGCCGGCGCGGCATCGTTGGCCGACATCCCGGTGGCGAGCCCCCTAGGCCGGGAGATTCTGCGGGCGCGGCGCTGACTCGTGTCGGGATGGGGCTGAGCTCAGCTGACCAGCGAGGCTCCATACCTCGTTGAGGGGCGCGAACTGCGCATCGCCGTCGGTGTTCCGATAGTGATCCACGAACGGCCCGATCTGCCGCTGCCAAGCCCGGTTCGCCGGATGCGGCCCGATCACCGCCAGCGCGGATCCCAGGTCATCGGTCTCGATGAGGTGGAACAGCCGGTCCCCCGAGCGCCAGATGGTCCAGTTGTCGATGCCTGCCTGCCCGAAAAGGGCGGCCAGGTTGTCAGGGACCCGCGCATGCGTCCCGCAGTATCCCGCAACTCCTCCCGGCCGGATGACCGAGTGGAGGACATAACAGGCCATGATGCTCCTTATTTGACGGTTGTCTGACAAATAGTGTACCTATGGAAGTGTCACATCGGAGAGGACACACGTGCAGAGCTTCGAGTCGGTGCGCCTGCAAGGGCGGCATTGCGTCATCACTGGCGCAGCTTCGGGCATAGGCCGGGCGACGGCGGAGCGCGTCGTGGCGGAGGGCGCGCACGTCACCGCGATCGACATCGACCGAGACGGGCTCGCGATCCTGGCGGGCGAGCACCCCGAGAGGGTCACTCCGTTGGCGTTCGATGCGGGGGACCCCGGCGCGTGGTCCGCCGCGTCCGGGCAGCTGAGAAGCCTGCAGGTCGATGGTGTCCTGCTGAACGTGGGCCGAAACCTGCCTGGCCGCCTCACCGAGATCAGCAGGGAGGACTGGGACTCCGGACTCGCGGTCAACCTCGGGTGCGCGGTCCACGGGTTCCGCGCCCTCGCGCCGCGTCTTGCGGCGGGCGGCTCGGTCGTCTTCACCACCTCGATCCACGCATTCCTCGGATTCCGAGGATCCCCCGCGTACGCCGCGGCGAAGGGCGCGCTGACAGCACTCACACGGCAACTCGCGGTCGACTTCGCGCCGGGAGTGCGGGTGAACGCCGTTGCCCCCGGAGCGATCGAGACGCCGGCCTGGGCCCGGCGCGATCAGCATTTCCGGGACGCCGTCGCGCGACAGGTGCCGCTCGCGCGGCTCGGCAGCCCCCATGAGATCGCCTCCGTCGTTGCCTTCCTGTTCTCATCCGACTCGTCCTACCTGACGGGCCAGACGATCGTCGTCGACGGCGGCCGCATCGTCGGCTCGGGCGACTGAAATCGAAGGAACCCCGTGAAGATCGATCGCATCCGCACGCTCACGGTGGGCGCCCCGACGCCCGGGACAGGGCGGCTCACCGACAGGAACTACCTGTTCGTGATCGTGGAGACCAAGGACGGGATCACGGGCATCGGCGAAGCCACCCTCGAGGGACACGACCACGCGGTGCGGGGCCTCATCGAAGACCTGGCGCCGCTGGCGATCGGGCAGGATGCCCGGCGCATCTCGTATGTCACGCAGAAGCTGCGCCGTCAGAAGTTCTGGGGCGGAGGCGTGGTCAAGGGCTCTGCGATTGCGGGCATCGAGCTCGCCCTCTGGGACATCCTAGGCAAGGCCGCCGGACGGCCGGTCCATGAGCTGCTCGGCGGAGCGGTGCGCGATCGCATCCGTGTCTACGCGAACGGGTGGAGCGGCGGGGCGACCGACCCGGTCCAGGTCGCCGATCTGGCCCTCCGAGCGTACGAGCGCGGGTATCGTGCTTTCAAGTTCAGCGTCGCCCTTCCGATCGACCCGGTGAGGGATGCCGTCGGGGTGCGCACGATCGTCGGTGTCGGCGAAGCGATCCGCGCCGCTGTCGGGCCGGACTGCCCGATCATGCTCGATGGTCACGGGCGCTACGACGCCCACCTCGCCATCGAGTTGGCGCGGGCGCTGGAACCTGTCGACCTGCTGTTCTTCGAAGAGCCGGTGCAGCCGCATCGGCCGGACGACATGCGCCGCGTCAGTGAGGCGGCGCCCATGCCGATCGCCGCGGGGGAGCGGCTCACGACCAAGGAGGAGACCCTGCCTTTCCTCGCGAACGGCGCGCTCGCCGTAGTCCAGCCTGACCTTGCGCACTGCCATGGTCTGGCCGAAGCGAGGGACATCAGCGTCACGGCCGACCTCTTCGGCGCGTGGGTGGCACCCCACTCGCCGATGAGCCCGCTCGTGACCGTCGCGTCCTTGCACCTGGACGCCGTCGCGCCGAACTTCCTCATCCAGGAGCGACTCTTCCTCGACGACTGGCGCGACGACATCATCGACCGACCGCTGGTGGTCACCGACGGCTACCTTCCCGTCCCCGCCGGGCCCGGCTGGGGGGTCGACCTGGACTGGGCGCTCTGCGAGTCGAAACCGGAGATCACCGTGGAGATGCCGCAGCTCGTGCGTTCCGACGGATCGGTCGCCGACTGGTGAGCTTTATACGATTCTCTTCCTCCGCCGGAGTGACGGCAGTGGTGGACCCCCGGCGCGGCGGCAAGATCACTTCTCTGCAGGATCGCTCCGGCTCCGAGTGGCTCGCACAGACCGACCCTGCACGGGAAGTGACGGCCGAGGCGCGATTCGTGGACGCCGAGATGGCGGGGTGGGACGAGTGCGCCCCCACGATCGCCGCGTGCACCGTGCGAGGACGGGAGCTCCCCGATCACGGCGACCTGTGGAACCGACCGATGACGCCCGACGGTCAGGAGCTGCACGCCCACGGCGAGACCTTCGAATACCGGTTCTCCCGATCGATGTCAGAATCGCCCGGCGGTGGAATCCGGCTGACCTACGAGTGCTCGACACCGCTGAGGAATCTGCCGTTCCTCTGGGCAGCACACCCCCAGTTCCTGGCGGAAACCGGCAGCAGCGTTCAGATCGACGAGCGCGCCTCGCGCGCACTCGATGTCGAGCACCCGGAGGTCGGCTACGTGCCATGGTCGGAAGAGCTCGCGACGATCGATTCGCTGGAGCGCGGAAGCACTCGCAAGCTGTGGGTCCATCCAGACGAGGCCCCGACCTGGGCGAAACTGGTCTCACCGAGGCGAGGCACGCTTGCGCTCTCGTGGTCCGAAGGATGCCGCTACCTCGCTGTCTGGTTCGATCATGCTGCCGTCAACACGCAGCCTGTCATCGCGATCGAACCGGCCCTCGCCTTCTCCGACTCCCTCGCCACCGCGATCGAACTCGGCCGCGCGGCACACCTCGAGCCGGGCAAACCGCTCCGGTGGTGGGTCGACATCGATCTGGCCGACTGACCGCACAAAGGGAAACACCGATCAGATGAAACCCCACGCATCGCCTTCCCGTGGCGCCGCCCTGCTCAGCAGCCTGGACGAACCCGTCGGCTTCGGGGCAGCGCCACTGGGCAACATGGGTCGCGAGATCTCGGATGAGCAGGCTCACGCGACGCTGGCCGCGGCCTGGGCCACCGGCATCCGTTACTTCGACACCGCCCCGCACTACGGACTGGGACTGTCCGAGCAGCGGTTGGGTGCCTTCCTGCGCGAACAGCGTCGAGACGAGTATGTGCTCTCCACGAAGGTCGGTCGCGTTCTCGAAGCGAACCCCGACTTCGCGGGGGGACGTGACCTCGACAACGGCTTCGACGTGCCGAACAGCCTGGTGCGCCGTTTCGACCCCTCTGCGGAGGGCATCCGACGCAGTCTCGACGCATCGCTCGAACGCCTCGGGATCGACCGGATCGATGTGCTTTACCTGCACGATCCGGACCAGTATGACCTGGATCGCGGGATCCGGGAGGGTCTGCCGGCGCTGGCCGCCCTGCGGGACGAGGGCATCGTCGGTGCCATAGGCGTGGGCGTGAACAGTGCGGAGGCAGCCTCTCGCGCCGTACGAGAAGCCGACATCGACATCGTGATGATCGCCGGTCGATATACGTTGCTCGAGCAGCAGGCGGGCGAGGAGCTCCTCCCGCTCTGCCAGGAGCGCGGAATCGCCGTCGCTGACGCCGCCGTGTTCAACTCCGGACTGCTCGCGGTCAACGAGCCTCGGGCGGGAGCGCGCTACAACTACCGCCCGGTCGATGACGATGCTCTCGAGCGTGCTCGCATCCTCGCGGCGACATGTGGCCAATTCGGGGTCGACCTGCCTACCGCAGCGCTGCACTATCCGCTCCGGCACCCAGCCGTGGATGTCGTGGTCATCGGATCGTCCCGTGCCGAGCAGATCGTGGACAATATGGCACGGCTGCGCGCATCCGTGCCTGACGAGCTCTGGCGCCGCCTTCGCGATACGCAGCTCGCGCCATGAGCGGCGCGGGGGCTGGAACACGGCTGTTCATCGGGACCTATACCTCGCGGCGTCCGCATGTGGACGGCAGAGGAAGGGGCATCCATGTGGTCGACTTGGACATCGCTGCCGGGGAGTTCGGCGCGGTGGACCTGGCCGCGCGGACTCCCTCGCCGTCATACCTGGCGGCGTCGGCTGACGGAGTTCACATCTATGCGGTCAACGAGACCCCGTGCTTCCCGGACGGGGCGGGTGGCGTGTCGGCCTTCCGCGTGGAGGGACGCCGGCTGATCGCGCTGGGCATGCGTTCATCCGTGGGGCGCGCGCCGTGCCACCTGACCGTGAGCCCCGACGGCCGCTACGTTGTGGTCGCCAACTACCTCGACGGTGTCGTCAGCGTTCTGCCGATCGCAGCGGACGGAGGGCTCGGGGACGCCGTGGCCGTGCATCGCCCCGCGGGGAACGCCTCCCGGGCGCACCACGCGGCGTTCGACCCGGTCACGGGCGAGCTGCTCGTGACGGATCTCGGCATCGACGCGATCCGGTTGTTCTCGCTCGGCCATGGCGGCGGTCTCGTCGAAGATCGGGCGAGGCGTATGAACATCGCGCGCGACGCCGGGCCGCGCCACCTCGTCTTCGCGCCGGATGGCAGCGGGCTGTTCGTCGTCAACGAACGTGCGGGCACCATCACGGCCGCATGCCGCGACGGCGCGCGGTTCGTGGTCGCAGCCACGGTCGCGATGTCCGATGCGGACTACGGGCGCGGGCACCGGGCGTCGGCAGCGGCATCCGCTCTCAGGCTCAGCCCCGACGCACGGCACCTGGTCGCCGGCAACCGCAGCCGGGACAGCATCGCCGTCTTCCGCGTCTCGAGTGACCCGCTCATGCTCGAGTTCGCGCGCGAGCTCCCGGCGGGCGGCAGAACTCCGCGGGATCTCACGTTCGTCGCCGACGACCTGCTCGTGGTCGCCCACCAGGACGATTCCACGCTCGCCGCGTTCCGCTTCGATCACGAGGTCGGCACTGCGCAGCCGCTCGCCACTGTCGAGGCTGCCACCCCCGTCGCGCTTCTGGAGGCCTGAACCGTGAACATCGCTCCACCCCGCCCATCGCCGGTCGGCGGCCGAGTGTTCGGCATCATCCGAGAGCGCGACCCCATGATCGCGGTCGCCGTCGCCGTGGCGGCGCGCGCGGGCGGCATCCGCGCGATGGAGGTGTCGTTGGTCACTCCAGGGGCCGGTGCCGTCGTCGGAGAGCTCGTCGCCCGCTTCCGCGACACGACGATCGGCGCGGGCACCGTCCTCACCGCTGCCGACGCGCAGACCGCGATCGATGCAGGCGCGCGTTTCGTCGTCTCCCCGGCCTTCGACACGGAAGTGCTGGAGGCGTGCCGGGATCGAGGCATCGCCTACTACCCTGGCGTCCTCACGCCGCAGGAGGTCTGGAACGCGACCAGATCCGGAGCGAGCGCGGTCAAGGTGTTCCCGGTCAATGCCATGAACGACGACTACATCCGTGACCTTCGCGCTCCATTTCCCCAGGTCGCGATGATCGCCGTCGGGGGAATCGACGTGGCGCGCGGCCGACGTCACCTCGCCCACGGGGCGGTGGCGATCGGCGTCGGCTCGCCCCTCTTCATCACGCCGGAAGGCGCTCGTACCGGCGATTCCGCGCATCTCGCGGCCATCACGCGTGCCGCGGAACGGTTCGCCGCGCTGGAGGCGTCATGACCGTCGACATCGTGACGCTCGGCGAATCCCTCGGCGTGTTCGCGGCCGATGGAACCGGTCCTCTCCGCCATGGGAGGGCCGTGAGCTTCCGCATCGCCGGGGCCGAGTCCAACGTCGCCATCGGAATGCGCCGGCTCGGAAAGTCCGCCACATGGATCAGCGTTCTCGGCCGTGACGCGATCGGGGCCGCCATCCGGCGGGAGCTTCGCGCCGAAGGCGTCGAGGTCCTGGCCACCGAGTCGCCGGACCCGACCGCCGTGATGGTCAAGACCCGCAAGACCCCCGACATCAATGCGGTGCACTACCTCAGGCGGAACTCGGCGTTCGCGCGGGCGGGGCGCGATGCGTTCGACCTCACTCCTCTCCGCTCGGCACGGTGCTTCCACTTCACGGGCATCTCCCTCGCCCTCGGCCGGGGACCGGTCGAAGCACTCCGTCAGGCCGTCGCGGATGCGCGCGCGGCGGGTGCCGTCGTCTCGATGGACTTCAATGTGCGGCGCTCGCTGTGGGTGCCTGGCGAGACCGACGAACTGCTCGCCGAGTTCGCCGCCGAGGCCGATCTCGTCTTCGCCAGCGCAGACGAGGCCGCCCACCTGGTCCGCGGCGACCACGAGGAAGCGCTCGCGCGAGCACTCCTGCACCTCGGCCCCTCTGCTGCCGTCGTGAAGCTGGGCGCCCGGGGCGCCCTCATCGCCACCCCGGAGGGAGTCGAGCGCGCGCCGGCCGTAAGCACCACCGTCGTCGATGCGATCGGCGCGGGGGACGCCTTCGCCGCCGGGTTCCTCGCGTCATGGCTCGACCACTCCGCGCCACTGGCCGCACTCCGGCAGGCAAACGCCGTCGCCGCGTTCGCCGTCGCCTCCGAGAGTGACTGGGAGAACCTGCCCAGCCCGACCGACCTGTCCGTCTTCGACGACGTCGACGACGTCATCCGCTGACCCAACCCACCAGGAGACGCCCGTGAAGATCGTCCGCTACGAATCTGTGCCCGCCAACGAACCGGCTGTCGGTGTCGTCGTCGGCGATGCGATGTATCCGCTCCCCGTGACGAGTGTGGGCGTCCTGCTCGCACTGGGACGCGCCGAGTTGAACGCGCTCCTGGCGAACGCGATCGCGGGCACCCCCGCGGAGCCGCTTCCGTCCCGCCTGCTGCCGCCCATCGACGGCCGCACCGAGGTCTGGGCTTCAGGAGTCACCTATACGCGCTCGAGGACAGCCCGCATGGAGGAGAGCCAGGACGCGGACATCTACGACCGCGTTTATAACGCGGCGCGCCCCGAGCTGTTCTTCAAGGCCCCCAGCTGGCGAGTGATCACCGATGGCGATGACGTCTGGCAGCGCAACGACTCCGCCCTCAACGTCCCTGAGCCCGAGCTCGCGCTGGTGGTCAACGCCGACGCGGAGATCGTGGGACTCCTCGCTGCGAACGACATGAGCTCCCGCAGCATCGAGGGGGAGAATCCGCTCTACCTGCCGCAGGCGAAGGTCTACGACCGCAGCTGTGTGATTTCGAACGGCATCGTCGTCATTCCGGGCGGCGAGGTCGGTTCCCACGAGATCGTCCTTCGCATCGACCGCGGGGGTGGGACCGTGTTCTCCGGCACCGCGAACAGCTCGCAGCTGCACCGCACACCCGAGTCGCTGGTGGCCGACCTGTACAGCCAACTGGAGTTCCCCGAAGGAGCCGTACTGAGCACCGGGACGGGCATCGTGCCCGACCTGGAGTTCGTTCTCGAGGACGGCGACGTCGTGGTCATCGACATCGAGGGCGTCGGCTCTATCCGGAACGTCGTGCGCACCGCGACCCCGAAGACGAGGGCCTTCGCATGATTGCGACGGCCGACGCCAGCGCCGCGGCCGCCGATGTCGATGCAGCTCTCGCGGGCATCGACGCCACGGCCCGTGAACTCCGGCGGCAGAGCCCCGCGGTGCGAGCCCGACAGCTGAGCGCGATCGCCGATGCTCTCGAGGGGCACCGTGCCGAGCTGGTCGCAATCGCCGCCGGGGAGACGAACCTCGAGGCCGCTCGATTGAACGCCGAGCTGACCCGCACCACCAACCAGCTTCGGATGTTCGGGCGGGTCGTCACCGACTCCCGGTCTCGGACCGAAGTCGATCCGGCAGACCACGTGTCCGGAACGCCCGATGTCCGACGCACGACGCGGCCCGTCGGCCCTGTTGCGGTTTTCGCCGCCGGCAACTTCCCGTTCGCGTTCGGTGTGGCCGGTGGCGACACCGCGTCTGCGCTGGCCGCCGGGTGCCCTGTCGTTGTGAAGCGGCATCCCGGGCACCCTCGGCTCTCCGTTCGCACGGCCGAGATCGTCGTCCAGGCGCTGGCGGGGGCCGGCGCGCCCCACGGTACCTTCCGCAGCGTGGACGGCTTCGACGCGGGGGTCGCGCTCGTCCAGCATCCGTCCATCCGCGCCGCAGCCTTCACGGGATCCACCGCGGGTGGAAGGGCGCTCTTCGACCTGGCCGCTTCGCGCGACCGGCCGATCCCGTTCTACGGCGAGCTCGGCAGCATGAATCCCGTGTTCCTGCTGCCCGACGCCGTGCACGCCGATCCCGGAGGCGTCGCCGACGGGCTGGTCGAATCATTCACGATGGGAGCCGGGCAGTACTGCACCAAGCCGGGGCTCGTCTTCCACCCCTCCGACTACGACCTGGCCGGCATCCTCGCGGAACGCCTTGCAGACTCCGCGACGCTCGCTATGCTGAGCGCCTCGGGCAAAGACCGCTATCTGCGGGCCGTCGAGCAGGTCGCGGCGTCGACGGCCGTGCGCATCGCGTCGGGGCGCCTCGGCGACTCCGTGCCGCTGGTGCTCACCACGTCGCTCGACGAGTTCATCGCCGACATCGATCGCCTTCAGAACGAGTGCTTCGGCCCCGCCACGCTGCTCATCGAGTATGACGATGTCGCCCAGCTGGTCGGTGCCGCCCGCGCGCTCGAAGGATCGCTGACCGCATCCATTTTCACGAGTCGGGAGACGGATGCTGAAGACCGCGCCGCTCGGACGGGGCTTACGGCTCTGCTCGACGAGCTGGCGGAGCTGGCCGGGCGGATCATCTTCAACGGGTGGCCGACCGGGGTCCCCGTGGGTCGAGCGACCACGCACGGAGGCCCGTACCCGTCATCGACAGCGGTGCTGCACACCTCCGTGGGCGTGCACGCCATCGACCGATTCCTCCGGCCGATCACCTACCAGAACGCGCCACCCGCGCTGCTGCCGGTCGGGTTGCGAAACGGGTCAGAACACGAGGGAGAAGAGTCGTGACGGACGTGAGGAAGAACGCGCTCGTGGTGCGCGGCGGATGGGACGGCCACCAGCCGTACGAGACCACCGCGCTGTTCCTGCCCTTCCTCCACGACCACGGCTTCGAGGTGCGCGTGGAGGAGGGGAGCGGGATCTACGCGGATGTGGACTACCTGGAGACCGTGGATCTGATCGTGCAGTGCAACACGATGAACACGATCGAGAAAGCGGAGATCGCCGGGCTCATCGGAGCGGTCCGCTCCGGCACCGGACTGGTGGGCTGGCACGGTGGCATCGCGGATTCGTATCGCAACAGCGCCGACTACCTGCAACTGATCGGCGGCCAGTTCGCCCACCATCCGTCCAAGGCGCAGCCCGAGGACCTGCCGGACGATGCTGCCCGTAACTTCGTGCGCTACACAGTGAACATCGTTCCCGAGCAGGCCGATCATCCTCTCGTTCGAGGACTGGCCGACTTCGAGCTGACCACCGAGCAGTACTGGGTGCTGTCGGACGACTACAACGACGTCCTCGCGACGACGACGCTCGCCGCACGCGACTACGACCCCTGGAACCGTCCGGTCACGTGCCCTGCGGTGTGGACGCGGCAGTGGGGGGAGGGCCTCATCGTCGTCGTGACACCGGGCCATCAGCTGGACATCGTCGAAGACGCCAACGTGCGAACGATCATCGAGCGGGGGATGCTGTGGGCTGCACGCTGACGTCCGTGCGCGTGGGCGTGGTCGGCGTCGGCGCGATCTCCTCGCAATACCTCGACACGCTCGAGCGGCTCGACGTCCTGCACCTGGCCGCCATCGCGGATCTCGATCCCGCGCGCGCGGCGGCGGCCGCGGCCGCGCGGGGAGTCCGTGCCTGCACCGTGGATGAGCTGATGCACGCCGATGATGTCGACCTCGTTCTGAACCTCACCATCCCGGCCGCGCACGCCGAGGTCGCGCTCCGAGCAATACAGGCGGGCAAGTCTGTCTATGGCGAGAAGCCGCTCGCCACCACTCTGGCCGATGCACGAGAGGTGCTGGATGCGGCGGCCGTGGCGGGAGTCGCCGTCGGTTGCGCGCCCGACACAGTGCTCGGCACCGGCATCCAGACCGCTCGAAAGGCGATCGACGATGGGCTGGTGGGCGCCCCGATCGCCGCGACCGCGGTGATGGTGGTGCCCGGCCATGAACGCTGGCACCCCAACCCCGACTTCTACTACCAGCCGGGCGGCGGGCCGCTCCTGGACATGGGGCCGTATTACATCACCGCACTCGTGCACTTGCTCGGACCTGTGGAGTCTGTCATCGGGATGTCGGGGCACACGCGCACCACCCGGACGATCGGTTCCGGGCCGCGTGCGGGGGAGATCATCGCGGTCGAGATCGACACCCACGTCACAGGCGCTTTGCGCCATGCCTCGGGCGCGATCTCGACGCTGGTGATGAGCTTCGACGCGGTGGGTACGCGGTCGGCCAGCATCGAGGTGCACGGGGATCGGGCGTCGATGAGCGTGCCCGATCCCAACAAGTTCATCGGGGCGGTGACGGTTCGCCCCCTGGGTGAGACCGAGTGGAGCGAGCTGGATCCGACCGCCGGCTACATCGACGCGTCTCGCGGCATCGGCATCGCCGACCTCGTGGCGAGCAGCGGCGAGCCACGCGCTACCGGCGAGGTCGCCTTCCATGTCCTGGAGGTGATGCTCGGCGTCCTCGAGGCGGCCCGGTCGGGTCGCACCGTCGTCATCGCGAGTCGGTGCGACATTGCGGCAGCGGTCCCGCTCACCGAAAGTTCGGGGGCCTGACTCTCAGTGCACGATTGCGGTGCGGTGCAGACCCGCAGGTCGACGCGCTCGGCACCGGCGGGTGGTGGAGAGCACCCCTGGCTCGCCCTGCGCCTATAGGGGCGTGCTGAGCAGCCAGCGACTGGAGATGTGCTTGGCCATCTCCAACGCCGCGGCTTCGGCATCCCCCGCCTGGAGGTGGTCGTAGATCCGCCGGTGGTCGGCATTGGCGGCTGCGTAGATCTCGCGGCCCCGGTCGCCGAGCACGTTCGTCCCGCGTACTTCGCGAACGAGACTCGACACGACCGTGCGGGCGATCTCGTTGCCCGATGCGTAGTGGATGGTTCGGTGGAAGTCGCCATCGGCGCGGTAGAGCTCGTGCGGTTCAGTGGCGACATCCATCGTCTCGAGCGAGAGCGCCATGCGTGCGAAGTCCTCCGGCGAAAGGTGTGCGGCTGCGCGGCGCACCATGTCGGCCTCGAGTCCGCTGCGCAGAGCGACGACGTCGCGCCGAAGCCGCGAGTCGTCGTCGTTCCGGAGACAGGCGCGCAACACGTCGGGATCGAGCAGATTCCACTCCGGCCGAGGGAGCACGGTCGAGCCCTCGCCCTGCTTCACCCGGATGAGCCCCTTCTGTTCGACGAGCTTCACCGCCTCTCGCACCACCGGGCGACTGACACTGAACGACGCGCCCAGACTAGCCTCGGTCGGAAGGGATGCTCCGGGGACGAACACTCCGTCGACGATCTGGTCGACCAGGATTGCCGCGATTCTCGTGCTGAGCCGTGCCGGTCTGTCGACAAGGTTCTTCGCGTCAGCAGGGATTTCGATCGAGGCTTTGGAAGCCACGCCGGGCCTCCTCTCCGTTCGGCACCACATCCTTCGTCGCCGAATCTACACCATTTCACTTGACATCGGTTGTCCGACAACTTACATTCGACGAAGCACACTCGTGAAGGAAAGTCAATGAAGATCACCGACGTCGATGTCCTCCGTGTCGACACCCCGCCGGCCTCGCCTCCGTTCCATTGGCGACACGGGCTTCCCAGCAGCAGCCGCGGCGGGGCATGTGCCGTGCTGCGCGTCCGCACCGATCACGGTCCCGACGGCGTTGCGTTCTCGAGCAGACCGGGGAGCGCAGTCGTCATGACCGAGCTGGTCGACCGCGTGCTGCGGGAGGAACTGGTCGGTCGTGATCCCTTCGCGCGGGAGCTGGTGTGGCACCGGATGTGGGAGCTGGATCGTATCGAGGAGTTTCCGCTGCCGCTGTTCGGGCTCGTCGACATCGCGCTGTGGGACTTCGCCGGCCGGTACTACGACTCGCCAGTCTGGAATCTCCTCGGAGGCGTGCGCGAGTCCATCCCGGCTTACGCTTCAACCTCCACGTTCCGGACCGTCGAGGAGTTCCTCCACGTCGCTGACCAAGCTCTGGAGCTGGGGTATCGAGCGATCAAGCTGCACGCCTGGGGCGACGCCGTCGCCGATGGCCGCCTCGCGATCGCGCTGCGTGAGCACGTGGGTGACGACATCGATCTGATGTACGACGGATCGGCCGGTTTCGACCTACCCGATGCAATCCGACTCGGGCACGTCCTCTCCGATGCCGACTTCCTCTGGTACGAGGAGCCGATGCGCGAGTTCTCGATCGGCGCCTACGCGCAACTCGCTTCCGCCGTGAAGGTGCCGCTCCTCGTCGCCGAGACCTCCGATGGCGTCCACATGAACTCGGCGGACTTCATCCGCGCCGGCGCGGCGACCTTCGGGGTGCGGGCGAGCGCCATCCTGCGAGGCGGAATCACCGGCTCGATGCGAACCGCGCATATGGCAGACGCCTTCCAGGTGCGGGCGGAGATCCACGGGTCCGCGGTCCCCAACCAGCACTTGGCCATGGCGATCAGCAACACCACCTACTACGAGTCGCTCGTCACCTCGAATCCCGTCCGCCGAGAGGCGATCGTCGGTGCCGACGGGCTCGTCCGGGCGCCCCGTCATGCCGGGATCGCACTGCCCGCGGGCCTCGAGTACCCGACCGAGCTCGAGAGCTACGCCGCCGACGCTGCGTGACGACGACGAGAGGCCCGTCATCGGGCCGCATCCACCACCCAGGAGAATAGGAAGACGATGAAGTCATACATTTCCCGCGCGGCACGGCTCGGACTCACGGGCCTTGCTGCGCTCGCTGTCACGGCGGTCACGGTCACCGGATGCGCAAGCGCCGATGTCGCCGTCGTATCCGGAGAGTTCGCACCCGTCGAACAGGACTCGTCGGCGCCGCTGACGGTGTGGGTGGACGCTGCTCGCGAGCCGGCCGTACAGGACTACATGAGCGCCCACCCCGACATCGACATCAGCCTCGTGACGTATGACGGCAACCCGAACACGCTGCAGGCGAAGGTGTCGCTGTTCAACAAGGCCGGCGAAGGTTGGCCGGATGTCGTCTTCTCGACGGGCTTGTTCGGCCTCGAGCCACTGACCACAGGAGAGCAGCCGTTCGCGGCCCCGCTCAACGACGGCATCTTCCCTGACGAGAAGATCGAGGGATTCGCTCCCCGGGCGCTCGATCCGTGCACCGTGGGTGAGACGCTCTACTGCATTCGCAACGACATCGCGCAGAACGTTTTCTGGTACAACCAGAAACTGTTCGACGAGTTCGGATACGAGGTGCCCACCACGTGGGAGGAGTACGAGGCGCTCGGTGAAAAGGTCGCGGCGGAGCATCCCGGGTATTCGCTCGGCGAGATCGGCGACTCATTCGGCGCGTTCCAGTACTTCTGGGGTTCGCGTTGTCCCGCGAACCAGCTCGACGAGGGTGAGTTCACAGCGGACCTGACCGACGAGCACTGCATCAAAATGGCTCAGCTGCTCGATCGGATGATCGCCAACGGGACCGTCCAGAAGTCAGGTGCGCTGACCGGCGCAGCGTACGTGCAGGGCTTCGCCGACAAGACGCTCGCGATGGTCGGGCCCTCTTGGTTCGGCGCGTTCGTCTTCCGCGACGCGCTGAAGGTGCCGGCCGGTCAGATTGCCGCAGCCCCGCCCCTGCAGTGGGAGGGTGACACGGACACCACCACGGGCAACGTGGGAGGTGGAGTCTGGTACATCTCGGCGCACAGCGAGAACCTCGAAGCGGCTTCGGATGTCGTCGAGTACCTGACCACCGACATGGGCGTGCTCGAAGGAGCGTCGACATACCCCGCGTTCGAGAGCGGTGCCGCGGCGTGGCTTGAGAACCCGAAGAACACCGGGTACTACGCCAACGATGTCAGCGAAGCCTTCCGGATCGGTGTCGACTCCATCTGGGACGGCTGGTCGCAGACCGCCCGCGTCGATCAGCAGTCGATCTGGTCGTCCACAGTGCTGACGAGCTTGGCGAGCGGCAAGACCCTCGAGGAGACCCTCCCAGCGTGGCAGGCCAAGGCGCGCAACCTCGCGGGCGCCGCCGGATACATCGTCACGGAATAGTCCTATGGTCATGCTCGACTCTCCGAAGGTCGACGAGCCGAAAGTGCAGGGCCGCCGCATCACGCGGCGGCCCGGCCGCTCCGGCTATCTGTTCGTCGCCTTCTATTCCGTGTTGCTGCTCGTCTTCGGAGTACTTCCCGCCGGGTACGCCCTCTATCTCTCGTTCACGAACGCCCTCGGGCAATTCGTCGGACTCGGCCAGTTCGTCAAGGTCTTCCGGGACTTCCGGTTCGGTCCGGCCTTCGCGAACATCGCGGTCTACGTCGTGATCTGGGTTGCCGTGCTCCTGGTCATGACCGTGGGCCTGGCCCTCCTACTGCGCCAGCGGGCCCGGTCCGCGTCCTCCATCCTTCGTTTCCTCTTCTACGTTCCAGGTGCACTGGTGGGCGTCGCGAGCATCCTCGTGTGGATGTTCATGCTGGACCCGGCCGTCAGCCCCGCATCGTGGGTGCTGAGCGTTTTCGGTCTCAATGATCTGAGCGCCGTCGTGGCGCCGCAGAACCTGCCGATCATCTTCGTCATCATGGCGTTCTGGACGGGTGCCGGCGGCTGGATCGTCATCATGTACGGCGCGCTCAACAACATCCCCGACGAGGTCATGGACGCTGCGCGGATGGATGGGGCATCGGCTCTGAAGACGGCGGTGTTCGTCCAGATCCCCATGATCAAGCAGTGGATCGCGTACATGGCGATCCTCGCCTTCGCGGGCGGGACCCAGTTGTTCGCCGAGCCTCAGATCTTCGGGACAGCAACAGGCGCGGTCGACCCAGCGTGGTCGCCGAACCAGCTCGCTTTCCTCTACGCGTTCCAGAACAACGACTTCAACGGGGCCGCCGCGATCTCGATGTTCCTGCTGCTGGTGGCGCTCGCCGGCGCGGTTGTCATCATCACGCGCACCGGCGTGTACAACCTCAAGGACGACGAATGACCGCCGCTCGCAGCACGAAGGCACCCGATGCCGCGGGCCGTGGTGTCCTCCGCGCCGCGTCCTGGCTGTTGCTGGCCTTCACAACGGTCTACTTCATCGTGCCGGTGCTGTGGCTCGTGATCACCCCCTCCAAAGATGACTCCGCGCTCGTGCGGTCCAATCCGCTTGCCTTCGGTTCGCTCGAGAACATCAGCCGCGCATGGGCGAACCTTCTCGAGTTCCAGGACGGTGCCTACCTCACCTGGTTCGGCAATTCGATCTTCTACTCGGTATCCGCACTCGTGCTCACGGTGCTCGCGTGCATCCCGGCCGGGTATGGGCTGGCGATGACGAGATTCCGCGGACGGACGCTGCTGCTGGCCGCCACCCTGATCGTCATGCTCGTCCCGGACACCGCGCTCGTTCTTCCGATCTACCTCGAACTCAGCGCGGTCCATCTCACGGGGACGCCCTTGTCAGTCATCCTGCCGTTCTCCTTCTACCCGTTCGGCGTATACCTCACGTACATCTACTACTCGACAGCGCTCCCGAAGGATCTGCTCGCTGCGGCGCGCATCGATGGGTGCAACGAGTGGCAGCTGTTCACGCGTATCGCCCTGCCCTTGGCGAAACCGGTCATCGCGCTGGTCGCCTTCTTCGGGTTCGTCGGCAACTGGAACAACTACTTCCTACCGCTCGTGATGCTCGCTCGCGACGAGACATATCCGCTGCAGCTCGGCTTGGAACAACTCGTCGCAGCCACTCCGGCCTTCAACCCGGGAATCGGCGGCGGCAACCTCGAGATAAATCGACCCGAACTCGCGCTCGCAGTGCTGGTGGCGGTCCTCCCGGTGCTGCTGCTCTTCATGTTCTCGCAACGCACACTGGTGTCGGGCATGCTCGCGGGGGCGACGAAGGAATAGCGCCCGGCGGCAGCCCGAGCGCCTTGAGAGCCGTCCCGTCGCCCTCGAACTGCAGTATTTCGAGGTTGCGCGATGAGATGACCAGGTGACCCCAAGTGAGCGTGAGCATTCTGCGGGCTCGGATTGTCGACGACGCTTGAAAACTGGGCCAGTGCGACGGGCGAAAAGTGGGCCACCAGTTCGTCGTTTGCTCAGTCTGCCGGATCCTGTGTCTTGATGCTGGGGAGGCTGTCGATGCCGCTGCCGCGGAGCCGGTAGCTGGCGCCTCGGAGCGTTAGGACGTGGGCGTGGTGAACGATGCTAAGGGAGAGTCCCCTCACGGGGAGCGGAGGGCTCAGATCCTCCCCTCTCCTCAAAAGAGTTGCTGATCAGACGTAATTTACTTCGATGCTGCTAGCAAGGGCGCCATGTCTGCAACGTTCGTGGAGCGTCCGAGGCTTAGCGATCAGCAGGCGTCCGTGAGCGCTCGCTGATCAGTCTGCTTGGTTGGGACCGGGGAGGCGAGGACCCAGCCCATCCACCGGTGAGACCGCGAGCGCGAATCCCTCGGGCTCCAGGGTCCATGCAGAAGTCCCCCTCGGTCGCCTCCGTTCCTCCACAACGGCGGATCCGGGCGGGCTGTCCCTCGTCCGTCGAATGCCACGATCGGCGCGACGTCCTAGTCGCGATGCTCGCTGCATGGGAATCCGGTACTACGCATATGCCTTCGACGCCGACCTCACTCAGCAGGCGGTCGATGACCCGCACAGCATCCTCTCCAGCGATCCGCTTGCTGACGCATGGGGCCTGGAGCCCCACGCGGCGATGAGCGTCGCGACGTTCGAGCAGGTCTCGCCGAAGCGCGACATGCTCTATCTCGACAAGGCGTGGTCTGCTTTGCAGTCCCTGACGCGCTCGGGGGCCGGAAGCCCCGCCACTGGTTCGTGCTACCGCATGTTCGAGGGAAATGTGACGATGCACGACATGGGCTGGGAGCCGTGGGTGAGGACGATCCTCCCGGAGGAGGTGCCCTCGATTCGGGACGAGCTCTGCGCGATCGACGAGTCTCAGGTGCGATCCTGGGCGCGCACTTGGCGCAGCCGGCACGGAGCCGACGACGGCGACGAGCTTCGCTATGTCCTCGACTACCTCGGGCGAGCGCAGGATTTCGTCGAGTCGCTCGCGACGGAGGGCCGCGGAATGGTCTACCTCATCGGGTGACTCGGTCCGACGCCGCCCCGTCAACGGATGTCGGTGTGTTCCTCCAGGATGGCCGCGTGCCCGCCGTCGCCCACGTTCTGGGCTCGGCCAGTTCGCGCAGCCCGATGCGGCATGGGAGCTGCTTCGAGCGGCAGTGCACCCGTGGTCGCCGGTATTCTCGGCACCCATCCGAGCGGAGACGAGCGCCGGCGCGACGCCGAGGAGCTGTACGAGCGGATCGATGCCGACCTCGAGCGGCTCCGGGCACAGGGGCTGATCCTGCCGTTGACTGCGAAGGGGTACTGCAGGGAGTGGCGGTCGGCCGGCTTCCTGGTGCGTCGGCCGTCATGGGAAGCGCGGGTGAGACGATCGAGCTTTCCCCGGATGCGATCGCCGGGATCCGTTTCCTGCAGGGTCGCGCCGCCCCGCGCTCCAGTGTGACCGAGTCTCGGCTTGCGTGCCTAGCGGCGCAAGTCCGTCGACTCGAGTACGTCGCAAGCCCGGGGAACATCGGTGCGGGCGCTCCGCAGGGTGTCAATTGCACCGTCGAGGGGTTTCTCGACGACGCCAGAGATGCGGCGAAGCAGCCTGTGCCGGCGCGCCGCGCGCGAGATCAGGCGCGAAGGCCTACAGCTCCGCGCACAAGCTCGGCGATTGCGTCGAAGCATCCCTCCTCGACGAGCGCGCGAGGGGTGACCCAGCTCCCTCCCACCGCTGCGACGACGTCGATGTCGAGGTACTCCCGCGCGTTGGCTGGTGTCACGCCGCCCGTCGGGACCCACCGAACGTCTGGCGCGACGGCCGACAAGGCACGGATCGCGGCCGGCCCTCCACTGGCCTCGGCGGGAAAGAACTTCACCGTCCTCGCCCCGTCGTCCAGCGCGGCCATCAGCTCGGTCGCCGTCGCGACGCCGGGGATGAGGGGCACGCTGAGCCTCGCTGCCTCGGCGGCAACCGCGGGAGAGTGACCGGGCGACACGAGGAAGCGCGCCCCGGCCTCGACGGCCTCGCCCGCCTGCCGAGCGGTCATCACGGTTCCCGCACCCACGAGGAGTTCGTGATTATCCGCCAGCGCTCGGAGAGCATCGGCAGCCCCCGGCCGTCGAAGCGTCACCTCAATGACCGGCAGTCCCTCCTCGACCAGGACCTCGGCCACCCGGTCCACCCCCGCGCGACCGCGCACGTCCAGCAGCGGGAGCACGCGCGACCGTGTCAGCGTCTCGAGGAGCGCCTCCTCGACGGAGTCACGCTCGTTCCCGGTCATCTCAACTCTCGCCGACCCGGCTGAGGACGCGGTACTCGCCCGGTGCCAGAGCTTCCTCGGAGATGCCAGAGAGCGTAAGCGGCGACCACCCGCGCGCGTACGCCTCGGGGAGGGCGACGTCGGTTGTCCCTGTCGCGTTGGCGATCACGACGATGCCGTCGTCGCCGCCTCGTCTGAGGATGAACAGGTCACCGCTCGGGTCGCTCTCGACATCGAACGCGGCGGGGGACGCCCAGAGGTCTGGCCGCCGCGCGCGAAGCGAACCGAAGAGCGCGAGTTCGTCGTGGATGCCCTCTTCCCCTCCGGTGAACATCATGAAGGGGCCGTCGAGAGCGAGGAATGTGACCGCCAGCATCCTGGTCGCCTCGATACCGAATTGCTCTCGCCGCCACTTCCCGCCCCAATGTGGCCACCAGAACGTGTCGTGGGAGTCGATGTGATGGGCGGTCTTCGATCCCTCCGGCAGGAACAGGTCGCGATCGCGCATCCACAGCATGAACTCGCGGGCGGTGCGCACGCCGTGACGTGTCCGCGCGGCGGGGTCGGCCAGGGCGCTCACCAGCCATTGCTCGTCGTAGTTGTAGTTCAGATCCATCGAGGCCCGAAGCAGGTGGCCGGACGGCTCCGTATACATCAGGGCGTCGGCCTTGGCGCTGCGGATGTCTTCACGGAGCTCCTCGAACAGGGGAACGCAACCCAGAGCCGAGAGGCTCGCCCGCCCCCGAGTGCTCTCCGACCAGTTGGGGAAGTGGTTGTAGGTCGGGGCGTCGAAGCGGAAGCCGTCGATGTCGAGCTCTCGCACGAGGTGGAGCATCGACTCGCGGAAGTACCGTTGCCACTCGCGGTTGCGCGCGTCGAAGGCTTTCGTATACACACCTGTGACCTGCCCGTTCGAGTCCCGGAAAAACCACTCCGGGTGCTCGTCCTCGAGAGGCGTGCGGGCCGGTGACCCGCCTCGCCACGCGTCGGCGAAGTCGTGGATGTGGCGCGACCATGCGATGAGGTAGGACGTCGAGTCCGAGACGTCGGTGCCCAGCGTGTCGCCGGGCTCATCCTCGAGGCGGTCCGCGAGTGGCCCTCGCGCAATGCCGTCCAGTGCGGCGTTCACCGATTCCTGATCGACGACACCGTGGAGCAGTACATCGAGGATGACCCGGATTCCGCGGTCGTGGGCTGCGCGAACGAGGGCACGAAGCTCCTCTTCGTCGCCGTAACTCGTCGTGATGTCGCCGTAGTCGTGGACGTTGTAGCTGGGGTACGGCTGCTTCGGCATGAGCTGGATGACGGAGAAGCCGAGACGGGAGATCCGTTCCAGGTCGGCCGTGACTTCCGCGATGGCCCCATAGCGGGTGTAGGTGTTCCCGCCCCAGAAGTACGACGTCCCGATCTGCACCTCGTAGATCTGGGCCGCGTCGACCCACTCGGGCTTGCGGTCAGGCGATCCGAGGCCGTACCGCTGCGCCCAGCGCGGCCATTGCGCGCGAACGGCGTCGAATCGGGCACGCTGCACGTCGAGGGTCACCAGGGTCACCTCGGCGGCGTTCTCCCCGTCGAGCGCGGCGGCGAAGTTCGTCGCGACATCCATCGTCACCGATCCGTCCTCCCCCGCAGAGACGACGATGTCGGGGATCTCCGATCGCTGTGTCGGCCACACCGTGGTGGTCCCGTGCTCGTCGGTGAGGGCGACGATGCCGCTCGATCCGCGCAAGCCGCCCAGCGGTGAGACGCCGACCGTGGTTCCCGTCAGGTCGGCGACCGGCACGTCGGGGCGAAGGCCGTTCCCGGGCGCGTTCACCGTCGCGACTCCCTGATCGTGCAGGGTCACAGTCGCCCGGACGTTGCGCACGACGATGCTCTCGCCAGGGGTCAGCTCGAGAGCGACCTCCACGTACGGCGAGGTGGGGAACAGCCGGTACATCACACGGCCGGGGACTCCCGCGAACTCGATGGGGACCGCGACCTCGTCGAAGGTGCCCCGATGCGTTCGAGCGGCAGCTCCGCCCGACGCCGAGACGGTCTCGGTCCGGGTGTCGAGGTACTGCAGACCGCCCGTCCACCCTCGGTCCTCGGTTCCGCCTGTCTCTATGCTCACGGAGATCGAGAAGGCTCGCACCAGCTGCCCGTCCCCGTCGCTGAGGGTCAGGCGGACGGGCAGTCCCGTGGCCGGGTCGAGGTCGATCTCGACGGGGGAGTCGACACTCCGAACGGTGGCGAGGGATGTCATGCGAGCTCCTTCGGTGGTGATGGTCATGACAGCGTTCCGAGCGAACTTCCGGCGTCCACCGTCATGATGGAGCCGGTCATGCTGGCCGCGGCGGGGGAGGCGAGGAAACCAACCGCGTCCGCGATCTGCTCGGCGGTGTGGGGGCTTCCCAGGGGGATGGCCTGGGAGGCGCGAGCGGCGTACTGCGGTTCCGTCTCGAACTGGGTGCGGGCGAGGCCCGCCATGACGATCCCCGGGGCGACGGCGTTCGCCCTGATCCCATGCGCCGACAGCTCGAGAGCGGCGGTGCGCATGAGCTGATTCATCCCGGCTTTGGAGGCGCTGTAGGCGGCGATCTCGGGCCACGGCCGCTCCGCGACCCAGGAGCTGATGAAGATCAGGTGCCCCTTCACCTCCTGGGCGATCATGCGCCGCGCGGCCGCCTGGGCGGCGAGGAAGGCGCCGGTGAGGTTCACCTCCAGGGTGCGCCGCCATACGTCCGGCTCGATGTCGAGGAAGGGTTGAGCGGCTACGGTTCCGGCGCAGATGACCGCTACGTGGAGAGGCCCGTCGCCGTGCTCGATGACGGCGGACACGTCGGTCGCCGACGTCGTGTCGGCGTAGCGGTATCGAACCGCGGACCGTGTGGTCAGCTCCGCCGCACGAGCCCTGCCGACATCGTCGGGGAGCACATCCGTGATCAGCGTGCGATATCCCTGCCTCGAGAGGGCTTGCGCGATGGCGCCGCCGATGTCGCCGGCTCCGCCGGTCACCACCGCGGTGGGGTGGGGTGTCACTGTGCGACGTCCTTCCGGTGATCTTCAGTGAGCGGCGTCGGTACGCCGTCGGAGGGTCGTGGATGCGGCAAGGAACTCCGGGGTGAGCTCCACGCCGTGCCCGGGAGCCGAGGACGGGCGGATGACTCCGCCGGCGATCTCGGGCACTCCGACGGCGACGTCGGTGTACCAGCCGTGGTAGAACGCCCGTGCTACCTCCTGGACGAAGCCGTTCGGAATGCTGGTGACGACGTGGGCGGCGACCGCCAGCGCCACGGGCCCGGTGCAGTCGTGGGGCGCGATGGGTACGCCGTGCTGCTCCGCGAGCGCCGCGACGTGAAGGGCCGCGGTGATGCCGCCGCCCCACCCGATGTCGATGATCGCGACATCCGTCGCCTGGGCGCGCAGCAGCGGCCCATATCCGTTCAACCCGTCGCCGAGGTTCTCGCCGACCGCGATGGGAACCCCGCTCGACGACCGCAGCGACGCCAGCGCGTCGATGTGATCGGGGCGGATCGGGTCTTCCGCCCATACGAGGTCATAGGGTTCGAGCGCCGACAGAACACGTTCAGCACCCTTCGGTTGCCAGAGCGAGTGCAGCTCGACATAGAGGTCCATATCGGCCCCGACGGCGTCGCGAATCGCGTCGAGAACCCCTAATCCGAACCGCAGGTCGGCCTTGTGGTCCCCGCCGGACTCCTCCGCAGCCAGATCGAACGGCCATACCTTCATGCCGCGATAGCCCTGGTCTCGCAGATCCCGGGCGAGATCTGCCGGTCGGTTGAGGAAGGCCCACAGGTCCTCGTAGCGGGACGTCGACTCGTCGGCGATCCCCCAGTTCGACGAGGACTGACGGGACTCGACGCTCACGTAGCTGTTGCCCGCGCAGGTGTTGTAGACGGGGATGGAGTCACGGACCGGACCTCCCAGGATCGTGCGCAGCGGTCGCCCGGCGCGTCGAGCCTCGAGATCCCACAGGGCGATGTCGACGGCGGAGTTCCCCCGCACTTCCGCGCCGGACCCGGAATACCCCACGTAGCCCCGCAGCCGGCGCCGTACCGACTGGGGCGTCGGCCGGGGTTCGGCGAGGAGGACCGGTGCGACCTGGGTGTGCAGATACTCCTCGACGACGCTGCCGCCGTAGAAGGTCTCGCCGAGGCCCACCGTTCCGTCCTCGGCGGTGATGAGAACCCACGTCACATTGCGCTGGGCGGGAAAGCGAATCGTCTCGAGAGAGCGGATCCGAATGGCGGATGCCTCGGCCAACGCGCCTGTCGCTTCGAGGGTCGTCATCCGGCGGCCTCGTCGAAGACGATGCGGTACCACTCCACCGGAGTCCCGTCGATCCGCACGGGGAAGTCGCCCTCGATCCAGTTCTCCCGTCGCCGTACTTCCCAGGGCAGCTGACGATCGCGGAGCACGGCGACCACGTTGGGGGGGCCGGTCCGACTGGTCCGGAAGGCGGTCGTCCCTCCGGTGGCCGCGACCAGCCCGAGGGATGCCGCGTCGGTGATCGACGCGTCGTCGAGCGACGCGAGGACGGTTTCGCCCGTGGTCCGCACCACGTCCGGGAGCTCCCACGTCACCACCTCGCCCTCGCGGCGCTCGGGGCGGGCCGCGACCACCGTCACCCCCTCGCGTTCGTTGCGAATCCACGACCTGGCGCGCGCGGTCATCGATCCTCCGTGGTGACGCGCGTCGACCGCATCCACTCGAGCCGCACGGGTGTTGCGACGAGTGAGCTGTCGGAGCCCTCGCTGCCGCGCGATGGTGAGGTCAGTCGCACAGCTGTCGCTCTGATCTCCGTTGAAGCTGTTCAGCGACCCGAGCGGGCCCGACGCCACGGTGTCGAACCAGATGTCGGCCACGCCGAGCCAGTCGTAGCCGCCGGAGCCGTAGGTGGGAACACCGAGGGGTGCGAGCAGGGAACTGAAGAAGACCCGGCGGTTCACCTCCTCGGGGTACTCGCCGGCGTTGAGGTAGAGGTCGTCCGTCGAGTGCTGGTCGACGAAATCGACCAGCAGCGGAGAGAGGTTGTAGTACATGACCACGACGTCGGGATCGACCTCGCGCATCGCGGCCACGACCACTCGGAGCGACTCCAGCAGCGCGCGCTCGCCGCCCCACTCGCGGCGCGCAGGAGCCGCATCACGCAGAGATGGCAGCTCGTAGCCGAAGTCGAACTTCACCAGGTCGGGTCGGTAGCGTCGCATGAATGCTTTCGCGGTTTCGGCGAGCAGCTCGGCGACATTCGGCCGGGACACGTCGAACAGGTAGTAGCTGTCCTCGAAGAGACTGCGGGTCACCGGCCGGCCGTCGGGATCCTTCCAGACGTCGTCCAGGGTGAGGCCCATGCTCTCCGGGTCCTGGCAACGCAGGAACGCGGCCCACATGCCGATGGCGCGCCCGTCCGCCCGCACCCGATCGAGGAACTCCTCGAAGCGAGGGAAGCGGAGCTCGTCGTGTCGCAACTGGCCGTAAGCCGCCTCCCACCGGTCGTCGATGACGAACATCTCGGCATCGAAGCCGCTGCTCACCATGTCGTCGTAGATGCGCTCCAGCACGTCCTGGTTGAGGTCGCTAGATGCCCAGTCGTTGGCCACCTGAGCGCCCCAGGAGTTGAACTGCGACATCGTGGCCCGTCGTGCCTTGCGCGGCGAGTCCTCGCGCACCGCGACGATGCCGTCTCGGCGGAGCAGGTCGAAGGACTCCGCGATCGCACTGCGAAGATCGGACCCGAGGGTCCACAGCCAGCCGCTCCCGAGCTGGAGGTCGTCCCGTCCGGTCTCGAACGTGCGCCACCGGCCGCCCAGGAGCCGCAGGTAAGGGCTCGCGTACTCGTCGAAGTAGCGCACGTACTGGTCGCCGGTCGGTATGGCGTCCATCCCCAGGATCAGGACGTCGGAGGTGTGCTTCGTCAGCGCGCTCTTGCCGCTCGCCCATCCGTCGATGCTCCATCCGCCCCAGAAGTACAGCGGAAGGCCCCACTGCTGCTGGACGAACGCCGGTTCGTCGGTACTGCCGCGGCCGATCGTCGAGACGATGCTCAGTCGCACCTTGGCGGGGATGACCGGGGCGAGGATCGAGGACTCGGTCGACCCCGGGTGGAGGAAGAACTGGCAGTGCAGACCAGGAACCGCTCCGTACTCTCCCCAGCGGCCGAAGAGGGTGAGAGTCTCCACGAAGGTGCGACGCGGGGCTGCGTACCGTACGGGCGCGAGCCTGATCGAGTCCGGACGGAAGTGCCAAGACGTCGTCGTGGTCGCGTCCCCGTTCACGTCCTCGAAGCGGAGAGTGATCGTCCCATCCTCCGGAGCGACGTCCACCGCGCTGAGGCGGCCCGCATCCGTTGTCGAGTAGCCGGCCTCGTCGACGACCTCGATCGCCGGCTGGACTCCTCCGTGGGCGACCCGGCGACCGCTCTGGTCTCGCAGCTCGAAGGCCTCCGCCTCCTTGTCCAGTCGCCAGACGTACGTCCGTGCCCGAACTTCGACGTCGGCGTCGGTCTCGACTACCCGCAGGTCCATGGCGCTCCTTCACGCTTGCTCATTGAGATTATTATAGTAATAATGCTTAGAGGCAATACAGGAAAGGCTCTTCATGACCGACGAACCCCAGCGCAATGGCGCTCTGGCCGGTATCCGCGTGCTCGATGCGACTCAGATGCTGGCTGGCCCGCTGGCGGCGACCCGCCTGGGCGATCTCGGAGCAGACGTCATCAAGATCGAGAGCCCTGGCAGCGGAGAGTTCAACCGCACGCACGGGTTCGATGATCGTCGCGTGGAGGGCGAGATGTCCACCTTCGTCGCGGTCAACCGGAACAAGCGCTCGCTGGCGATGAACATGAAGGATCCCGAAGCGCGGGAGGCGTTCTACGAGCTCGTCCGCACGGCCGACGTCTTCCTCCAGAACTTCCGCCGCGGCACGGCGGCCCGGCTCGGCGTCGACTACGCCACGCTCAGCGCGATCAACCCGCGCCTCGTGTACTGCTCGATCTCCGGGTATGGTCCGGAGGGCCCGTACGCCGACCGCCCCGGCCAGGATCTCGTGGTGCAGGGATACTCGGGGTCGATGTTCTCGGTCGGGCGCGCAGGTGACGCGCCGACCCCGGGTGCGCTGTGGGCCGCGGACGTGATGACCGGGTATCAGGCCGCCATCGGCATCCTCGGGGCACTGCAGGCACGCGACCGCATCGGAGTCGGTCAGCACGTCGAAGTCGACATGTACTCTGTCGTGCTCGACGCGCAGCTGCAGGAACTGGTCACCTTCCTCAACACCGGCTACGATCCCCAGCGCACGCGTGAGGCGTCGGCCCACGCTGCCATCCCGGCTCCCTACGGCGTGTACCGATCGTCCGACGGATGGCTGACGCTCGCGATGTCTCCGCTGCCCGCGCTCGGCGAGATGCTCGACGACGACTGGCTGCGCTCCCTCGCCTCCTACAACGACGGTCACGATCATCGCGACGAGGTTCTCGCGCACATTCGCGACCGATTCGCCGATCGCAGCACCGCGCAATGGATCGAGATCGCCGACCGGCACGGCGTGTGGGCGGGGCCCGTCTATGGCTACTCCGATCTCCCGGAAGATCCGCATCTCGTCGCAACAGGTGCATTCGTCGAACAGCCGGGACCCCACGGGACGGTGGTGAAGACGGTAAGGCCTCCGATCCGGATGTCGCAGACGCCGGTCGCGATTACTCGCGGTGCTCCTCTGCTCGGGGCCGACTCGATCGACGTCCTTCGCAGCGCAGGGGTCGACGAAGAGGTCATCCGCGACCTCGTCGCGCGCGGTGTGGTCGGCACGACCGCCGCGCCGGTCGCTCTCGCGCCCTGACCTTTACCTAAGATCAAGCCGTGGCGACATACGGCGGACGTGGCATCCACGGGCAGGTGGTCGACGCACTCGGTGCGCGCATTCTGAGTGGCGCGCTCTCTCCGGGCGACGTCGTCGACCCGGACGCTGTGCTGCGCGAGTTCGGCGTCTCGCGGACGGTCGTCCGCGAAGCGCTCAAGGTCCTGTCGGCCAAGGGGCTGGTCGATGCCCGCCCGCGGACGGGGACGTTCATCACGGACCGCTCGCGATGGCAGCTGCTCGACGCGGACGTGATGGCGTGGCGGATCCGCGGCTCGGTGGACTCGCTCCTGCTGCTTGAGCTCGGTGAAGTGCGGCAGGTCCTGGAGCCGCCGGCGGCGCGAATGGCGGCCGCACGACGAGGCGACAGTGATATCGCTGCCCTCGACGACGCGCTCGACCGGATGGTCGCACACGCCGCGACCGACCACGAAGCCCTCATCCAGGCGGACCTCGACTTCCATCGCGCGATCCTGCTCGCCGCGGGCAACGAGCTTCTTCAGCGCTTCGAGGTCATTCTCGAACCCGCACTCAAGGCTCGCGACGCCCTCCTGCACGGTCGTCCCGCGGACGAGACATTCCTCGACGCTCACCGTGCGATCCGCGACGCCATCGCGGAAGGAGGAGCCGATGCCGCCTTCGACATGATGACGCAGATGATGACGCGCGCGGCGGAGGACGTGAAGGAGGTTCTGCAGAGCGAAGGGCCGGGATCCGAGAACTGACTGTTGGCAGCGCCGTTTGCTTGATCATATAATCTGATAAAAGCAAAGGAGCGTCCATGTCCGTCCTTCCCGGAACCATTCGCCTCGAGCGCGACGGGCACGTCGCCTCTCTCGTCATCGACCGGCCGTCCAAACGAAACTCGATGACGGTCGACATGGACCGGCAGATGAACGCGCTGTCGTACGAGATCAACAACGATGCCGGGATCCGCGCCGTCGTCCTGCGTGGAGAAGGAGACCGCGCGTTCTCCGCGGGCAGCGACATCAACGATCTCGACGAGTACGGCTCGAACTGGGAGTACCGCAACCGCTTCGATCGCCGCCGTGACTACGCCCGCGCCGTGTGGCAGATCCGCAAGCCTGTCGTCGCTGCCGTGATGGGCTTCGCTTACGGCGGAGGACTCGAGATGGCCTGCGCATCCGACATCCGGATCGCCGGCACGACCGCTTCCTTCGCGGCCGGCGAGATCCGGTGGGGATGGCACGGCGGGTCCGGGCAGACGCAGTACCTGACGCGACTCGTCGGAGCGGGGCACGCGGCGAGGATCCTGATGACCGGCGAGCCAATCTCGGGCGAAGAGGCTTACCGCATCGGACTGGTTCAGGAGCTGCTCGCCCCCGAAGATGTGATCCCTCGCGCTGAAGCGCTCGCCCGTCACATCGCCGAACTGGCGCCTATCGCGATCGAGCGGACCAAATACATGATCCGGATGGCCGAGAACGTCCCGATGGAGGCCGCGCTCCTTGTCGAGAACGACTCGTTCTCGTACATCATGATGACGGACGACGCCGCAGAGGGGCAGCAGGCGTTCGCCGAGAAGCGCGAGCCCGAATTCCGAGGGCGATGATGACGAGCCTCCCGCACGCCGACGAGATCCACCCCGGGCTCTTCCGGATCGACACGCCCTTGGGCGGGCGTATGGTCAGCCTGTACGTCCTGCGTGGGACCGGCGGAGCGATGCTTTTCGACACCGGTGTGAGAGGGACCATCCCGGACCACCTTCTTCCGGCGCTGGCTGATCTCGGAATCGCGCCCGCGGAGATCTCGACCGCTGTTGTCTCTCACTGCGATGTCGACCACTTCGGCGGGATCAGCGACGTGAGGACCTTCGTCCCTTCGGCCCGCGTCACGGTGCACGCGTCCGACCGGGCCGCCGTCGAGGACATCGACACCTTCCTCGCGGAACGCGGCAACGGATTCGCCCGCGAGTACGGACTCGAAGAGAGCGAAGCGAGCATCGCGTGGATGCGCGAGGTGGGCGGTGCCGGACCGGTGGACGACATCGTCGACGACGGTGACGTCCTCGACCTGGGCGGCATCTCGGCAGAGATCCTCCATCTGCCAGGACACACGCACGGTCATCTCGGACTCTGGGTGCCCGAGGCATCCGCCTACATCGTCGGTGACGCGGTGCTCGCCGACTCCGTGGACCTGGCTGACGGCACTCCCGCCTTCCCGCCGACCTATCGATACGTCGCCGATTATCGGCGCACCACGGAGCGGCTGCGCGCGCGACCCGCCCGGCACCTCCTCACGGCGCACTATCCCACCTTCACAGGCGTGGCTGTCCTCGACTTACTCGACCGGACCTCACGCTTCGTCGACAGCCTCGAGGTGCTGGTGCTCAGGGCGATCCCCTCGGAGCTGCCGGGGGTCTCGCTCCCTGCGCTCCTCGACGACATCAACCCCGTCGCCGGGGGGTGGCCCGTCGAAGGGACGTCGGGCGCGCTCGCATACCCCGTCGTCGGCCACCTCGAAGATCTCGGCGAGCGCGGACTGATCGAGCGACATGGCGAACGCGGCGACTACCGCTGGACGCGCCGATGAGCGCGGGGTCGGTCGCCTGGGGCATCAGTCGCTATGAGCCCGGCACCGATGCTGAAGAGTGGCTGCGGCGCAGCCCTCGGAGTGGACGACCGACGACGCGATCTCTCGACCTGTCGTTGGCGCGCCGGCTTGCCGACCACCTCACGACGCTGCCCTTCGCGACGTGGAACTTCGGCGACTCGGTCGCCTTCGAGGGCCTCGTGGAAAGCAGCCGGCGCACCGGCGATGAGCGCTGGGCCTCCTTTGTGCGCGGATGGGGTCGAGCGTGGGCTACCCGCTCCCGTCCGTTCGTACGCCTCGATGCGACCGCGCCCGGCGCGGCTCTGGTCGATGTCGCCCGGCGCTACGACGACCACCTCCTCACCGGTGCGCTGCGCGACCTGGCCGATTACCTCCTGTCTCGACCGTTCCTGAACGGCATCTTCGAACTCTGGGAATCTGCTCCGCTCATCCCGCCCTATGGTGAGGCGGTCACGACGGAGTTCGATGAGGCGCTCCTCGCTCATCCGCCCGCGTGCGTCTGTGTGGACTCTCTCCACTTCGACCCGCCCTTCCTCGTCGCGCTCGGTTGTCACGTGGGCGAGCACGCTTACGTCGCCGCGGGCGTCGATCAGGCGGCGGCCTTCGTCCGAGCCCTGCAACGCCCTGACGGGCTGTTCGACCACTTCTTCCTGGAGGGGGTGGAGGGCACGTTCGGACCGGGGTGGGGCCGCGGTCAGGGGTGGGCGCTGCTCGGCCTTCTGGACGTCCTCGCGCGCCACCCGGACGGCCCGCACGCGCCCGCTCTCGCCGCACTTCGACAGGGAGCAGCCGCCGGTATCGGCGCCATGGTGGCACTGCAGAGGGAGGATGGCCATTGGCCGGTCGTCGTCACTGAGGCCGGTTCCGGTGACGAGTACTCGACGACGGCGTTCATGATCACGGCCTTCGCCCGAGCGGCCGAGCTGGGCGTCGTGCCCGCTGACACTGTGGCAGATGCGCTCCACCGGGCCACCGGGGCTCTGGCCGAGTCCTTCGACGCGGCCGGGGCGCTGACGTCCGTCTCCGCCGCCGTCTATACGTCGACGGTCGCGTCGCACTACGCCAATGTGCCCCGCGGGTTCGTTGTCCCCTGGGGCCAGGGACCGGCACTGCTCGCGGTGTGGGAGATTCTGAAATCGGGGGAGTCATGAGTGCCGCGCTGGTCACCGGCGCCGGGCACGGCATCGGCGCCGCTGCGGCGGTCGCCTTGGCCCGGCGGTTCGACATCGTGGTCGTGAGCGACGTCGACGCGGATGCTGCGGCAGAAGTCGCGCACGGCGTGCGGGGCGCGGGCGGGCACGCCGTGGATGTGCACCTCGACGTGGGGCACGAGGCATCCTGGCAAGCCGTCCGCCGTCGACTGGACGAAGCGGGGGTCGTCGTGTCGGCTGTCGTCAACAACGCCTTCACGCTTACGGTCGCGCCCGCCCACGAACTGACGGCGGAGGCCTGGGACCAACAGGTTTCCGTGAACCTCGGTGCGGTCTATCGCTCCGTGCGGACTTTCCATGACACCCTGCATGCCGAGCGAGGATCCATCGTGAATGTCGCCAGCGTGCACGCGGTCGCCGGATTCCCCGGCCACCCCGCATACGCTGCCGCGAAGGGCGGCGTCGTCGCCCTCACCCGACAGCTCGCGATCGAGTACGCGCCGTCCATCAGGGTGAACGCGGTACTGCCCGGGTCGATCCTCACCCGCGCCTGGGACCGTGTGCCCGAAGCGGACCGGCAGGAGCACCTGGGGCACATCCCCCTCGGCCGCTTCGGCGATCCGGCCGACGTCGCCGCCGCCATCGCCTTCCTCGCCGGGCCGGAGTCGTCGTACATCACGGCGACGACGCTGCTCGTCGACGGTGGATTGACGGCGTCGGTATGAGCGACGTCTCGCTGCCCCAGCACGCGTGGCCCGACGGCGACACCGTGGTCGTCCAGGGACCGGGTCTGCGCGCCGTCGTGCTTCCTCGACGAGGCGGCAAGATCGTGTCGCTGCGGGACGACGACGGGCGCGAGTGGCTCGCGCAGCCCGAGTCGCCGGTGGGTCCTCCCGCACGGCCCGGGGACGGATTCCTCGCGGCCGAGATGGCGGGGTGGGACGAGTGCGCGCCGACGATCGTCGCCTGCGAAGTCGACGACCTGACGCTCCCCGACCATGGCTCGCTCTGGACCGCAAAGGGCCGCGCCGTCGGTCGCACCGTGACGCTTGTCGACGACACCCTGGGCTTCCGCTTCGAGCGCTCGATCGAGCCCTCGGGTCGGGGTCTGCGGTTCGACTACCGGGTCACCACGCCCACCCGCACGATCCCGTTCCTGTGGGCGGCTCACCCCCAGTTCGCCGCCCCCCCAGGAACCATCGTGCGAGTGCCCGCGCACGTGACCACCGCGGTGGACGTCCTCGACCCCGCGCTCCCGGAGCGACCGTGGGATGGCGCGACAGCATCCATCGACGATCTCGACGAGGGCGAATGCCGCAAGGTCTACGTGCACCCGGAGACCCCTGTGTTCGCCGCCTCGCTCTCGCGACGCGACGCCACGCTGTCGATGCGCTGGAGCGCCGCATGCCCCTATCTCGGCGTATGGATGGAGAGGGGCCTCTATCGGAGTGGACCGGTGGTCGCCATCGAGCCCTCGACATCGTACTTCGACGCGCTCGACGTCGCGCTCGCTGCGGGGCGAACACCGACGGTCTCGCCCGAGAAGCCGCTCGCCTGGACCATCTGGCTGGAACCGGACGCGGATCGTGCCTGACGCGCGCGGTCTGGTGACGATCGGCGAGCCGCTGATCGTCTTCGCAACCCCTGGAACCAGCCGCTGGAGGCACTCCGCCGTCGCCGAACTGCGGACGGCGGGCGCGGAATCGAACGTCGCCATCACGGTCGCGCGACTGGGCGGCGCTGCGGTCTGGGCCGGTCGTGTCGGATCCGGGGGACTCGCCGAGAGGGTGATCGCCGACATCCGCGCTGAAGGGGTGGACGTCGTGCCGATCGACGACGAAGGCCCGCCTTCGCTGCTTGTCAAAGAGCGCCGGCGCGCGGACGCGATCCACGTGGACTACTACCGGAAGAACGGCCCCGGATCTCGTCTGAATCCCGGGGACCTCGCCGCCGTGCCCATCTCCGACGCGCGAGTGCTTCACCTCACCGGGATCACCCCCGCGCTGAGTGCGTCCGCCCGGCAGACTGTTTTCGACGCGATCGACATCGCGCGCGACGCGCGCGTCACCGTGTCTTTCGACGCCAACTACCGCTCCAAGCTCTGGCCGCCGCACGAGGCCGCCCCGGTCCTGCGCGATCTCGCGAGCCGAGCCGACATCCTGTTCGTCGGCGACGACGAATGGGGACTCCTCGCACCCGGAGCCGCGGACGAGCTGTCGGCTGCCGTGGAGCTGGTGGCACGAGGGGCAGAGGAAGTCGTGCTCAAGCGGGGCGCCGATGGCGCGATGGTCCTCCGCAGCGGCGACGTCTTCGAGCAGCCGGCCCGGCCGACGAATGTGGTGGATCCGGTGGGCGCGGGCGACGCGTTCGCGGGAGGCTATCTCGCCGAGCTTCTGCGCGGAGAAGCGGTGGCAGAGCGCCTCCGCGTCGCGGCGCTGTGCGGTTCATTCGCGGTCGAGACGGGCGGGGACTGGGAGGGGAACCCTTCGAGGGCGGATCTCCGGCGAGACGAACAGAGTTCCGGCACACATCGGTGACCGGCTTACCACCAGGAGGAATCGCTTGGCAGGTCAAGAGACGCCGAAGCGCGGCGAAGGTCAGGAGTGGTGGCGCACCGGCACGGTGTACCAGGTGTATCCCCGCAGTTTCGCCGATTCCGATGGCGACGGCGTCGGTGATCTCCGCGGCGTCCTCGCGCATGTCGACCACCTCGCATGGCTCGGCGTCGACGCGGTGTGGCTCTCGCCTTTCTACCCTTCACCGCAGAAGGACAACGGGTACGACATCAGCGACTACGAAGACGTCGATTCGATCTTCGGCTCACTGGAAGACCTCGACGAACTGATCGTGGCTCTGCACGCGCGCGGCATCCGTCTCATTCTCGATCTTGTGGTCAATCACACGTCCGACCAGCACCCATGGTTCGTCTCGTCCCGCTCGTCGAAGGAGGACCCTCGGCGGGAGTGGTATGTCTGGCGCGACGCCCGAAACGGAGTTCATCCCGGCGGCCTCGGGGCCGAACCGACCAACTGGGAGTCCTTCTTCTCGCAGCCCGCCTGGACGTTCGATGAACGCACGGGGCAGTATTACCTCCACCTGTTCGCCGTCGAGCAGCCGGACCTCAACTGGGAGAACCGGGAGGTGCGCCGCGCCGTGTACGCGATGATGAACCGCTGGCTCGACCGAGGTGTCGACGGGTTCCGCATGGACGTGATCAACCTCATCTCCAAGCGACTCCCCCTGGAGGACGGCCCTCTGCTGCCGAGCGGCGTGCGAGGGGACGGTTCTGCGTGGTACAACTTCGGACCGCGCCTGGAGGAGTTCCTCCAGGAGATGCATCGGGAGGTCTTCGCCGGACGTGAGGGGAAGCCCGTGCGCATCGGCGAGACCCCAGGGGTGACGGTCGAACAGGCCATTCGGCTCAGCGATCCCTCACGGCGCGAACTCGACATGGTGTTCCAGTTCGAGCACGTCGACCTCGACCGGGATCCACACGACTGGCAGAAGCGCCTCCCGCTCGATCGGAGGGCGCTCTACGAGAATCTCGCCGGGTGGCAGCGCGGTCTCGCTGAGAGCGGCTGGAACAGCCTCTACCTCTCCAACCACGATCAGCCACGACCGGTGAGCAGGTACGGCGACGACTCCGCGGAGCATCGGGCCGCGTCGGCGAAGACGCTGTGGACGATGCTGTACCTCATGAAGGGCACCGCCTTCCTGTACCAGGGCGACGAAATCGGCATGGCGAACTATCCCTTCACGTCGCTGAGCGACTTCGTCGACGTCTCTGCCCGCAACTACATCCACGACGAACTCGGCCGGGGTGCGGATCCGGCCCGTCTGCTCGCGGATCTGCGGGTCACCTCGCGCGACAATGCCCGTACCCCGGTGCAGTGGGATGGCTCGCGCGGGGGAGGGTTCACGATCGGTGATCCTTGGTTCCCGCTCAATCCCGATCGCACTGAGGTGTCGGTGGCCGCGCAGCGCGACGACGAGAGCTCCGTGCTCCACTACGTGAGACAGCTCATCGCCGCACGCAAGAGTCACCCCGCTCTCGTCCTCGGAGATTTCCACGACCTCGCGACTCCACCTGGTGCGCTCATTGCGTACGAGCGTCGAAGTGGCGACCACCTCGTGCGCGTGGTGGCGAATCTCGGGTCCGAGGCAGTCAGGGCCGACGTCGCCGAGCGTCCCTCGTGGGCAGCGGACGAGCCGCTCCTCTCGGTCCGCGTTGAGAACTTCGGCGATCGGGAGCTCGCACCGTGGGCGTCCTTCGTGTGGGCGACGGAGGTGACGTCGTGACCGGCAGGCGCGCGTCAGAGGTGGTCGACGTGATCCTCGCCACGCGCATCATCGGCATCGTGCGAGCCTCATCCGCCGAGGATGCCGTGGCCGACGCCCGGGCGCTCGCTGCGGCGGGCATCGCCGCCATCGAGGTCTCGCTCGTCACGCCTGATGCCGTAGCCGCTATCTCGGAGCTTGCGAGGTCGGGAATACTCGTCGGTGTAGGCACAGCGCTCGAACCCGCCGACGTCGAGGCGGCGGCAGACGCTGGAGCTCGCTTCGTCGTCTCACCCAACCTCGACGAACGGGTGATCCAGACGTCGGTGGCGATGGACCTGGCGAGCGTGCCGGGTGCGGGAACGGTGTCGGAGGCGGTGCGGGCGAGGCGAGCCGGCGCGGACCTTGTGAAGCTCTTCCCGGCGACGATGTTCGGACCCCGGGGCGTCGCGGCGGTCCTCGCCTCCCTTCCCGAGCTCCCGCTCGTGCCCACGGGCGGCGTCGGTCTCGGGGACATTCGTCCCTACCTGGAGTCCGGCGCTCGAGCTGTCGGCATGGGAGCGGCCCTCGTGCGAGCCGCCCGCGACGACCCACGCGCCCTCGAGGGCATCGTAGCCGATTAGTAATATAAAAGTATTGACTGAATAGTCGAAGGATGCTTTCATCGAACTGGCGACCCGACCGCCAGCCTTACCTTCAATGAAAGAGAGTCAACGATGACCGAGAAGTCGAGGAGATCTGCCCTCGTCGCTGGTTCCGTGGCGTTCGCCCTGGCGCTGTCCGGCTGCGTGGCCACTGGGGGAGGCAGTTCCTCCGGGCCCGGCGAAGGGCCTGATGCGGAAGGTCCGCTGACGATCCAGTCCCGGCTGACGAATCAGGACGCGGCGGCCCTGGACGCTGTGGTCGAAGCCTTCAACGAGAAGGGCGGCGGCCAGGTCGAGATCAACGAGGTCCCCAACGAGACCTACCGTGAGCAGCTCCCGACCTATCTCACCTCAGCGAACCCGCCGGACATCTACACGTGGCTGGGCGGCGAAGCGACACGGGTGTTCGCGGACGAAGGTCTGATCCTGGACATCTCCGACATCTGGGAGGACTTCGACTTCAACGACGCCCTTCGCGAGCTCAGCCAGGACTCCGAGGGCACCGAGGTCTTCGTCCCGACGTCCAACTACTGGTGGGGCGTCTACTACGACACGCGCCTGTTCGACCAGCTGGGCCTCGCGGAGCCCGCCACCTGGGATGAGTTCCTCGACGTCGCCGAGACTCTCCAGGCCAACGACGTCGTTCCGATCGGCATCGGTCTCACCGACTCGCCGTGGCTGGCGTCCGCGTGGTTCGACTATCTCAACCTGCGCATCAACGGCCCGGAGTTCCACCTCGCGCTCCTCGCGGGCGACGAGTCGTTCGACAGCCCGGAGGTCGAGGCGGTTTTCGAGGCATGGGACGAGATCCTCCCGTACTTCGACGACACGGCCTCGGGTCTGTCGTTCAACCAAGCCACGACGGATTTCGTGCAGAACCGCACGGGGATGATCCTCGCGGGCTCCTGGTTCCAGGGCAGCATCCCCGCCGATCAGCTCGAGCACTTCGACTACTTCAAGTTCCCGGTGATCGACGAGAGCGTGCCCGACGGCGAAGAGGCTCCGACCGATGGATTCTTCGCAAGCGCCAACACCGATCAGCCCGCGCTGGCGAAGGAGTTCCTGACGTACCTGGCCAGCGCTGAAGCGCAGGAGATCATGTACGACGCAACGGGCAGTGGCACCCTGCTGCCGACCAACCCCGATGCCGAGGTCGAGCTCACGCCCTACGCCGAGAAGGGTCGCGAGATCATCCAGAACGCGGCAGGACTGTCGCAGTTCTTCAACCGGGACGCAGGCGATGACGTCCAGCCGTCTGCCGATCAGGCGCTCACGCAGTACCTGGCGCAGGCCGCAGAGATCGGCGACATCCTGACGCAGTGGCAGGCCGAGGCTCAGCAGGCGCGAGACGCGCGCGGCTGATGGTTCAGGTCGCTGAAGAGCGCCGCACTCGCCGGCGGCGGGCATCCGTCCCGCCGCCGGTCGTGTTCGCCCTGGTCCTCATTCCGTTCACCCTCGAAGTGGTCGGTGTCTTCTGGCCGGCCATCAACGGCGTCTGGCTGTCGTTCCTCAATTGGAACGGGTTCTCCGCCGCGGAGTTCGTGGGTCTCGACAACTACGCGCGCATGTTCACCGACCCGGTGTTCTTCACCGCGCTGCGCAACACCGGCATCTGGCTCATTCTGTTCGGCGGTATCTCCTTTGTGGGCGGGCTTGCCGTAGCCCTTCTGCTCCAGTCTGAGCGCCGAGGCGTCGGAATCTACCGGAGTGCACTGTTCCTCCCGATCGTGTTCTCGCTCGTGGTGACGGCGCTGATCTGGAACGCGATCTATCAGCCCAATGGCATCCTGAACATCGTCCTCACCAACCTCGGACTCGGGGACTGGACGAGACTCTGGCTCGGTGACCCGAGCACTGCACTGTACGCCGTGATCGTCGCCGCGCTCTGGCGTCAAATCGGGTACGTGATGATCCTCTTCATCGCGGGCCTGAAGGCCATCGATCCCGCCATGCTGGAGGCGGCGCGCGTCGACGGCGCGAACTGGTGGCAACGGCTCCGCTACATCGTCTTGCCGCAGCTCCGGAGTGTGAACCTCGTCGTCCTCTCGGTGCTGATCATCGATGCCCTTCGTTCGTTCGACATCGTCTATGCCATGACCGGCGGCGGGCCGTTCCGCTCGACGGAGCTCCTCAGCACGTACATGTTCGAGGCCGCATTCACCTCCCGTCAACTCGGGTACGGCTCCGCTCTCGCTGTCGTGATCTTCCTCCTCGCCGTCGGGGTCATCATCTCGTACCTCGTCCGCGCGTTCTCAGAAAGCAAAGAAGACTGATGGCACTCATCGACGACGCCCTGCCGATGCTCGCAGACGAGCCTCCCAAGCCGGTGCGGTCCGCACCGGCTCGGCGACGGACATGGCGCAGCCCGCTCCGGACCGCGGCGTTCCACGTCACCGGTTCCCTCATCGCGCTGGTGTGGTTCCTGCCCATCCTCCTCGTGCTGCTGACGTCCTTGCGAACCTTCGACGACATCGCGGCGAACGGAGTCGGCGCCCTCCCCGAGGGGATCACCGCGGCCAACTACCCGGAGGCGTGGACGACGGCCGGCATGGGGCAGGCGATGGTCAACAGCCTCATCATCACCGTGCCGACTGTCGTGCTCTCGCTCCTGCTCGCATCCGCGGCCGCGTATGGCCTGAGCCGGTATCGAATCCCGTTCCGGCGCACCATCCTTCTGGTGATGCTGGCGGGCAACCTCCTGCCGGTGCAGGTGATCCTGGTGCCTCTCGTGAGGATCGCCGAAGCGCTCGGAATCTACGACTCCCTTCCCGCGGTCATCATCGCGCAGACCGCGTTCGGCCTCGGCTTCTACACGTTCGTGCTGTATGGCTTCATGCGATCCATCCCCATGGAGCTGCAGGATGCCGCGTCCATCGATGGAGCAGGAGTGCTTCGCACCTACTGGCAGGTCATCCTGCCGCTCTGCCGCCCGGCGCTCGCAGCGCTGGCGGCTCTCGCGTTCACCTGGATCTTCAACGACCTTCTGCTCGCGATCACGCTGCTGCGGACCGACGACAGCTTCCCCATCACGGCCGCGGTGCTGTCGCTGCTCGGGCAGTACGGCGGGCAGTGGAACCTCATCGCGGCGGCCACGGTGATCGCGGCGATTCCATGCGTGCTCGTCTTCCTGGTCTTCCAGCGCAGCTTCGTCGGCGGCCTGGCGCTCGGCGCAGTGAAGTAGCGAAACCTGATGCCGCCCTGGCCGACCCAGCGCGGCCCGAGAATGTATAAAGTATTTAGGAGGGCATTTTGACTACACCCCGTGTCGCCGTGATCGGCGCAGGATTCGGCGGCATCGCCGCTGCGCACCGTCTCCGCCAGACCGGTGCCGAGGTCACGCTCTACGAGCGCGCCGACCGTGTCGGCGGCGTGTGGCGCGACAACGACTACCCGGGTGCCGCGTGTGACGTGCCCTCGCACCTGTACTCCTTCTCGTTCGCGCAGAAGGACGACTGGACGCGCCGTTTCGCCCCGCAGGGAGAGATCCAGGCGTACATCGAAGACACCGTGGACGCCGTAGGACTCCGTCCTTCGCTGCGCACAGGGCAGACTCTCGTCTCGGCGACGTGGAGCGACGAGAGGGCGGAATGGCAGCTCCGCTTCGCGTCCGGCCTCGAGGAGACGTGCGACATCCTCATCCCCGCCGTTGGTCAGATGAGCACACCGCACGTGCCGAGCATCCCGGGGGCGGCGACGTTCGCCGGGCCAGCTTTCCACTCGGCGCGCTGGGACCATTCCGTCGATCTGTGTGGCAAGCGCGTAGTAGTCCTCGGCACGGGGGCGAGCGTCGTGCAGATCGTGCCCGCGATCGCCGACGCGGCGGAGCGCGTGACGGTGATTCAGCGGTCCCCTGGCTATGTGCTGGATAAGGGCGACCACCCCTACCACCACATCCGCAACCCGTTCACCTCGCGTCTGCGCCGGTGGCGCGACTACCTGTCGAAAGAGGTTCGCACGCCGCGGCTCATCCGCTGGCCCGGCCTCACCCGCTTCCCCGAAAAGCAGTTCCGTCGCGATATCGAGCGGTGGGTGACCGATCCCGACCTGCGTGCGAAGGTCACGCCGGCAGACCGATTCGGCTGCAAGCGCATCCTCGTCTCCAACGACTGGTATCCGACGCTCGCACGACCCGACGTCGACCTGATCGACGACGGTGTGGCGGCCATCGAGGAGCGCGGCATCCGGACCACCAGCGGGGAGTTCGTGCCCGCCGACGTCATCGTCTACGGCACCGGCTTCCGCACGCACGCGTTCCTCGACGCCGTCCAGGTGCGCGGGCGCAAGGGTCTGATGCTCTCCGAATCGTGGGCGGGTCGCCCGCAGGCGTATCTGGGGATGGCGATTCCGGGGTTCCCCAACCTGTTCCTCATCTACGGGCCCAACACGAACCCGGCGTGGAACTCGGTTCTGGTGGTGCTGGAGTGGCAGGCGGAGTACGTCGCGCGCATCGCGCGCGCATGGCGCGAGCGCGGCCCCCTCGTCCTCGAGGCGACCACGGCAGCCCTCACCCGCTTCACTGCGGACATGCGCCGACGCTCCGCGCGGAGTGTGTGGGTGACGGGCTGTGCGAACTGGTTCACCGACGCCACCGGGGAGAACACGCAGAACTGGCCCCGCATGGCGACGATGTACTGGGTGCTGACCCGCCGGATCGCGTGGCGAGATTTCACCGTTCGCCGCGTGAAGCGCCCGGCGGGGAAGACGGATGTCGCGGCCGCCGCGCTCGCAACCCCCGCGCTCGCGGCGAGCCGACGTCGCCGGGGTGAAGCTCAGTCCGAGAACGCGGCGGAGTCGAGCAGCCCCTCCACGTCGCTGCCGGTCTCAAGGATGTGACGGCGAGCGGATGCGCCGGCGCCGTCGACGTCGCCCGCTTCGAGCAGGCGCACCAGGCGTTCCTGCCCGACAACCCAGGAGTCGCCGAGGAGGGCGGCGACAGGCGAGAAGTAGAAGCGCGCGCGTTTTTCGAGGTGCAGTGACAGGCCTTGCAGCACGGCGTTCTTCGCGCCCGCGCGAAGGGCCATGTTGTAGTCCGCGGCTGCGGTGGTGAGCGCGTCGGCATCGCGCTCCGCCGCTGCCGCGCGACTGCGGGCGAGGGCGTCTCGCAGTGTCTCCAGATCGCGTTCGGTTCGCCGTGCGGCGGCGAGGCGGGCGATCTCCTGTTCGATGCCGGCCCGCGCCTCGAACAGCTCGGTCAGCTCTTCGCGCGACCTCCGCCGCACGTAGACCCCGTAGCGGGGCCGGATCTCCACCCATCCCGACTCGGCGAGGGCGCTGAACGCTTCGCGCACCGGGATGCGGCTCACGCCGTAGGCTTGCGCGATGGCGTCGGCCCGGAGGCGGCTGCCCGGCGAGAACTCACCTTCGATGATGGCCTCTTCGAGCCGACCGAAGATCTGGGCGGGCAGTGACCCTCCGATCGGGAGACCGGCAGTCGCGCTCGCAGAGGGTGTCATGAACTCCATCCTGCCTCGCCCGGCGAGACCCCGTCGAGGTAGGCGAGGGCCGACGCCGCGTAGAGCGCCGCGCATCGGACCACTTCGTCCTCTTCGGCATAGTCGTCGATGCCTGCCGAATAGGTCGGCTGAGGTCCGAAGCAGATCGCCGGGGTGCCCCGGCTGCGCCATCGGCTCGCGTCGCTCGCTGGGAGCCGGATCGCATACTCCAGCTCTCCGAGGCCGAGGCGCGACCACGCGTCCTGCCACGCGCGGACGATCGCGCTGTCGGGGGCGGTGATGTTCGGGTCCCATCCTTTGATTCGCCGGACGGTCATGTCGGCATCCGGAACCGCGCGCGCGACGGCGTCCTCGACGAGGGCCTGCGCCCCGTCTGCGGTGATTCCCGGGGGGAGACGGAGGTCCACCTCCGCATGGCCGCGCGAGGCGACCTGTGACACGAAGGTCCCTGCCGACACGACTCCGACATTCGCGGTCAATTCCAGTGCGGAGTCCGTGTCGGCGAATCGGACCTCGGTGAGTGAGCCGTGCAGAGCACCTCGGGTGCCGGTGAGCTGGTCGACCGCCTCGACCGCGCGCGCGAGGACCGCTGCCGCCGAGGAGCCGCGTGAGACCGACGACGCGTGCCCGCCATCGGCGGCGACGTCCAGCCGCAGCCACAGCACGCCCTTCTCGCCGAGCGCGAGCCGGCGGTACCCGGGGCCTTCACCGCAGATGAGCGCGTCCCCTGAGAGGCCGGGGATGCTCTCGAGCAGATGTGCGGAGCCGTGCGGACCGAACGCCACTTCGTCGCTCACCGCGGTGAAGGTCACGCGCCCGCCCCAGAGGTCACGGTGCTCGTTCAGGGCGACGACCGCGTGCGCCATGGCGGCGACCGCTCCCTTCATGTTCCCCATGCCGAGCCCGTAGAGGCGGCCGTCGACCGCGCTCAGCTTCCAGATCGGATGCCTCCACAGAGCTTCCTCGCCGGGCGGCATGGTGTCGAGGTGCACATTGAGCACGAGATGCGGGCCGGGCCGGCCGGAGTCCAGTTCCGCGACCACGCAGGGCATGTTCGGGTCGAGCGCGATGAGTTGCGGATGCAGGCCGCCTGCCTCCAGGAAGCGCGCGACGACGCCCGCGACCTGACGTGTGTCACCCGGGGGATTGACGCTCGGTGCGGCGACCAGTCGGGCGCACAGGTCGACGAGGGAACCGCGTCTCGCCTCCACCCACTGGGCGACGAGGTCCGTCGTCTCGTACCCGGTCACGCCGCGCCCGCTTCGACGTCGCGCCGCGGATCGGCGAGGGCGAACGGTCCCTCGCCGTCGACCCCGGCGATCACCACGGCACCGAACACGTCCTCGCCGTACGCGCGCGACACGACGTCGTGGCCTCGCGAGTGCAGGGCGGCGCGCGCCGGGTGGCCCCGCTCCACAAGAAGCTTCGCATCCTCGCTCCGCCAGCGACTCGCGGCCAGCGCCTGCGGCCAGTCCTCACCGCCGTAGCGGCGTGCGGCGAGGATCTGGAGCAGCGTCTGCACCTGACCGTCGGCGCCGGGAGTGGCCAGCGCGGTGGTCGCGCCCCCCCCGCGGAGAAGGGCGGGCGCGAGCGTGTGCACCGGATAGCCGTTCGGTCGCGGCGCGTTGGCGCCTTCGGTGAATCCTGCCGCGCGGTTCGCGAGCACGATGCCGAGCTCGGGGACGAAGACGCCTGATCCGAAGTCGTCGAACACGCTCACGAGCGACGAGACCACGGTGCCCTCGGCATCTGCGGCGGCGACGCCGGCGGTATGAAGGTAGGCGCGGGGTCCTCCGCGACGCGATGCGCGCTCCGGGTCGACGTCGAGCGGCTCTCGCAGCAGCTCTTCGCCACGACCCGCGTCCGCGCGGTGCGCGAACACGCTCTGGGTGAGCTCGACGAGGACATGCGGGAGGGATGCCTCGTAAACCGGTGCGCGGCGGTCCAGCCACCCGGCAGCCATCGCAAGAAGGACCGCTTGCGACGGGGGCGGCTGGACCAGCAACTCACCCCCGTTCCAGGGGACCACGATCGGGTCGCCCACCAGAGTTGCGTGTCGCGCTAGGTCGTCAGGGGAGAGTGAGCCGCCCGTCCGCGACGCAGCTCGCGCGATCGCCGTCGCGGCGCTTCCGGAGTAGAAGGCGTCGCGTCCTCGCGTGCCGACCGCGTGAAGCAGCTGCGCCAGCTCCGGCTGTGCCCATGACTCGGCCCGCGCGTCGACGGCCTGGAGGAGGGCCCATCCGGCGCCGCCGTAGGCGTCCAGGCGGGCTCGTTGGGCTGCGGCGGACGATGCCGTTCCACGGGTCAACGGTGTGTTCTCGGCGGTGCGCACCGCAGGCTCGAGAACTTCGGCGAGGGCCAGTCGACCGCCTCGCGCGTGGAGTTCGATCCATCCATCCACGAGACCCGGAACAGTGACGGAGCCGCCCCCGTCATTCGTCCATCTGGGAGGTGCGACGCCGGGTGAGCGGCCGACACCGTTGATCGTCGTCACCCCGTCCGCTCGACGGACGAGCGCGAGCACGTCACCGCCCAGGCCCGCCGCATCGGGAAGGACGACACAGATCATCGCCTGCGCCGCGATCGCCGCATCGACGGCTGATCCGCCGCGCGCCAGCATCGTCAGCCCGGCGGCGGTGGCGAGGGGGTGAGCCGCCGAAACCGCCCCTCGCTTCCCCCGCTGAACGACCGGGAGGGAGCCGAAGTCGGCGGCGGTGCCGTGCGGAGAGGGGTGCACATCATGAGCGACCATAGCTATAGTGTACGGCAACGTATTTTTTATACGAAAGGCCATCGCCATGGACTCCTCTGCCCTCCCGACGAATGTGGACGTCACCGAAGACGTCGCTCTCCGTCTGCTCGAGGGAGTTGCCGCCGCAGCGCGTTCGCGCGGAGTGCGACTCGCGGCCTGCGTGGTCGACCGCGGCGGCAACCTCGTCGCCGCTCGCCGCGCGGACGGCGCGCAGTGGGGCGGGATGGGCCTCGCGGTCGACAAGGCCTTCACCGCGGCGGCCTTCGGAGCACCCACCGCGCGGTGGGCCGACACGTCTGTGCCCGGAGGGCCGGACTGGGGATTGGGCGGTGCGCTCGCGGGACGGGTGGTGGCAATCGCCGGAGGAGTGCCGCTGTACGCGGACGGCGAGCTCATCGGTGGGCTGGGTGTGTCGGGCGCGCCCAGCTCGGTGGACGATGCGTGCGCGCGGGAAAGCGTTCAGGCGCTGGGTCTCGGGGTGGAACCGTGAGTGTCGCTCTCGTGCTGGGCGGGGCATCCGGGATCGGTGCCGCCGTCGTTCGCGCACTGAGTGCCCGCGGCGACACCGTCGTTCTGGCCGACCGCGACATCGAGGCGGCAGAAGCACTGATCGTCTCCCTCGGCGACCCCGCAGCGCTCGCCGTCCGCGCAGATCTCGGAAAGCCCGACGCCCCCGCGCATGCGGTCGCGAGCGCCGAGGAGCGCGGGGACGGCGTCATCGACCTGGTGTTCTACAACGCGGGCGTCCTGCGCGCCGCACCCCTTTCTTCCTGGACGGCGACCGAGTGGGACCAGTCCGCGGCGGTGAATCTGCGCGGCCCGTTCCTCACCGCCGTGGCGGCCGATGCCGCGCTCCGACGCAGCGGCCGGGGGCGCTACATCGTGACCAGTTCGACCGGCGCTCTCCGGGGCCACGCAGGAATGCCCGCGTACCACGCGACGAAGGCGGGGCTGCTCGGGCTGATCCGCGCGCTGGCGGATGAGTGGGGACCGGCGGGGATCACGGCGAACGCCGTCCTGCCCGGATGGATCGACACCACGTTCAACGACGACTTCTGGGCGCACCAGGACGACCCGGCCGACGCCGCGCGCCGACTGCAGGACGGCATCCCGCTCCGTCGACAGGGGGCGCCCGACGACGTGGTGGGCGCGGTGCTCTTCCTCTCGTCGCCCGAAGCCTCTTACATCACCGGACAGAGTCTCGTCGTCGACGGTGGCTACACCGCCGTCTGACCGAAAGGAAAACCATGGCCGAGTCACGCGTCTTCCTCCCGTCGCGGATGCCGCCTCCGACGCCCATCGAGGATGCGGAGGCCGCCCAGCGCCTGTCGTTCCATAGGTCTCTGCCGGGATACGGTGAGACGCCGCTGCTGCGGCTGGAGTCGCTGGCCGCGGAGATCGGAGTCTCGCAGCTCTACGTCAAGGACGAGTCGGTGCGGCTGGGGCTGCCGGCGTTCAAGATGCTCGGCGCCTCATGGGCGACCGCCCGGGCCATCCAGCGGGAGTGGGCTCCCGGCATCCCACTCCAGCTCGATGCGCTCCGCGACGCGGCGACCGCTCGTGCGCGGCGCCGACTCGTCGCCGCGACCGACGGCAATCACGGCAGAGGCGTCGCCCGGATGGCGGCAATGGTGGGCCTCGAGTGCGAGATCTTCGTTCCCGCCGGCACGGCGGCCGCTCGCATCGCCGACATCGAGGGCGAGGGTGCGCGGGTGACGGTGGTTCAGGGGACATACGACGACACGGTGCGCCGGTCCGCGGAAACGGCCGATGGGGACTCCCTCGTGATCTCCGACACCTCGTGGCCCGGGTACGTGGAGACCCCGCGCGACGTCATCCGCGGCTACGCCACCATGTTCGAGGAAGTCGACGACGCGCTGGATCGTGAAGGGCTCGCCCGTCCCACCCACCTGTTCCTCCAGGCCGGCGTCGGCGCGTTCGCGGCCGCTGCGATCAGTCATTACGCATCCGCCGGCGCGAGCCGCCCGGTGACGGTCATCGTCGAGCCGGCGCATGCCGCGTGCCTGCTCGCCTCCGCTGAAAGCGGAGAGGTCACCGAGGTCCCCGGACCGCACCGATCCACGATGGCGGGTCTCAACTGCGGGCTGCCGTCGCTTCTCGCGTGGCCCACCGTCCAGGGCGGGACGGACGGTTACGTCGCGATCCCCGACGAGCGGGCACACGAGGCGATGTGCTCGCTCGCTCAGGCCGGGGTCGTTGCGGGGGAGTCGGGCGCGGCGGCACTCGCCGGACTTCAGGCGCTGATCGACGATCGGCCCGCTGCCGACGCGCTCGGCCTGACCGAGGCATCCGTTGTGCTCGTGGTCAACACCGAGGGGGCAACGGACCCGGCGAACTACCGAGCCCAGGTCGGTCGCGAGCCGACCGAGGTCGGCCCCGGGCCCGAGCCCATTCCCCCGCACTCGTACGTCACGGAATCCGCCGGAAGGACTGCACATGCTCGCTGACTCGACCCCCCGCGCCTCGCTCACGGGCCGCACCGCCATCGTCACGGGCGGCGCGGGCGCCCTCGGCTCGGCGATCGCGCGCCGATTCGCGATCGAGGGCGCGCGCGTCGCGATCGCCGATCTCGACCTGGCCGCGACCACCGCGGTCGCCGACGCGATCGCGGCGGATACGGGCGGTGAGGTGCGCGGCATCGCGGTCGATGTCACCGACCTAGACGCCCTCGATCGGACCGCCGCTGAGCTCGAAACCCAGTGGGGGGTCTGCGACACGATCGTGCCCAACGCGGGGGTGCTCGCGCTCGCGCCCGCGCTCGATCTGTCGCCTCGCGAATGGAATCTCGCTCTCAGCGTCAACCTGACCGGGGCCTTCTTCACCGCTACCGCATTCGCCCGGCGTCTCGTCGCGGCGGGTCGGCCAGGGACGGTGACCTTCACCTCCTCCCTGTTCGGCGTGCGCGGCGGGCGAGGCAACGCCGCGTACTCCGCCACCAAGTTCGGTGTGATCGGTCTCGCGCAGAGTCTGGCGGCGGATTTTGCGCACCAGAGCGTGCGGGTGAACGCCGTCTGTCCCGGCCAGATCGAGACCGCGATGCTTGACGACCTGTTTGCGCGGCGCGCAGCGCAGAACGGCTCGACCGCCAGCCAAGAGAGAGAGCAGTTCGAGTCGCGCATTCCGCTCGGACGGCTCGGGACAGTCGATGAGGTCGCTCGTACCTTCGTCTACCTCGCATCGGACGAGAGCAGCTACGTGACCGGGCAGCACATCATCCTCGACGGCGGATGGCAGGTGGGATGACCACCGAACTGCTTCGTAGGTCGACACGGGACGCCACGTCGCGCACCGCGCTGTCACTCATGCTGGCGCTGACGTTCTCCACCGGAGTCATCGACGCAGTGGGCTACCTCGGGCTCGACCGGGTGTTCACGGGCAACATGACCGGGAATGTCGTCATCCTCGGGATGGCGCTCGTCGGTGCCGACGGACTTCCGATCCTCGGACCTTCCGTCGCACTGATCGCTTTCATGTCGGGTGCGCTGGCCGCCGGCAGAGCCCTGCGGTCCCAGGTCGCGGGATGGTCCCTGCGGACGACCGTGCTCCTCTCCACGGTGACCCTCATCCTCTGCCTGTGCACCCTGACGGCGGCGCTCGTGCCGCAACCGGGCGAGACTGTCGCGCTCGCGATCACCGGCGGTCTCGGCGCTGCGATGGGCGTCCAGGCTGCGGCGGCGCGTCACCTCGCGGTGAAGGACGTCACGACGGTCGTCGTCACTTCGACGATGACCGGGCTCGCGGCAGATTCGTGGCTCGGTGCCCGTACCCAGCAGCCATGGGCTCGCAGGCTCCTCGCGATCATGCTGATCCTCCTCGGCGCTGCCGTCGGGGCACTGTCTCTCCTGCTCGGTCTGCCCGCCGGCATCCTGCTCTCCGCAGTGATCACCGCCGTCGTCACCGGCCTCGGCGATGCTCTGCTTCGTCCCCGCTCCGCGGAAGGTGCGGAGCGATGACGGCGAAGCGCCTCTTCGTCCTGCAGTTCGGCGCCGAGCGGGTGCCGAAGTCGCTCTCGCTCCGCGGGGGGCCGCACGACCTCGCGTGGGAGCCGTTCTCGGGCATCGTGGTGGAGACGACGGACGGATGGATCCTGTTCGACACCGGTATGGCACGAGCGGCTCAAGACGACGCCGCCACGGAGGCGGTGTATCGAGTAGGTGCCGTCGGGCTCGGACACAACCCCGCCGTCGCCACCCCCGCCGTGCACCCGACTCCCTCCGATTCGCTCCACTGGACGTGGGTGCTCCCCGGCGATCCGCTCGTCTCCGCTCTGGCGACGATCGGATTGTCGCCGTCCGATCTCGCGCTCGCGGTCATCAGCCACCTCCACCTCGACCACTCCGGCGGCATCCCGACGCTCGCTCGGGCCGGAGTCCCGGTAGCGATCCAGTCCGCTGAGCTGGAGTTCGCACGCAGCGGCCGCGCCCGCTTCGAGGCGGGGTTCCGATCCGACGACTGGTCCGCCGCGACGGTCGATTGGCGACGGCTCGACGGCGATACAGAGGTCGCGGACGGCGTCCGCGTGCTCTCGACCCCCGGCCATACGCCGGGCCACTCCTCGCTGCGGGTGGACCTGCCCGACACGGGCACATGGATCTTCCCCGCCGACGCAGCCGACCTCGGACAAAACTTCCTCGACGGAGTGACGTGCGGGTCCTGCGCGGGCGGAACCATCGCCGACGAGCTGCGCGCGCGGGAGTCGTTCGATCGATTGAGGGCGGAAGCCCGGCGGCTTGATGCCCGCGTCGTCCCGGGTCATGACCAGGTGGTGATCAACGCCGTGAGGCACCCTCCGGGCGGACATCGCTGACGCAGACGATTGTATTTAATACTACTATACGTTTTGTGCCGGTCCTACTCGTCCTCCTCAACGGCACCTTCGCTTCGCTCAGCAACGTCCTGGGTGGCGTGGCGAATCGGGCGCTTCCGTCATCGACCGTCGTCTGGCTGGGGGCACCCGTTGCGCTGGCGGTCGTCCTGGTGGCGGCGGGGGCCGAGTCCGTCCCGTTCTCGCCCTTCGGTTTAGCCGTGGGCGTCGTCGCCGGCCTCGTCGCCACGATGTCGCTCATGGCCGTGTACCGCGCGTTCTCGATCGGGCCGGTCGGCCTTGTCGCGGCGATCGTCTCCTGTGCGGGCGCGGTGTTCATCTCGCTGGCAGGCTTCATCGGCGGGGAGGCGCTCACGATGGGACGGATCATCGGACTCGCCATGTGCGTGGTGGCGGTCGGCATGTTGACGTATCGGCGCGAGCCCACGGACCGCCCGCGCTCCACGAGAAGCGGACCGCCCCTCGCGCTGGCGGCTGCCGCGGGGTTCACGGTCTATCTCTTGATCCTCGACAATGCGCCGATCGGGTCGGGCCTGTGGTCGCTCACGGGCGCCCGCCTCGGCATCCTGGTCGGCGCAACCGTCGCCGTCATCTGGTGGTGGGTGAATCGGCGAGGGATGCGCGACGGTGATTCCGCCACGGCCGGCAGGTCGCTCCGCACCGGCGCGATCGTCGCTGCGGCGGCCGGCTTCCTCGACGGGGTCGGCAACGTTGCCCTGGTGCTCGCGCTCCGCGTCGGCGAGCTGTTCCTCTTCGCGATCCTCGCGCCGTATGCCCCACTGCTGACGGCGCTCGTCGGGCGCGTGTTCCTCCAACAGCGGATCACCCGGCTGCAGCTCGCCGGGATTCTGCTCGGCGCGGCGGCCGTGGTGGTCGCGTCGCTCTGAGTCCGTTCACCCAGAGAAGACGATGCCCGCATGAACAGGATCCCTGCAGGTTCCCACACCGTGTCGAACATCGTCCTCGGTCTCATGCGCATCGAGGAAAGGAGTGACGACGAGATCCGTGCCTTCATCTTCGCGGCGCGAGGCGGGCATCGACGTGTTCGATGACGCGGACGTGTACGCCACCGTCGACCATGCGTGCGAGGAGCGGTTCGTGCGCGCACTCCAGCTGACACCGAGCGAACGCGATGACATTGTCATCCAGACCACGGTCGGGATCGTTCGCGAGGGCCCCACGTGCACCCCCGAGCTGGCGTTGAACATCAGCGAGAGGCCGATGCGAGACTCGGGCAGGATCGCGGCCGCGGCACTGAAGGTGAGCAGGTTGCCGGTGTGCGTCAGCCGGGTCGGGGCTTCCTCAGAGCCGCTGGTGCTCCAGCCGAGCGCGTAGTGGGAGCTGCCGCGACTCGTGTGCGCCATCGAGACCAGCAGGGCAAGCGCGCAGCGGGCGTGAGTCGAGAGTCGCGCAGTCGTCATATCAGGCTCGGTGCGAACGGAGAGGGGGTGGATGCTGCCGCTTCGGCCCGCCGGCGAACGACTCCGGCCGCGACGGCGTAAGCGATTCGCTCGTTGCTTGCGCAGCGGCGCAAAGCGATGTACGCGGCTGTGATCGCGATCACGATGACCAGCGACATCCACCGGAGATCGGTGCAGGATGGCGAATACACGAGGCCTCGATTCCAATGGGTGGGGGTGATCTCACGGTATGGCGGAGCCCGCGACCCACCTAGGACACGCTCTTGACGATCCCGGCCATCCGGTACCGGCCCGGACCGAGCCGCGGATCGTGATCGTGGGGTTCCCGTCCGCTCAGATCCTCGACGTCACGGGGCCGCTCGAGGTGTTCTCCACCGCCTCTCGGTTCCTGCCGATTCCCCGATACGCGACCCAACTCGTCAGCGTCGACGGCGGCTCGGTCGTCTCTACGAGCGGCCTGGAGTTCGCCACGGACCCGATCGAGCAGGTCGTCGGGAACATCGACACCCTCGTGGTCGCGGGTGGCAGGGACATGGATGTGGCCGTCGCCGACAGAAAGCTCGTCGACAGCATCCGGCGGCTCGCGGGCCGATCACGACGGGTGACGTCGGTCTGCTCCGGCGCATTCCTGCTCGCCGCGGCAGGACTTCTCGACGGGCGGCGCGCCACAACGCACTGGGCGGAATGCGCGGACCTCGAGCGCGACTATCCGGGGGTCGTGGTGGAACCGGACGCCATCTACGTGCACGACGGGAACGTCTGGACGTCCGCCGGCGTCACCGCCGGAATCGACCTCGCCCTCGCCCTCGTCGCCGACGATCACGGCCGCAAGGCCGCCGCGACCGTCGCCCGCCGCCTGGTCGTCTACCTGCGCCGCTCCGGGGGGCAGGGCCAGTTCTCGTCGGTGCTCGCGGCACAGTCCGCCAACGACGAACCGATCCGCGACCTGCTGGCGTGGATCCCCGACAACCTCACCGCGGACCTGTCCATTCCGGCCATGGCGCAGCGCACCCACCTGTCGGATCGGCAGTTCAGCCGCGTGTTCAAAGCCGAGGTCGGCATCACCCCCGCCGAACACGTGGAGGCGGTGCGAATGGAGGCGGCGTGCCGCCTCCTCGAAACCACGCTCCTCGGGATGGAGGAGATCGCCCGAACGTGCGGCTTCGGAACCCCGGAGACCATGAACCGCGCCTTTCGCCGGCGGCTGAACACCACGCCCGGCGACCACCGACACCACTTCGGGCCGGCCTGACGCCAAAACCACGGGAGTGCCGGCGCGCGACCTGAGCGCGCCCGCACTCCTCTCACTTTGCGAGAGGCTGGCCGCTCCGGACGGCGGCGGCCACGTCGAGGATCGCGCAAGCCGTGACGGCGGCGGATTCTTCGTCCGAGACCAGCATCTGGTGGCTGGCGTTCTCGACGGTGCGGTGCACACTGTCGCTCGACAATGCGGCCATGCGGTCCTGGGCTGCGAACTTGGCGGCATCGCCCCCGATGCCGGCGGTCAGGACGAACAGGGGCTTGTCGCCGAAGTCGGTGAGGGATGCTGCGTGTTGAACGGCGTCTCCCGCGTCGGCGTACTCGTTGATGCTGCTGAGCAGGTCGCGTGCCGTGCCGCCGAACAGGTGGCCCAGTCCGAGCTGCGCGGACGAGGAGAGCAGTGCGAAGACACGATCCAGCACAACCGGGTGGGTCTGGTAGGCCGAGGCGCCCGCGTCCGGCGCGGTGGAGTCGATCAGCACCATGCCGGCCACCTGTGTCGGGTACCGTGCGGCGAACATCTGCACGTACAGCCCGCCGAAGGAATGGCCGACGAGGACGTACGGCCGGGGCACCTGCGCCCGCTCGAGCAGGGTGTGCAGGTCGGTTGCTATCTGGATGCCGTGGGCGGGCGTGGGGGTGGAGTCGCTCCAGCCGCGGCCGGCGCGATCGTAGACGCACACGTGCGTGTCTCGTTCCACCGCCGAGCGGAGCAACTCGAGCTCGGCGGCCGCTGCCCCGCCGCCGGCTTCCAGCACCACGGTGGGGCCGCCGGAGCCGGAGCAGTACAGGTGCAGACGATGACCGCCGACGTCGATCAGCTGTCCGGGCATCGGGGTCGCCTGGGTATCCAGCGCCTCGCCGATCGCCTGATAGCCGGCTCCGACCGACGCCAGCCCCAGCGCCACGATCACGGGATAGAGGAGCCACCGAGCGCGCGAGCCGCTGAGGTTCTGCCGGATGCGAATCATCATGTAGATGGACACCGCGAGCATCGCCGGAGGAAGAATCCAGGTCAGTGCCGGCTGCACGGCGGGTCCGAACAGCACGAGGAGAAGTCCGCTCAGACCCATCAGCGCCGCGGGCACGAAGGCCCACCGCTGGGGCTGGTCGGTGAACCGGGCTGTCAGCACGGCCAGCATCCCCCAACCCACCGCGAACCCGCACAGCATCGAGCCGATAACGGCGCTCTGCGTCGGCGGCCCGAACGGGACGAGCACGAGGAGAACCGCAGCCACCAACCCGAGAGCCAGTGAACCGAACACGATGCGCCCGTTGTGTCGCCGCCGCGCTGACAGTTGAACGGGCGCGTCCCGACGTCCCTCTACCTCGGGGAAGGCGGCTTCGATGAGACCTGACTCGGTAGACACGATGGACTCCGTTCTCGACTCTCGCCGGAGGACCCCGGCGGTGTTCGTGATGAGCCTCACGCTACGAGCGGCGTGCCGCGTCACCTAGGACACGGTCTTGACGATCTCGGCCATGCCCCTCCGGACGCAGCGGCCGACTTCAGCGACGCGGACGCCATGTTCGCCGCCATGATGATTCCGCACCACCAGTTGACCTACGAGTCGACGAGCAGCCCGCCCCGGTAGGCGTAGGCCGCCGCCTCCGCCCGCCCGCGCACCGCGAGCTTCCGATAGATCGACACCGAGTGGTGCATCACGGTCTTGACGGAGAGGCCCAGATGGGTTGCGATCTGCTTGTTCGACTCGCCTTCCGCCAGCAGCCGGAGCACCTCCCGCTCCCGGGGCGACAGCGTCGTGGCATCCTTCCTGCTCGTCGACGGGTCCGCGGCGCCGGCCTGCAACTTCAGCCAGCTGGTGGCCTCCACTCCTGCCTCCTCGAGGGAGAGCAGCTGTCCGGCCCCGACAAGACTTGACGCGACCGCCCCCAATCGACGAGTGACGGCCTGCTGCGCCGCGTCGAGCGCCTCGCGGTGGCGGGGCGCCATGGCGCGCAGCACGCGCTCGCGATCCGACCGCACCGCTCCCAGCATCCGTGCCGCGAACCGAAGATCGCCGAGGCCGACCGCGATGAGCACGGTCTGCACCAGCGAGATCTCGGAATCCAGCGACCATCCGCGCTTCCCGCCCTGCGCCAGCCGTTCCGCGCACCAGCGAGCGGCGGCGTGGAAGCGGCCGGCGTCGAGCTCGGAAGTGGTGAGCGCAGCGAGTACGAAGCCCTCCTGCAGGACATCACCGCGGGCTCGTGTGAGTGCGAGCGCCTCCTCGAGCGGCGGAAGGGGGATGCTGTCGGGCACGGACCCCGGAGGAAGCGTGTAGAGGATGACGGCCGCGCCGGCCAGAGTGTAGGAGTCGTGGAGCCGGGACCCTCGTTCCAGCGCCGCGACAGCCAGCGAGATCGCACCCGCCAGATCGCCCATCGCGTGTGCGGCCGCGGCGAGCCACACGCTGAAACGGGCGGCCCACACGGGACTCGGCAGCGACTCTGCCTCTGCGGCCCCCTCGGCCGCCAGTCGCGTGGCCGACGCGAGATCACCCGTGACGACGTAGCACATCATGCCGAGGAACTTCGTCTGCAGGGACAGCAGCGGCCACCGGCGGGCGTCGACCAGTTCGGTCGCCCCCCGAAGTCGTCGGCGAACGGTTTCGGCAACGCCGCTTCCATCCGGTGAGATGGCCAGCAGGTAGGAGCTCCAGAGCAGCACCCTCGCTCGCGTCTCCTGGTCGAGGTCACCGAGCTCGCCCGAGGCGATGACCCGGTCGAGCAGCTCGCTGATCACCTCGCCCTCGGCGAAGCCCGTGAGCACTTCGGCGCAGCCGACGAGCCAGAGCTCCACCCCGTCGGCTCCTTGATCCATCAGCCGGCGCGCCTCGTTGACGAGATCGCGACGCATCACCTGAGCGGCTGTCACGTCCGAGACCGAGCCGCCGGATCGGGACGCCGCCGTCGCGCGGTCGAGCAGGTCACGGAGGACCTGCCGGCGTCGACGATCATCCCCCTCGACAGGATGCTGCGTCTCCTGGACGTACGCGCGGACGATGGGAAGCAGACCGAAGACGCGGTCGCCGGCGACACTCGTCGCCGGCTCGACCAGGTGGAGGTCGACGAGCCGCTCCAGGTCATCAAGCGTCTGGAAGGCGGGGAAGCCGCCAAGGGACACGGCGGCCTCGAACGGGAACGGACCGCTGAAGCCCGACAGCAGCTCGAGGAGCCGACGCTCTCTTGGCGCGAGCTCTGCGCACGTGGACGCAAGCGCCTCTCGGATGCCCGGGTGCATGCCGTCGATGCCCGCGCTGAGCAGGTCGAGGCCACGGCCTGAGGCGCCGTCGCGCAGTTCCCGCGAGAGCCGGGCCGGCGACACGATGCGCACCCGCGCAGCGGCGAGCTCGATCGCGAGAGGCAGCCCGCCGACGAGTCGGCACACGTCCGCCACGTCGTGCGCATTCCCGTCCGTGAGCTGGAACCGCTCGTCGGCACGCGCGGCTCGATCGACGAAGAGGCGAACACTGGGGTTGGCCGCCAGCTGCTCGATCGACGCGCCGCGGTCGGGCACCTCGAGGGGATGCAGGCTAATGAGCGCGATGCGTTCGTCCGGTGGCCGGCGCCGCGCCAACAGGAGAGTCAGACCCGGGCAGCGCCGCAGGAGCCCCGCCGTGGTGCCGTCATCGAGCGCAAGCCCGTCTGAATTGTCGAGCGCGAGGACAACACGTCGGCGGCCCACCCGAGCGGCGATCGCGTCGACTCCGCCCGCTCCCGAAGCGTCGAATCTCCTGCCGAGCACGAGCCCGAGCCTTCGCGCCGCCTCGTCGAGCAGAGCCGCGTCGGCGGGTGCGCCCGCGAGGTCGACATCCCACACCTCCATGCCGGGAGGTGGCGAGTCGGCGAGCTCGGCGAGCATGGCCGACTTGCCCACTCCTGCGCGACCGACCACTCCGACGAATCTGGCGCCCTGGCGCAGGAGACGCTGAAGCTCTGTCAGCTCCGCCTGCCTCCCCAGCAGAGTCATGCGCCCTCGCATCTTCGCCGGTCGCGGTCCCCGATGCGGCAGTCGACCCCGTTGGGCCGATCGAGACTCGAACCCGGCAGCACCCGATTGCTCTCAGAGTAGGGCAAATGCCCTATTGTCGCGCGTTCCGCGGCGTCCCTAGGCTCACCCGACGAAGGCGGAGCTGCGGACGTCGAGACAGCCACGGCGCCGGGGTCGGCGCACACGGGAAGGTGCGGGCGATGGGTTGGAAAGTCAAGGTCGAGAACGCCACCGGGAACGACGGATACCAGGCGGTCGATGTCGGCGTCGTGATGGAAGGCCAGAGCCTGTCGATCAGACCCGGCGCGAGCGGAACGCTCAGCGGGCCCGGCAGCGGGCGGATGACGCTGAACGCCCACAGCACGAACCGCACCGGAGTGGCCTCAGCCTCGGCCGACATCAACGTGCTCGGTGACTTCAGCGATTTCCTGTGCAGAGTCACGCTGCCGTCCGGTACGGCCCTCCGTCTGACGGTCACGGCCCAGTAAACGAGAAGAGGAGCTCGCCATGCCTGACACTCAATCGGTCCTGCACGACACGTCGCAGGCCGCGACGACCGATCCGGGATACCTGCTGCCGATGGTTCTGCAGGTGCCGTGGGAGGCCCGGTTCGAGCTGGGCATGGGCTATGACTACATGGCCCAGGCCGCGTTGACGACCGTCGTCCCCGCAACCGACGTCGATCATCCGACGGCAGCCTCTTCCAAGGTCGACTCCGCGTACGTGACGAGCCAGGACGAACTGAACCAGCTCATTCAGGCCTCTTTGGAGGGGGCCGGCAATGCGGACGGCGTCCAGGTCAAGGCGAGCCTGGACTTCACCAAGAGCGTGCGCTTCTCCGAGACGAGCGAGACACTCGTCTTCTCTTGGTACAGCGACCTCACCCACTTCGACCGGATCAAGGCGCCGGCGCTCAGCGCGGAGGCCATAGCGCTCGCAAAGTCTGCTCCTGAGGAGTTCCGGCTGCGCTACGGCGACTACTACATCAGCGGAGGCCTCCAGAGGGCTGAGTTCCATGCCGTGTACCAGATGACCGCGCTCAAGAAGGACGACCTCGTCAGCTTCAAGGCGTCCATGAGCGCAGCCGTGCCTGATGTCTTCAGCGTCGACGGCAGCGCGGCTTTCACGAAGGCAGCGACCAGCAACCGCGTGAGCATCTCCGCGAAGGTCTACAACAACTCTTCGACATCGGCGCCATCGCTGGGGAGCAACGCCAACCTCACACCGGCTCAGGTGCTGCAGATGTTCAACGACTTCCAGACCCACCACCAGGATGGCTGGGCGGTCGCGGAGCTCACCCACTTCAGCACGCTGGCACCGGGTCTGCCGCGCGTACTGCCCGTTCCCCGCAGCTTCCCCGCCGATCGTGCACTCCTGGTCGGCGCGAGGATCGCCTACCGCGGGCTCTTGGGTGAAGGACTTCTGCCCCGGGATGCCGCGGCCTCCCTGCATGCGCGGGCCGCCGAGCTCGATGCGAAGGTCGACGGGATGGGTGCGCTTTATTGGGACCACCCCGACCAGCTTGCGGCGGACCGCGCCGAGGCCCAGACATTGGCCGCCGATGCCCGACAGGCGACGGAGTTCCTCCACCGGGTGCAGATCCTCGGCGCGGGTGACGGCGGGCGCTCGAACCTCGTCGGCCGCGAAGGTGGCGAGGCGGGCATCGGCACGCACGGCGATCACACGAGCGTTCCCGCTGACGTCGCAGTGAACGTGGACGAATTCGACCTGAAGGGCGAATGGGAGTTCGCCCACGCGATCACAAGGCACGCGGACAAGAGCTACCCGAACTGCACGATCGTCTACATCCGGGCGATCAACAACTGGCGTCATTCGGATACGGGTGGCACGCTGAACGGCTTCTCGGGTGGGATCGGCCGCGACGCCGTGCATCTCGGATGCACCGCGGACGCCGACCGCGGTCTGAGCTGGTCGTTCGTCGTCAAGTACGTCGAGAGCGCTTGAGGCCGGCTCCAAGGTGTGCCGCCTTGCCGGCATGGTGCATCGCCGGCTCCAGCGACTCGACCCGTACCCCTGGCAGGGAGTGTGATCCTCTGCGACCATGCTCCATATCGCGTGCGCACGTCACGAAGGAGGTGGGAGATGCCGAGGGAGATCATCATCACTCCGGACGCTCCGAGCTCGCCGCTCTACAGCCAGGGGGTGCGGGCGGGTTCGCATGTCTATGTGTCCGGAATGGTGGGGGTCCACGTGACCACGGGTGCCCTCGCCGGTGCGACCGTCCAGGAGCAGACACGTCAAGCGCTGGCCAACTGCGAGACGGTCCTCAAGGCGGGCGGGGCGGGACTCCAGGACGTCGTCGAGATAGGTGTCCTCCTGACGAGACCCGAGGATTTCGTCGGCCTCAACGAGGAGTATGCCCGCTGGTTCCCGTCCGACCCGCCGGCGCGCTACGTGGCCAAGCTCGGCGTGGAGCTGCCCGGCATCCTCGTGTCCATCAGGATGACCGCCATCACGGCGTAGGGCGAGAAGGCGATGCGCCCCCGCGAGGGGCTTGCGACCGCAGGCTCGCCGGCCAGATGGACGATGGTGGTCGGCTGCGCCAGAAGCGACTGCCGGAACCCCTCGACACGTCCGCGATGCTATCGCCGATCGGGTCCGCTGGAGAGTCGTCAGGCATGGGGACGCGCGACGACAGCGGCGCCGGCGCCGGAATTCGTGTGAAGAAATCCCGAACCGGATGTCGAATTGTCGGCCGCTTGTTCGCTGTCACTGTGACGGAGCCGGACAGGCCGGCTCGCGACCCCGTGCAGGAGGCACTTCCATGTCCCAGTTTGCGATCCTCATCTACGAAGACCCGGCCTATTACGCGACTATGACCCCCGAAGGGTGGGCCGCGGTGGTCGACGCGCACAACGCGTTCACCACACAGGTCCCCGAGCTGGGTGGGACCCTGACGGGCGGAGGTGCGCTCGCGCCGGTGACGACGGCGACCGCGATCAAGGGCGGCTCGGCGACGGACGGTCCGTTCGTCGAGAGCAAGGAGGCCCTGCTCGGCTACTACGTCGTCGAGGCGCGCGACGTCGACCTCGCGATCGAGATCGCCAAGCTCTGCCCGGCCACGGGCGGCGGCGTCGAGGTCCGCCCGCTCATCGACCCCGCGACCAACCCGTTCTGATCCTCGCCACGACGAGCCGAGCCACACACCGAGGGATGCCGCGGCAGCGGAGCCGGGTGGAGACCGGGCCGCGGCATCCGATCGACTCCTCGCGACGATCGGCGGCGGCGATAGGAGCGATACCGACGACGTGGTGCTCGGCTTTCCCCACTCCACGGGACCTTCGGCACATGACCGGAGCATCACGGGCGATGGGATGGACGCATCGATCACGAGCGGGAGGGCGGGCCATGTCATTCGTACAGGCGATCCAGGTCGGCTTCGCGAAGTACGCCGAGTTCCGAGGTCGTGCGAGTCGGCCGGAGTTCTGGTGGTGGATCCTGTTCACGGTGCTCGTCTCGGCTGCGCTGAGCGCGATACCGGTGTACGGTTTCGACTTCGACACCGGACGATTCACCGCCCAGCCGGCCCTGACGGGGCTGTGGAGTATCGTCATCCTGCTTCCGACGCTGGCGGTGACCGTGCGCCGGCTGCGGGACGCGGATCACCCGTGGGGGAACGTGTTCTGGGTGCTGCTTCCCGTG